>NZ_JAWORD010000002.1:0-296542 GCF_033337665.1 Vibrio sp. Vb2960 | reverse complement strand
CAACAGCAACAGCAACAGCAACAGCAACAGCAACAGCAACAGCAACAGCAACAGCAACAGCAACAGCAACAGCAACAGCAACAAAAGTCTCAAAACGAAGGGAAAGAAGCGCAAGGACAACAGTCACAAAATCAGCAAGATTCTGAAAATAAAAAAGAAAAACAAAAAACGGAACAACATCAACCGCAACGAGATGACAAGCAAGTGAAGGATCAAGGTGAACCAATACAGGCTAAAGCGCATCCCGAAAAAATGCATCAGGATGATCCTGAGTTCCGTCGACTAGAAGCAGTAGAAAGTGCTCGCGACCCAAGCTTTTTGATCCGTGCGCAAATGCAACTTCAAGCGCAACAAAAACAACCTCCACAACAATCTCAAAAGGAGTGGTAAGCCTGTGATGAACAAAGGCGTAAAACTGGTCTTTATTTTTGTGGCCAGCCTAATATCCAGTTTCTCGGTGATGGCACAGACACTTCAAGCTAGTGTGAATAAAACACAAGTAGCCAAGAATGAAGTGATTAACCTCAGAATCATTTCAGATACTGAGCTCAGCTCAGACTCAATCGACTTCAATGTTCTAGAGAAAGACTTCTTCTTAGGTCAACCTCGTTATGGCCGCTCTAGCAATAACATTAACGGAAGAAAATCAGTGCGTACCGAGTGGAGTATCTCAATTGCACCAATGAAAGAAGGTGTTCTGACTATTCCAAGTTTTTCCGCTGATGGCATGAAAACGGAGCCGATCAAACTACGTGTCAACGCGAGCCAAACAGACCCCAATCTTGATGATCTATTTAGCTTCAATATTACGGTCGACAACAGTACGCTCTACCCTCAGCAATCTGCAACATTACGTATACAACTTCTAATTAAAGCGGACACTCGACGCCTAGATAACCCGCAAATAGTACCTCCGCAGATTGAAGGCATGAAGCTTGAGGCACTGGGTGGCTTACAACAAAGACAGAGGATCTTAAATGGGTTAGAAGTAGCGGTCATAGAGCAGTCGTTTCGCTTAACGGCCAATCAACCAGGCACTTATACCTTGATAGGTCCTAAACTGACCGGTTCTTATATTTATGGCGACAGCTTGACGGGCTCAACCAAAATAATGCCTATCAACACCAAAGCGGAACGCATGCCAATCACGGTCAAACCGATTCCGAGCGAATTTAAAGGTGAATGGCTTCCTGCTTCAGCGTTAGAAATGACACAGAGCTGGCAAGACGATCAAGGTAATCTATTGTCGACTAACGCGATCAACACAGTAAAACAAGGCTCTTCACTCACTCGAACCATTCAAGTTAAGGCTCGCGGTACACAAGCCGAATATCTGCCACGAGTCAATATTAGTTACCCGAGTTCACTGCGCGTGTATCCCGAACAACCTAAGTTCGATAGCGCGAGAGATGGCACCGTTACCATGACGGTGAAGCAAGTCATTATTCCTACAGAGGCCGGGAAATATACCTTACCAGGATACGACTTGAACTGGTGGGACAGTCAAAATGATGAAGCGAAGAAAACAACGTTACCAGAGCTAACATTAGACGTAGAGAAAAATGACACTGGGCTAATCACGTTGCCGGAATCGCCTCTTTCAGCGCCTTTAGTGTCAGCCCCTAGTCCTGAATCAAGCGGCGATGTAAACAGTCTCTGGCGAACATTAACCTTTGTTTTCTTAGGGCTTTGGATAATGACATTGGGAATCACTATTTGGGCATGGAAAAAGCGGTCAATAACAGCGAGTGGAACGGTTTCAAATACTGAACAACCACTTTGCATCGACGCGCTAAAAAAAGTCATCGAAGAGGGCGATGCTGCGAAAATTGAACGCTCTGTAAATGAGTATTTAACCACTCATCAAGACAGGCTAAACCCTGGCGACGTACAAGCAATTAAGCAAGAGCTTAATGCCATGAATCAAGCGTATTTTAGTGCCAACCAACAACCTTGGAGCCCTGATTCGCTGCTAGCGAAAATTCAAAACCTTGGCAAAGCAAACGTAACGAAAACCGACCACCAACTCGAAAAGCTATAAATAACTAGATAACAATGGCAGCTCTCATGAGCTGCCCATTATCTTATGCGGTCAGATTTGCTTTAGCGGTTTTATCTAGAGCACCAACCGCCACCTATTCCCTATCAAGTTGCTCTTATGAACATCACTTACTCAACAAACACTTGGGGCTCGTATTCGTATCGCCTTACACAATTTCGCCCATGATTCTTCGCTTGATAGAGTGCCTTATCCGACAACTGATATAAATGGTCGAAATTAAAGTCTTTGCCTTTCGCTTTATAACAAGAGTAACCGACTGAAACGGTAAGTAACTCTCCTTCTGGGTTATGTCGATGCTTTATCCCCTCGCCCTCGATACATTGACGAATGCACTCTGCTCTCAGTCGAACCTCCTCTTGATCAGAACCAATCATGAGCAACGCAAACTCCTCACCTCCGATACGGCAAAAAACTTCATCTTCACCTTTGGTATGATGATCCAAGATATAGCCAATTCGCATCAATGCGATATCGCCTTCGAGATGACCATAGTGATTATTGAATAAGCCAAAATGGTCAATATCAATCAGGATCAGGCCAAACGACATGTCGTCTTCACACTCTAGGGCACAATATTTTTGCATCACATGTTCTAACATGCGGCGATTACCAAGACGCGTCAAAGGATCGAGCTTAGAAAGTACCTCAAGCTGTCGATTGGCTTCCTCCAACTCTTTTGTTCGGTTCTGAACCTCCAGCTCTAAGTTTTCGTTTAATTCGCGAATAGCCTCTTGAGCTTGAGTACGTTGCAATACTTCAGCTAAGCTGGACGCGAACATACGAATCACTTCACGTAACTGAGAAGTTAACGGCGCACGTGTCAGCAAATTATCAACAGCGATAAAAGCGATAGGACCACTGCTATTTGAAGTCAATACCGTCATCGCAGCCCAACCAAAGCCAACAATATTACAGTCATGATAAATAGGCACTGATTCTTCAAATGCGACTTCGTTTGGCATTGAGCGAGCCAAATTTATAAGAGAGAAATCTTGGGTTTCGCCAAAGAAGTAAGATTCATCCACCACGTTACCTTGAATATCGGTACCCCACGTTCCTTGCATGTAAGAGCAATTTTCATCAGTTAAAAACACCGCCATTCGATCAATACCAAGATTTTTAATGGCGAAAGTGACGGCCGATTTACATACTCCGCTGACAGTAGTGCAACGTGATAACTCAACC
This sequence comes from Vibrio sp. Vb2960, assembly GCF_033337665.1. Taxonomy (NCBI): domain Bacteria; kingdom Pseudomonadati; phylum Pseudomonadota; class Gammaproteobacteria; order Vibrionales; family Vibrionaceae; genus Vibrio; species Vibrio sp. Vb2960. Next base: position 293,295 of record NZ_JAWORD010000002.1, on the reverse strand, counting down.
ATGCTTGAATGCAACATGCGTACGTTTTGTTCTTGGCGCTTACGAATGTAAATTTGAGAGAAGAGTGAACCAAACGAGTCCAACATCTGTTTTTGATATGCCGTTATCGGCTTACGATGAATAAAGTTATCTAGCGCGAACCACCCAAACGGTTCATTGCCATCGCGTAAAATCAACATCGCATTCCAGCCCTGCCCGATGACCTTGCCTGCTGTGTATATTGGCGCGTCTTCTACAATCACTAAGTTGCTCTCGAGGCTAGATAACGCGGTGATATACTCCTCGCTAAGTTGGTGTAAATCGTATTGTGTGTGAAATTCATCAATCGTAATTCCTGACTCATCCGTGCCGTATGTACCACTGAAGCTGCGCTTTTTCATATCGAGAAGCATCAGTGTAGAGCGATCAAACCCAAGTCGTTCACGTAACGCTTCGACGGCTTTGTAGTACAAGTCCTTTAAAGAATCAGGATTAGAGATTTCGAGTGCAACTTGCTGAACTAACTTCATATTTTCGATAAAGCGCTCGCGTTGGCTAATCTCATCAACATATTGCGCTTCACGAATATCTCTGTGCCTAATCTCTTTCGAGGCATTTTTTTCAGCACGAATACATTGCCAACGCGCCGCTGCGAGTTGCATTGCGTCGTAACTTTCTTCATAGATATTATGTGCTGTGCGAGCATGTACAGATTGAATCAGTAGGTAGGTACGTTTGATAGGCGTGTTGTCGAGCATCATGATGTAACTGTCACCCCCTAAATCTCGGGTGTGATTCCAGTTACAAGTGTTGATCGCCAGAGGTATGATGCTTTCAGAGGTATCAAACTGACTTGCCCACTCCCAGAATGTCTCAGGATAGTTTTGGGTTGGGTAAAGCTCTCCGCGAGAGAAGCTCATCGAATGACGAGGGTTAATTGAAGGATCTTCAAAAATAGCGAGGGCTTGAGGGGAGAACAGACTCTCTAAATGATCAAAGATTGCCTCCGCTAGCAACCGATGGTCCCTCGTTGAAGACACTTTTCTTGTAAAACTTCTTAAACTCACCCTACCAACCTAATCTACTTTTTTATCCTCGATAAAAAACTACTTAGGCCATGATATGCAATCAATACGTTCAAATTTGAGCTGTTAAGTCATTCGCAAAATTATCAGACTTAGTGTTACATTCGAGAACTCTTCAGCACTTTTAAAGCCATGTTTCACATAAGTTACATGCTTTATAAACTGGGGAGGAAAGTTGTACTTATTTACAAGATTTTTGTGTTGGTAGATGTTTTAAGCCTACGACTTAAAAAGAAAAAGGCCCCTCATCAAGAGGGGCAAAGTTACCATCGCTTATAGTTATTTAGTTATGCTTGTAAATACGGTGGATTAACCGAAATCACCATTTACGTAGCCTTGAGTACGGTCGTCTTGAGGGTTGCTAAAGATCACTTGCGTATCGTTGTGCTCAACCAGTTCACCCATTAGGAAAAACGCAGTGCGGTCAGAGATACGACGCGCCTGTTGCATTGAGTGAGTCACGATAACGATGGTGTAGTTCTTCTTTAGCTCTTCCATCAGTTCTTCGATTTTGTGTGTCGCAATTGGGTCAAGTGCCGACGTTGGTTCATCCATCAGAATCACATCAGGCTCCATCGCGATTGTACGTGCAATACATAAACGTTGCTGCTGACCACCAGAAAGACCGAATGCGTGTGATTTAAGGCGATCTTTCACCTCATCCCAAAGTGCAGCACCGCGCAGCGAACGCTCTACCACTTCATCAATTGTCTTTTTGTCTTTGATACCTTGAGCACGTAAGCCGTAAGCCACGTTCTCGTAAATGCTCATCGGGAATGGGTTTGGCTTTTGGAATACCATGCCGACTTTGATGCGAAGGTCAGCAACATCAATGTTGCCGTAAATATCTTCGCCGTCCATCGCCAATTTACCTGTAATTTTCACGCCTTCGATTAGGTCATTCATTCGGTTCAAACAGCGTAGAAGCGTTGATTTTCCGCAACCTGACGGGCCGATAAGTGCAGTTACTTGGCGAACTGGAATTGGTAAGTTGATCGATTTCAGTGCTTGGTTGTCACCGTAGAATAGGTCTAGGTTTTCAATATCAAATTTGTTCATTGTCTTAATCTCTTAATTCTTGAATTCGTGTCTTTTAACGTGCGTTCTTAATTAGTGTTGTTAGTAAGTTGCGGTGTTAAAACGTCTAGCAATCAGTTTCGTTACCATGTTGATCAAGAGAACAACTACGATAAGCACTGTTGCCGTACCGTAAGCCTGATTCCATTCTTCAACGGTAAACAGTTCGGTAGTCAGTTTGTATAGGTGAACGGTTAGCGTACGACCTGAATCCAATAAAGAATCAGGAATACGTGCAACCATACCTGCTGTCAGGAATACTGGAGCAGACTCACCAATGACACGACCAATACTTAGAATGACCGAGGTTAAGATACCTGGCATTGCGCTCGGAAGAATCAAACGCCAGATAGTGTAAATCTTAGAAGCACCGAGGCCATAAGAGCCTTCACGGTACGTTTGTGGTACTGCCATCAACGCTTCTTCCGTTGTACGGATGATAACTGGCAGGATTAGGATACTTAGCGTCAATGCACCCGACAGAATCGAGAAGCCAAGGCCAAGAATCGCCACGAAGAAAGTCATACCAAACAGGCCGAAAATGATCGACGGGATACCCGCCAATGACTCGGTACAGAATCGGATGATTTTCACCAAACGACTACCCACTTTCGCGTATTCGGTCAAGTAGATTGCCGTCATGATACCGAGTGGCGCTGCCACTGCGATAGAAGCGATAACCATGTAAATGGTCGCCACAATCATTGGGAAGATACCATGCTCTTCACCTGTGCGCGTATAGTTATCAGTAATGAAGTTCCAATCTACGTGTTGTAGACCGTTTGATAGGATGTACCAGATAATCCAGAACAAAAAACCTACCGTTAGTGCTGCCGAGATCCAGACAAATGCGTTAAAGACATTATCTTTGAACTGGCGTGCTTTTTTCAGTTTTGCGCGATCCATAATAGTCACCTTTAACGAGCGATTACTTCGCTTTTTCTCGGTTTAGGTACAGTAGTACAGCGTTCAACGACATGATGAAGACCAGAAGTACTACACCTGTAGCGTAAAGTGCGTTCGCGTGAACACCACTTGCGTAAGACATTTCAATAGCGATGTTTGCAGTTAGTGTACGAGCCGAATCAAGGATGCCTTCTGGCATTGCCGGCGCGTTACCCATAACCATGATAATCGCCATGGTCTCACCCAACGCACGACCGATACCCAGTATCACACCTGTCATGATGCCTGAGCGAGCCGCTGGAACGAGCAACTTAAAGATGGTGTAGATTTTCGATGCGCCCAGTGCCAAAGAACCTTCTTTATAAGTACGAGGGACAGCGCGGATAGACGTTTCAGATACCGTAATTACTGTTGGTAGAATCATCACACCAAGAACAATAATACCGGCCAAGATAGTGTTACCTGCAGGTACATCAAATACCTTCTGAATCAATGGAACGATAATAACCAGACCGAAGAAACCGTAGACCACTGAAGGAATACCGGCTAGCAGCTCAACCGCTGGACGGATAATGTCTGCTAATCGCTTTGGTGCGATTTCAGCGATAAAAATGGCGGTCAGAACACCAATTGGAACCCCAACAATGACAGCACCAGCCGTCGATACGATAGATGCCACAATCATGGTGGCGACACCGTAAAGCGCAGGTGGTAACCAGTTTTGTCCTAAGACAATGCCCGATACGCCTGCTTCTTGGAATGCCGGAATACTCTCTCGAACGATGAAGTATGCAATAACGGCTAATGAAACAATGCCGATTACGGCACTCGTTAGGAACAAGCCGTGGAAGATGCGCTCTTTCCAGTCTACACGACGCTTCTCGCGTAGGCCTGACTTGCTGATAGCTCTAGCGTCAGTATTCATAAGCTTTTCACTATTTGTTGCGATGGTCATTTAAAAATCTCACGGTTCTGGGCAATGCCGTTGAACACAATGGATAGAAAAGGCTCAGCCCTAAACGTTGGGCTGAGCAAACTTTAGAGTCCCAATGGGATTAGTTAACTGAGATGTAACCTTTTTGGTCAACTAGCGCTTGCGCTTCGTCAGTTAGCATCCAGTCTAGGAATTTTTGCGTTTCTGTTGATGGCTTGCCTTCTTTGTAAAGAACAAGGAATGGACGCGCTACTTTGTAAGAACCGTTTTTAACGTTAGCTACCGTTGCATCAACGCCGTCGATTGCTAGCGCATTAACAGTGTTGTCTACAGTACCAAGAGAAATGTAGCCGATTGCGTATGGGTTAGATGCAACCATTGTTTTCAGTGCGCCGTTACCGTTTGCAACTTGAGCACGTTGAGAGATAGCTGATACTTTCTTACCAGAAATCTTCATTTTTAGAGACATGATGTCTTCAAATGCGCCACGAGTACCAGAAGCCGTGTCACGAGTAATGGCTACGATTGGCTTGTCTGCACCACCGACTTCTTTCCAGTTTGATACTTCGCCTTTGTAGATTGCAGTCACTTGCTCGGCTGTTAGACCTGGCAGTTTGTTTTGTGGGTTAACAACCACTGCGATACCATCACGAGCAACCACTTCTTCGATTAGTGTTGATTCTTTTTCAGAGTCTTTTAGATTACGAGAAGACATACCAAGGTCTGCTGAACCATTTTTCGCTGCTTTTACACCAGCTGAAGAACCAGGACCTTGAACTTCGATAAATACGTTAGGGTTCTTCTTCATGTACGTTTCAGAGAAAACTTCCATCAGTGGAGTTACGCTGCTAGAACCCACTGCAGAGATAGTTTCTTTAGCAGAAACAGGAGTCACTGCCATTGCGCCTAGAAGTGCGATTGCACCGATTACTGTCTTTTTCATCACAATTTCCTTAAGTGGCTTTATTGCCGTTGTGTTTCACTTGAACGGTGCTCACTTTAGAATTTGAATATGACAGTTGTGTTTCACTTAGTTGAACCCTCTATGACACGTTGTCATTTCTAACTATTAATTCCGCGACTTATCCCTCTCTCAATTTGAACGTAACGTTTTTATAAGTTGCCTCATGTTCAAGATGATAACCCCATCGATTTTGGTACATTTCATAACAATTAGATATGAGTAACTCATTGATTTGGCGAATGTAACAATTAAAATCGAAATGCTTATTTATAAAAAAGATAATAATCAAACCGATAGAGGGTCAATCTCATGCGTCAATTTCTTAGTACGCTTTCTATTAAACTTCAGGTTTTTCTGCCTGTTCTATTCACAGTTATATTACTCATCATTGGACTGAGTGTCGGAATCGGTAAACTCGATCAAGCATTCAATAAGGTTTCGGCTTCCACCCATAAGCTAATCATTCACAAAGAGGAAATTAGCGGCATCGTAGACAACACTTACGCCATGCGCATCAAAGCCATTTATAGTCTATTTAGAGCCGAAGATGTTCAGTCTCTCAACCAAGAGCTTTCTGAGCGACAAAACAAAAACCGCGATTTTCTTAACTCCATCGACAATCTCCCTGGCGTTCAAAATGAAGTCAATGCTATGCGTAAGGCCATGAATCACTATGTTGATTTCACTCGCGTTACCATGACACCTCTGCTCACCACTAAACACTCTTCTGATTACACCACCTCTGATTTCAATCAAAAGTACGAATCTGCAATGGCTGAGTATCGATTAGCTGGCGAAGCGATGATCAACGCCATCGACAAACTATCTAAACAATTGAATCAAATCGTCACCGATGAAGTCGAAACGAATGGCGAACAACATTCAACCACGCTAACTTACAGCGCCGTCTCGCTTGCGGTGATCTTGAGTGCCGCTTCACTTATTAGTTGGGTACTCGCCAGCTACATCGTTGCGCCGATTCGTAACCTTCAAGTAACGATGCAGGAAGTCGCGAAGGGAAACCTACTAGTTAAGGCCGAAGCCATCGGGAAAAACGAAGTGTCTCAGCTGGCTCGAGATGTAAACCAGACCATAGAAAAACTGCGTGAAACTGTAAGCGCATTGGTTCGCATTAGTGAAGATGTGGCATCAGCATCAACCGAGTTAGCAACTGTTATGACTCAAAGCAGCGTCAACTCGGATCAAGAAAAGCAAGAAGTTGAGCAAGTAGCCTCGGCGATCAATCAGCTAGAGTCGACCGCAGCTGAAGTATCGACCAATGCACAAGAAGCCGATAGTGCATCAAATCAAGCACGTACGTTAACCTCACAAAGTATAAGCATGTTTGGGGAAAGTACTCGCGCAAGTGAAAAGATGGCGGAACAACTTAACGAAGCCGCTGCCGTCGTGACTTCGCTAAAAGAACAATCAGAACACATTGGTCGCGTGATCGAAGTGATTGAAGGTATTTCTGAGCAAACGAATCTACTTGCACTGAATGCAGCGATTGAAGCTGCACGAGCGGGCGAAAGTGGCCGAGGCTTTGCGGTAGTGGCCGATGAAGTACGTATGCTGGCAGCGCGAACTCAGGAGTCCACCAAAGAGATCCAAACCATTATAGAAGAGCTACAGCAACAATCTGGTCACGCAAATGAAAGTATGCATTCCAGCTTAGCCATGTTGTCAGACAACCAAGCTCTGATACAAGAAGTTAGCCAATCACTTGCTAATATCAGTAATGCTATCGCCGATCTGAACTCAATCAACACTCAAGTTGCAACCGCATCAGAAGAGCAGAAACAGGTCACGGCTGATATCAACAACAACTTAACGAATATCTATGAACTAGTGAGCCAGAACGTCACTGGCATTACGCAATCCGCCGCTGCCGCTCAAGAGCTTTCTGGCTTAGCGGAAAACCAAAAACATCAGCTTAAGCAGTTCCAAGTTTAAATTCTCTGCTCAACACGATAAGTTCCAAAGGTTAGAAAAGAAAAAGCTCCGCACTGGCGGAGCTTATTATAAAGGCAAAGCTATCAACCCTTATTAACGTAATAATTATTATTCATCTGTCACTAACAAGAGAGAACTTTTGAAACTTGAGTTTAACGGATCTCTATTGAAAACCTCACCATTAGTCGTATCAAAAGTTGCAACATGCTTACCGTCGCCATTAGGTGTGTTGCTCCAGACATAACGCCCTAGAACATCATCTCCATCTGTCAGACTATAGCCGCTAGCAAACCCTGTACTATTTATGGCTGGGCTGTGGCAAGCTCGCTCAGTTAGAGATACCAGCTCTTTGATATTTGCTAGTCGCCAATTTTTTTTGTCAGCAAAATTGTGAAGAGGATGGTTGCCGTCCTTATTACGAATTTGTTTGGCTGTGGAGAGAGCGAGTTGCCATGACATTGTAGATCGCGTCCCCTGGCATTCTTGATTTCCTACATTCCATGTCATACCAACTGGACAGCGCATCCATGTAAGACCTGTTTTTAAGTCAGTTACGGTACCGTTATCAGAATATGTATAACGCGTGTTAGGTGCCGTTTTAGCAAAGTCAGTAGAACACTCTTGTGCAGCCATTGCAGTTTGAGAAGCCAAAGCAAGAGATAGTACAGTTATTAATTTCTTCATCTTATTGGCCCTTTACTGCTACTAGACGGATTGGGAATTGGTATGAGTCATCGGCGTCTGCACTTGTGTTGCTTGAGCGAATATCGACGAGTGAAATAGTGCCTCTATCTACGCCCCGAGAGATAATTGCAGGAAAATAAACCTCAGCATCAACGAGCTGTGATGATGTATTCACAAACGTAAAGTCGCTATGCCAAAACGCACCATACTCTAAATAAGGACTGCCTATCGTTTGCTGTGGGAAGTATTTAACATTGAAACCATACACGTTGTGTGGCGCATATTCCTCGTTCGGAGCGAACAGTGTTTGTTCACCAAAGTCTAATAAGTCATATGTTTCACGGTAAGTAGGCAAGCGCCAACCAGTGATTCCACATAACGATTGTTTGTTTATGTACTCAACATATTGGCTAGTGGTACAAACTTCATCACCAGCGTCTTTACAACCTGCAAGCTCTACATCTTTGCTAAATGGCTTAAATGTTTCAGACTCAAACGCAAATAGGCGATCTTTAAATTGAACCGAGCTCGCATCCGCACTCTTATTTTCCCAAACAAGACCAGTACGCTCGTCCATAGTACAAGCCCACTCAGTCGCATCTGCAGCTAAAGCTGCACCTTGTGAATCTAGCTTAACGAACTTAAAGCCAGCGCCTGTCGACGTTTGCTTGTCCTCTTTATCGAAGCCGTATTCCGCATCTTGACCAGGGTAAGACGCTTGAACCTCTGCTACGTCTGCTGCTCCTTCAGCAAAATAAAGAACGGCGCCCGTATCGTTACTACCAACCGTTTGTTCAGCAACCGCTACAATTTCTTCAGCAAATGCACTCACTTCCACTTCAGACAGAAGATCAGAGGCCAATGATTTACCCTGGAAGCTAAGGCTTTGAGCAAGCAGCGCTACGCCTTGGGTCATTTGTTGTGGCTGCATTGCAGCTAATAGTGCAACCGTGTTTTGCTCTAGCTTATCTAGCTCGCTGGCTTCTGCGTTAGACATTACCGTTCCAGACAGAGAAACACCGGCATCGGTGAGTTGTGCTTTCACAATCTCTTCAGCTTGAGCAACGGTTTTACCGTCAATTACAAGACCCGCGAGCAACGTTGTTACACCATTGACCGTGTTGCCCGTTGCTAAATTTTGGCCCGGAGCCGCAAGACGCAACGTTTGGTTTGAACCTTGATCAACTTGAGCAAGAATGGTACTGGTTAGTACGTTTTTGTCGCTTGAAGTCAGGCTAAATTTACCGGCATTATCCGTTTTAGCACTCGGTTCAGTAGTATCACAAACGTAGTTTTGGTTTAAATCGATGCAGACTGGCGTATCAAGAAGTGTACCTGCAGAAACGATGGTGCCAGCTACATCATAGGTCGGTGCCGACGTGTCACCACCAGAACCTCCGCCACAGCCAGCAAGGGCTAGTGACATAGCAACGAAAGAATATTGAAACTTCATAGATTTTATCTTCTTTTGATTTTAATTAACGAGAGCGAATCACTCTCACCATTGAAAGCAGGAAAAGTCCTAACAAGGTCCAAGGCGAACCACTGCCACCTGAACCACCGCCACTGCTTTCTTTAGTGGTATCAGCACTACACTGATACTGAGCAAAGTGACTCACACCCCACTCTTTCAACACCCCAGAGTTCCCTGACACGCGGTCAGACACTTCGAGACGCCAAGTACCCCAACTCGGTTGACCGACAAGTGCTTGTAACTCCTCGTCATACTGAGCGGTGAAGTAACCTTTAAATCCTTTGGTATTGCTTGATTGATGGCTAAGTAGCACAACCGATTTGCCTTGTGGAGACACTAGCGTCACTTGCAGATCTTGCAGTGAGTCATGTTCGATGTTCAGGTAAACCGCAAACGAATCATCAATCGTGCGTGACTTGTCCGATAGCGTCTGAGAGAACAGTCTGTCGCCCTGCTCCGGTAAAGCGGAATTCACTGATTGAGGCTGGATATCGAGCTCTGGCGTACCATTAACCAGCATCACCTTTTCACTCCACTGGTGAGTCTTTAGGCCTTCAGCAAATTGATAATCCAATGAAATAGAGGAATCGAATTGCGTGCCACATGTTAGACCGCTTGGTAACGCCACCTTCATTGAGGTCGAGTCAGAAAGCGTTTCATCAAAGTCGAAAACAGATGCGTTGTTTAGCTGCCATTGTCCTTTGATGCTCGCTTCGCGGCCAGTTTGGCTCAGGCTCAAACCAACGTCTTGACCTTGTGCGATGTATCGAGCGTCATAGCGAACACGAAGAGGCGCTTTAAGTAAGTTGTGTCTGTTGAAGCTGTCCGTCAGGAATTGGGCGTAGTCTTTATTTGGGAACAAAGTTTTTGCGGCAAACACGGTCGATTCCGCCAGATCATGCATTTTCACGCCACGACCAATGCCGTACATGCCTTCAAGTACAATGGCGTCAAACTCGCGGAACACGTTATCGGTATCATCACCGTATCGTTCAACCGATGCTTTAAGTGCTTGGAACAGTGGCGTTGACCATAACTCGTCGCCTAGTTCACCGCCCACACTAACGTGCGCTGGATACTCTGAACCCTCGAAGTAACGAGCTCTTTGGTTCCATAAGCTACGAGTTGTTTTGCGTGTTCCGAACACACCGTCCCAGTTGAACACCGTATCTAACTCGAATTCTTGACCACGACGCGAAGCATCCAAATATTGAGTGCGGTAGCTCGCGCTGCCCGCCCAGTAATCAGCAAAACCTTCTGCGATAGCACCAGTGTGACCGTACGCCCAATCCGGTACAATTTGATAATGAATGCCATGCCCAAGTTCGTGTATCACGACATCAGCATCGACTGCATCCGGAGAAACACCACCGACACCCAGCATGAGTGCTTTCGGACCGTAATAGTAAGTAGAGTTATCTTTTGATAAACCGCGAGCATCAAAACGAAGCGGTTCATCAAACAAATCGTAAGTCAGGCTTGTCAGATATTGGATCGAGCTATCAAGATGATAAAAAGCCATCAACTGTGGAAACGCATTGTCACCAAACTCGGTACTTTGCATCTCATCAACACTGTCAAATGCTTGAACCCCTTCTGCGCTGAGAAAACCCAACGTATCAAGTACAGGCGCTTCACCAGGTGTCGGGGCTGCAAATAAGCCCGTCGCATCCACTTGCTTCAATCTTGGGTTAGACAAATAGAACTTACCGCCGGACTGTAAAACCTCAATCGGCTTGGTGACGTACTCGATCGGCTGAGGGTAATCGGATAGTGCTGACCACGTCGATTCTGGTGCCGCTTGCTGTTGCATGGTGCGAAGATCTGGGTTGAACAAAGAAACCTCAACATCAACCAGACTTCCAGAGCTCAAAGCAGGTGGCTCTTGTGCTTGCAGTTGGCGAGGTGATTCCAATTCCATTGCAACTGTTGGTTTGCCGTTACGAATGATCGTATCTTCAAGGCTCTTAAACACTCGCACAACGTGATGATTTTTATCGGTTGTTACTACGAGGGTGCGCTGTGCTTGATATTCACCGTTTACCCAAACATCAAAATTGTAATGCTCACCAAGCTGAGACTGGGTTTTGTAACGGAACTTAAACTCGCCCGCTTCCGAGTAGTGGCTGTCTAGATAAGTTTTCGCTTGCGCTTCATTCGTTACCACAGAGTCCGTTGCGGGATAATCCCACTCTGCAGCCTGTGCCGCAGGGGTACAAGCAATAAGCAGCGAAAACGCCAATGGTTTTAGCTTCATGATTTCGTCCTAGAATTCGTATTTTGCATTTAGCGTGAAGTAGCGCCCAGGCTCAGTTGAGTAACGCTTACTTTCCTCAGCGATACCCGCTACGTCTTGGTATCGGATGTATTCTTTGTCGAACAGGTTGATGATGTTTGCGCTAACACGAAGGTCTTTGGAAACGTGGTAAGTTGCGCCAATATCAAACGTATTCCACGCACTTGTCTGCGCGCACTCTGTCGCTAGACCAAGCGTGGTCTGGCATTTAGGAACGCGATCCATGGCCGCGGCCCAGTTCCAAGCCACGTAAGCATTGAAGTCTTGGTTGGCGTATTTCAGTTGAGCGTTACCTTCGAATGGCGTAATGCTTCGAACGTATTCGCCTTCCGCATCTTTGCCATCTACGTAGCCAAACTTGGTGCTGATGTTCCATCGCTTAGTGATCGCGTAACCTGCAGAAAGCTCTGCACCATACGTCTCGACACCATCGAGGTTTTGGTATTGTTTAATGTAATTACCATTGCTTGAGTCAAAGCCCGTGGTCACAACGTCGATGAAGTTTTCAAACTTGTTGTAGAACAAAGACGCATAGACATACGCACGACCGTTATCGAACTTGTTACCGATTTCAAATGAGTCGGAAGTTTCAGCTTCTAGATCCATGTTTGGTGCAATGACAAACGGCGTGAGCGGCACAAAGTCGTGGCTTACGAAGCCATACGCTTTATCGTATTCCGGAGCACGGTAACCATGGTTATAAGATACATAAGCAATGTTGTTGGCAAATACTTCACGAGAAACCGACAGACTTGGAGATACCTCTGAGCTATCCATGTCTTTTAATGGGAAGCCGCCCACTTCACCCGCACCGTCTGGCGTGAGACGGTGCGCATCAAAGCGTAGGCCACCTGTGATGGTCCATTTATCCAGTTCCACCATGTCTCGGACATACAAGCCAATGTTATAAGCACGAGCAGGAGCGAAAGGTTGTTTGGTCGAAGGTGTTACTCCGTTCCAATCAATCTTGGAGTCGCTATCTGTGCGTTCGTAATAGTCTGTAGAAAGCTCAACACCGTAAGCCAATTGGTGCTCAGCATTTGCTGCATAAATCGTATTGGTGAAATCGCCACGGAAGCCAATTGTTTCGTCAATGAAGGTTTTGTGTTCCAGCTCGCGACGCTTGGTGATCAAACCATTATGATCCACTTGGCGCATTAAACGGTTGGTGTCTTCCACCACTTCGGTGTGACGCCAGTAAACTTTGGTATCCAACTCTTCGAACCAAGTTGGATTAATCGGAGTCACCTCTGCACCAATATAAGCGCTGTACTCTTCTGTGGTCTCATCCTCAGCAAAGTCTTCAATATGCCAAATTCCATCAGGTTGAATGGACGGTGAACCCTCCAAACGCTCTTGGTTCTGGGTGTAGAGTTCCGCTTTGGCTTTCAACATCACCTCTTCATTGAAAAAGTGGTTGATCGTATAAGCACCGCTGTAACCATCGAGGTCGCGGTTATACAAATCTTCATCAAAGTTACGTGTCTCTTGTCCTTGCCAGTATGAAACGTTAAACAAACTCTCTGTATCACCGGAACGGAAAGCTAGATTACTCGTGCCTTTGTACTTGTTGCTGATATCGGTGTAAGTACCGGAAACATCGGTGTAGAAGTCTTTGTCTTTTAAGAAATCACCCGGCTGACTGGATTCTAAAATCACCACACCGCCGATCGCGCCAGAGCCATGCACCGAAGAACTTGCCCCTTTAATGATTTGCAGCGATTCAAAATTGGATAAATCAAAAGTATCTCGCCCAACGGCATCATTAATGTCATTCGCACCGAAGCCATCCGCAGAACGAATGCCATCACGAACGATCATAATGCGGTTACCCGTCATACCACGGATGGTAATGTTTTGCGGACGTCCTGCACCGCCCGTCACGCTTACACCAGGTTCGTTACGCAGCACGTCATATAGCTCGGTCTCGCCTCTTTCTTCGATTTGCTCGTTTGTGATAACCGCGACACTACCTGCCACTTTTGACAATGGCTGATCGATTTTATTGGCGGTTACCACCACCTCTTCCATTGAGAAAACCTTAGATTCGGCGTGCACTTGACTGGCAGCAAGTACCGAAAGTACTGCCGCTGACACTGGGGTAAGCTTCATTTACTGCTCCGCTTTAGATGTTTTAATGAGTGATAGTAGAAATGCGTATTCTTTTGCTTGTTGTTCTTGCGCTTGTCGTGGGTCCATTTGGTGGCCCGAATTAAAATCAGTTTGCAACAAGTACGGCCCGTTGCGCTCACTTAACGCTGAAACTTTAGCGAGATACTTTGCGCCTTCCCAATATGGCACGCGCTGATCGATTAAACCGACTTGAACCAACATGGGTGGGTAAGCGTCTTTATGGATATTGAGAATCGGATCGTACGCCTTCATTAACGCCAATTGTTCAGGTTTGGTTGGGTTACCCCATTCGCCATACTGCTGTGTGGTAAGCGGAAGTGAGGTATCCGACATACTTGCAACCACATCAACAAAAGGCACTTTAAGTACGACACCTGAAAACAATTTAGGATCTTGATTAACCGCTCCGGCCACCAACGTGCCACCAGCACTAGAACCGATGGCGAAAACCTCTCTATTGCCACGTTCGAATGTTTGCAGCGCCTTCGCGGCCGCGACAAAATCACCAATAGAATTGGCTTTTCGCACACCACGGCCTTGCTCGTGCCATTCATCGCCAAAGTACCCACCGCCACGGACATGGGCGATAGCGTAAATCACACCTTGGTCGAGTAAACTGATAACCTGAGGCATAAAGTACGGTTTCATCGTAAAACCATACGCGCCGTAACCGTAAATCATCACAGGAGATTGTGGGTGCAATTTGTCTTTGCGATACGCCAAAGAGACCGGGACAGAAACGCCGTCGTGCTTAATAAAAATACGTTGGGATACATAACGCTGACTATCAAAGTCTTGGTAAGCATCTTGAGAGTACAAGGATTTATTCAGCGTTTTTACATCGAACTCTTCCCACTGAGGAGGCGTAGTCATCGACATGCTTCGGATACGAATCTTGTTTGATTCAAAATCGCCCAACGTGCTTAGCCAAGCGACATGACCATCGTGTTCCAATGGCAGTATCACTTTTTCCTGACCTTGGTAAGAATACACCGTCAAAGTCGACACATTGTTTGGCTTGCTAAGTGCCACAACTCCTGCATCATAAAGGTAGAACTGTTCAAGCGGCTCACGAGGATTGGTAAAGCGTTGCCATGTTGCGCCAAGCGGTGCGAGTTCGGCTTGGTAAAGGGCGAACTTTCCTTCAAGGTTGCTTTTCAGATAAATGTAACCTTTCGCCACATCCGCGTAATATTCCACACCCACTTCAGGCTTTCGCAATGAATCTGAGACAGTGCCCGTTTCTAGGTCGACAAGCTTCTGCTCTGTTGTTGACTCGTTGTTGCTTTGCAGCACAGCATAACGGCTATCTGCCGCACGATAGAAAGAAAGTAACCAATCTGACTTGGGTTCATTCCATAGGACTGTTTTTGCCAAAGATTCAGTGGAGATACGTAAGATCTGATGAGGTCGCTGAGTGCGCTTTTCTTTTGCAACGAGGAATGCCACTTTCCCGTTAGGTGACAACAATACGCCACTATCGACGTGCGTCGCCAGTTCCGTAGATTGACCGGAGAGTAAATCAACAACCACAGCACGATATTGTTCGCTGCCGTCGATATCTTCCGTGAAAAGTAGCGTGTCACCATTCACTTGCCATTGACCAAGTTGGTAGTACTGATGCGCAGATTGTCGTTCATCGAAATCGAACACCACGTTTTCTGGTGCATGTTGACTCGCACGGGATAACAGTAAGTAACGACCATCGCGACGCGTTAGCGTCCATTCTCTTCCACTCACGATCGACCATGGCTTATCACCTTTGTCTGCCACCATGGTATCCCACTGCGTGAGTAGGTTTTTTGTCAACGTCTGATAACTTTTTTGGTGCTGTTCAGTTTTGTGGTTTTGTTCTGTTAGGTAGGTAAGAACTCGCTCATCTTTACGAGCATCATCTCGAAGCCAGTTGAAATCATCAGCAGCAAAGCCAGAACTAGAGGTAATTATGAGCCCTAAAAAAACATGAGTAAATTTCATATAGAGAGCGAATTCATTTATAGGATTAATACAATGGCGCGTATTCTGCCCTTAAATAAAAATGAGATCAATTATCATTTTCATAATCATGTGCGATTTTTATCTAGTGTGTGAGGAAAAACGTTTGCTTTGACCGAGGTAATAAAACTTAATAACTTCCTAAATTAGCGTTCTATGCTGTTTATATACAACCAGATAAATATAAAAGCTGACAAACGAGTGAGTATGGAAAGACGCTATTTCACCTAGCGATAGACATAAAAAATCCGAGTGCGAACACTCGGATTTTTAAGAACTAAAATCAATGGGAAACTACAGCAGCTTTTACTCTTCAGAGCTCGGTGCCGCTGGTTTTTTCTTAGGGATGAAGACATCATCACCCACAGATACGTTTTTGTAGAAGCTCTTGTCACGCTTAGCTGGTTTTTTCGCCGATTTTTTCGCTTGAGGGCGAGCTTTCTTTGCGGTCGCTTTCTTATTGCGGAAATCTGGTTTAGGTGGCTTAAGACCTTTAAACTTACCTTTCAAATCTTCGAACACTGAAAACTCAAGATCTTGTTGTAGGTATGCTTCTACACGTTTAAAGCTATCCCAGTCTTTTGGACCAACAAGAGAGATTGCATCCCCTTTGTTTCCAGCACGACCAGTACGACCAACTCGGTGTACGTATTCTTCGGTATGCTTTGGCATATCGAAGTTGATGACGTGTGTCACAGTTGCAATATCCAAACCGCGGGAAGCAACATCAGTCGTTACAAGGATCTTAAATACTGCGCGCTCAAACTGACTCATAATGGTGTTACGTTGAGTCTGGTTCAAGTTACCACTTAGTGCTACAGCCTTCAGTTTCTTTTCGTTCAGCTTTTCTGTTAGTCGCTCAGTATCATCACGCGTTGCCGTAAAGATAATAACTTGACGGTATTCAGCCTCAGAAAGAACACGATCTAAAATTGCCTCTTTATGATCTAGGTGATCACACAAGTAAAATTTTTGCGTGATATCTTTATGTTCTTCGTTAGAAACGCCGATAGCAATTCGCTTTGGCGCATTGAGCATTTCAGCCGCGATTTCATTGACGTCTGCATGATCTAATGTCGCAGAGAACATCAACGTTTGACGACGTCGATGCTTGGCTGCTTTATGAATGCGACGAAGCTCTGGTGCAAAGCCCAAATCCAACATACGGTCTGCTTCGTCCAGAACTAGCGTTTCCAAACCATCCAGATAAAGCGAACGGTGCTCTAAGTGATCAGCCAAACGTCCTGGTGTCGCCACGATAAATTTCGGGTAACGACGCAGAGCTTTTACTTGATCGTTAAAGTTCTCACCACCCAAAATCAGTGCTGCTTCATAAGATAGGCCAGCTAGCATAGAACGAAGCTCACCATATACTTGTTTCGCTAGCTCACGAGTAGGAGCAAGGATAACCGCGCGAGGGTCTTTCGCAGAAAACGATTTTGTCTTTAAAGACTTATGAAGCATTGGCAATACAAACGCCAAAGTCTTGCCCGAACCCGTTTTCGAAGATGCCAATAGATCCTTGCCTGCAATCGCAACAGGAATCGCCTGCTGCTGAATGTCAGTCGCTTTTTTAAAATCGTAGTGTTTTAGGTTCTTCAACAATCGGTTGTCTAGGCCTAGATCTTTAAATTGCAAAGTATTCTCCAATAAATCAGTCAGCGTCTGAGCGCTCTGTAGTGTCGTTTCCGCTCTAACGCAGCAAAAAAATAAAGCTCGGTATAATACCGCAAATCATAGGAGTATAGATAGAGATCACACAAACTAATTCCCTGTGGTGACGGTAAAACATCATTTGTGGCTCAGTTCAGAGTAAACCCTAGCCTTTTTGATATGCATCTGAACGTGAAGTTCAGTGAAAGGCCTTTCAGATATGTCTTCTATTCTTCAACAAAACGACGTAAATAGCAGTTATTTGGGCCAATAAACTTTCATTTGTGTCAATATCGTCTAAATTATTGATATCAGGAACGTGGCAAATACACCTGCTATGAAAACTGTTGTGAGAGCGAGGGAGAAGATAGACTATTCACCTTTGTTAAGCTCAGGTAAAAGTTGACGTCAGGTACTCCATGAAATTCTTGGGTTTTTTTGACTTTTGCTACATCATGTACTGATAAAATGTAACCACATTTAACCTCGCTACTGTATAAAATAATAGTTGGTGGCGAGACTTTCACTATAAGCAAGGAGTTCTTATATGAACAAAACGTTGATCGCAGCTGCAGCAACTTCAGTACTTCTACTAGCCGGTTGTGCTTCTTCTGATGACGCAGCAACAGCAAATGCAGCAAAATTAGACGAACTAAGCAACCAAGTTAGCCAACTAAGCCAAGACGTACAAGCTCTTCAATCTGACGTTCAAAAATCAGGCGCAGCAGCAATGGCTGCTCAAGAAGAAGCTGAGCGTGCTAACGAGCGTATCGATAACATCGCTCAGTCTTACACTAAGTAAGATTTGATACCGCGTCTTAACGCCCGTTAAGGCGCGGTTATTTCAACAGGAACCCCATTCTGTGCAGCAATTGCTGCTTTAGCCTTCACGTTTTTCATACCGAATTCATCCAGCCACCACTTTAACTCTTTCGGCACTTTGAGTTCATCTTTCTCGCCATTACTACGAGTCAAAGGCTCATGTGCTTCTAAGAACACACTTCTGTCAGGTTCAAGTGTCATTTTGATAGGCTGATTAATGATGTTAACGTCTTCGCCGTTACGAACCTTGTCAAATAACCACTCAATGTCACTTGGGTCCATACGAATACAACCCGCGCTGACTCGCATACCAATCCCAAAGTCCTTGTTGGTACCATGAATTAGGTATTCGCCATTCCCGTAAGCTAAACGCAATGCAAACATACCAAGTGGATTATCAGGCCCCGCAGGAACAACGGCTGGTAGGTCAATGCCCTTTGCTTTGTACTCGGCACGAATAGAGGCTGGAGGAGTCCATGTAGGGTTCGGTCGTTTTTGGCTGATACGCGTTGTCATTACTGGGGTATCGCGCCCTATTCGGCCAATTCCGACAGGAAATACATGGACAATATCTTCTCCTTTCGGAAAGTAATACAAGCGCAGCTCGGCTAGATTAATAACGATACCTTTATAAGGTACGTCTGGGAGGATTAGCTGTGTCGGAATAGTAAGAACATGCCCCTCTTCTGGTAAGAAGGGATCCACGCCTTTGTTTGCGGCCATTAAACCTAGCATACCCACATCGTAGAGCTTAGCGATATTTGCCATGGTTTCGCCTTCTTGCACGACGTGGTTTTCAAGGCGACCAATTAAACGGCTTCCATCCTCTGGTAATTCGTACATCTTAGCGAATGATAGACCACTCACTAAAGATAACGACACAGATAGCAGGGTACGTTTTGCGAAACTCATTGATCGCTTTTTGCTAAGCATTTCACTCTATTCCTTGGCACTTTTAAAGAGCTGTAAGGTTATCTCTCTTTCTGTCTTGTGATCAACCATCGGCTTGTGATATTCCAGTAAAGAAAAGCCCTGCCAAGTCCAAGGTTTATGGATGTATTTGTTCGGTACACTTTTGATTTCTGGTACCCAGTGGCGCACAAATTCACCATTATCATCGAACTTTTCGCCTTGGCTTATCGGGTTGAAAATACGAAAGTATGGCTGCCCGTCACAGCCCGTAGAAGCAGACCATTGCCAGCCACCATTGTTCGCTGCAAAATCGCCGTCCACCAGCTTACTCATGAAGTACGCTTCTCCCCATCGCCAATCAATATGTAAGTCCTTGGTAAGAAAGCTCGCGACAATCATACGTAATCGATTGTGCATCCAACCTGTTTGATTGAGCTGACGCATTGCTGCATCAACGATTGGGTATCCTGTTGTTCCTGTCTTCCATCGCTCAAAGGCTTTCTCATCATAGGACCACTGGATTTTATCCTCCCAATCGATAAATCCTTTGCCTTTGACGAGTTTTGGTTCGAAAACCAATAGGTGCTGATAAAACTCACGCCAAATGATCTCACTTAACCAAGTTGCTTTCCCTTCTGTAAGGTCATTTTGTTGATTTTCAGCATACAAACGAGCAATACACTGCCTTGGTGATAGCGCGCCAATCGCAAGGTATGGAGACAGTTGGCTAGTGCCATCAATAGCTGGAAAGTCTCGCTCGCTTTGATACGCGTCACTGCGCTCCCGTGCAAATTCCCTAAGCTGCTTCAAAATATCATTAGTCGAAGCCAGCCAGTCTTCACTGGATTCTCGAGGATAGCTAAATGTGAAGCTTGAATTAAATCGAGCCGACTCTAATTGTTCGAGTACCTTTTTATTTAGTGGCGCTTGCTCGTGAGGTTTTACTACCGTCGGCATATGGAACTGCGTTAACCAAGCACGCTTGAATGGCGTAAACACCTTAAAATATTCGCCTTGCTTATTAAGAACCGTCGTTGGCGCGTGCACACATTTGTCATGAAACAGTTCAAATTCGATATCGTGAGAAGCTAACGCTTCACTTACTTGTGTATCGAGCTCTCGTTCGTTCACCTCATAGTGAATGTTTGCCATGACAGACGTGGCTTCAAGTGTTTCCGCCCACCCACTAATCACATCTGTACAATCGGAAAACGACGGTACCTCTTTGTACAAAAAGGGAATATTAAGGCTTTCAAGCTCCTCGTTAAGACAAGCTAAGCGACGAGCAATGAGGTCTGCCTGCATCGGCGCCATGTGATGCTCCCGCCACTGCTCTGGCGTCGCGATAAAGCAAGCGACGACAGGCTGACCTGAATCCAATGCCGCTTTGAGTGCCGTGTGGTCTAACGTACGTAAGTCACGTCGAAACCATACTAAAATCATGGTAGCTCCTATCTTTTGTCTACTAAGTTAGGTGTAATTTCTCTATCACTTCAGAGCACCCCATCCGATCACCTAACTGTGCGTGAAGCATTTTGATGGACGCTACTTGTTTAGCAGCTAGCGCTTTGTTGGAGAAAAGGTAGATAAACGAACCATTTTCAACGACCTCGTGATCTAGTAGACCAGAAACATCATCAACCTTATCGATCAAAGTCGTGTGATACCCTTGTTCGCAAAGCTTCGCTGCTTGAATCCAACTCTCAGACTCTCTGTTTTGTTCAAAGCTAATGAGCAGACACTTTCCTTTGGAAGCGGCTTTGTTTTCAGAATCGATAACAAGGGCAAGTCGAGTGATCAAACAAGTCTGAAATAACCCTACTTGTAAAGATCGCAGCGATCCTTTCACCATGTCTAGCGCATCAAATACTGGGCTAATAAACTGATCAATAACGAGTTTTAGTGGATACTCTTTAAGAACAGAGGCAAGTAAACTCTCTGCTTTTCCTCGATTCAGGGTAGACAGCGCAAGCAGCATGTTTTCAACTTCTTCGAGTGTGCGAACCTCGTTTTTGACTTCGACATCGGCGCTTTTTCCTAGCAGCCCCTTCACTTTACCAATCGAAATCCCCTTCGCGAGCCAGCTCTGGACTTCGCGAATCGTATCGAGATCTTGCTGGCGATAAAGTCTGTGTCCTTTTTCAGTTCGCTGAGGTTGGATCAAGTTGTATCTTCGTTGCCAAGCTCTCAGCGTAACTGGTTTTACACCCGTGATTTCTGCGACATCTCGGATCGCGTATAGTTTTTCTTCTGAACTACAAACCATAGCGTAATCTCATCTCCTGCGGATACGGTTCTAAAAACTTCTGTTTTGCTAAATACTCGTCTGGGTAAGTATTTAAGTAATGCTTAATCAATGTAAGTGGTGCTAGCAGAGGCAGCATTCCGATACGGTAGTCTTGAATCACTGTCGCTAACTCTTCTTTTTCTTCTTTAGTTAGTGAGCGTTTGAAGTACCCTTGTAAATGCATCAACACATTTGTGTTGTTTTTGCGGCTAGCCCGATTCGTTAACGCCTTCATAAGTCCTAAACGATACTCTTGGTAAAAGTCTTCAATTTCATAATTAGCGACATCAGCGACTAAGCGGCCAAGGGAGCGGTATGACTCTGGGTGGTGTGCCATTAACGTCAGTTTGTAGCGCGAATGAAAGTCGATGATTTTGCCACGAGTAGGCTCACCATCCATCGAGCCGTAAAAGTCATTTAGACAAAATACTCGAGTAATAAAATTTTCTTTCAATACAGGGTCGTTAAGTCTGCCATCCTCTTCAACAGGCAACCAAGGCATTTTTTGCATCAATGTTTGTGTATACAAGCCAACACCTTCTTTCGCAGCACTGTTCTTGCTGTAAACCTTGACTCGCTCCATGCCACAAGTTGGTGACTTGGCACAAACGATGTAACCACAAAGCTGCTCGCTTTGAAGTTCATCTACTTTATTGGCCGAGTAAGTGAGCATATTGTCGGTATGATCATTTTCTGGATTTTTGGTTTCAACCAATGCAACACGCTCTTCATTAGAAACAAGACGAATGGTTGGACGGGGTACTGGCATACCTACGCCGACTTCAGGGCATACCGAAATAAAGTCAAAATACGGGCTAAGCTCTTTAGTCACAAAGTTGCTCACCTTATGACCAGAGTCAAAACGCACTCGTTCACCCAAAACACACGAACTGATACCTACTTTGATCGAAGA
This sequence comes from Vibrio sp. Vb2960, assembly GCF_033337665.1. NCBI lineage: Bacteria > Pseudomonadati > Pseudomonadota > Gammaproteobacteria > Vibrionales > Vibrionaceae > Vibrio > Vibrio sp. Vb2960. Next base: position 271,228 of record NZ_JAWORD010000002.1, on the reverse strand, counting down.
TTCCATGATGACGCATCCCTATACAAAAAGTTTTGTTGTATAACTTATAGCAAGCCTTTCCAGATTGTACAAGAAAATAAGTTGTACAATTTAATCGTTTTACTTCACTCGAAAGTATTTCGATCAACCAGCTGTCAGAAAAAAGTTTGGCCCAAAAACAAAGAATTTGTGCGCGCAATCGACAAACTGCTCAAAAGCAAATCGATTGCTCTTTTGATTTCAACAGATTTGGTTATCAATAGTAGTTACAGTTTCTAAATGCGTGGTTTTTGTGACTAAGCTCTCAAGGGGCCACTGTACGTCCCGATATTATTGCCTTAACGAAAACGAACAAGTTCAACAGAATTGGTAATAGCGTTCTATAATAGAGGCGTTTTATCAAAACAAAACTTTGGAGAGCACTTATGGCAACCCCACACATTAACGCACAACCAGGTGATTTCGCTGAAACAGTTCTAATGCCAGGCGACCCGTTGCGCGCTAAATACATCGCTGAAACGTTCCTAGAAGATGTGAAACAAGTTTGTGACGTTCGCAACATGTTCGGCTTTACTGGCACTTACAAAGGCAAAAAAGTTTCTGTAATGGGCCACGGCATGGGTATCCCGTCTTGCTGTATCTACGTACACGAGCTAATCGCTGAATACGGCGTGAAAAACGTTATCCGTGTGGGTAGCTGTGGTGCAGTACGTGACGACGTGAAACTAATGGACGTTGTTATCGGTATGGGTGCTTCTACAGACTCTAAAGTTAACCGTATCCGTTTCAACAACCACGATTTCGCAGCAATCGCTGATTACGGTCTTCTAGAAGAAGCAGTTAACCAAGCGCGCGCTCAGGAAGTGCCTGTAAAAGTAGGTAACGTATTCTCTGCTGACCTGTTCTACACACCAGAAGCAGACATCTTCGAGAAGATGGAAAAACTAGGCATCCTAGGTGTAGACATGGAAGCGGCTGGTATCTACGGCGTAGCAGCTGACCTAGGCGCGAAAGCACTGACTATCCTGACAGTTTCTGACCACATCATCCGTGGTGAAAAACTAAGCTCAGAAGAGCGTCAGAAGTCGTTCAACGACATGATGAAAGTTGCACTAGAAACTGCAATCAACATCTAAGAGCAAATAGTAAGTAATAATTTGCAGCCAGAGTTATGCTGGCTGCCCGAATTATCCCGAGGGGGCGATTGTGTCTAACGGCGAACTGCCAAAAGACGCAGATGGGTTACAACTCAACTTTTGTAAAACATTGGCGTGTGACAACTTTGGATTGAGTGATGCAAAGCGTTACGTTCTGCAACATGCGAACCCTAAGCGTCCGGCGATGGTATGCCGTGAATGTGGAGCTTTCCCCCCCTTACTTAATAATCGCGATGTCGTGAACGAACTTCATCGCCTGCGGCACGTCCACAGTGACGGGTTGCCTGCTTGCCGTAATGATGATTGCGACAACTTTGGACTCTCTGTCCACACTCACAAACACCTCTATCACGCTTTCGGTTACAGTGGCGATCGCCAACGTTACCGCTGTAAAGTGTGTCAAAGTACCTTTGTCGACAAGTGGTCTGGTGCCAACAAGAAGCTTCAATTTCAAGAGAACTTGATGGGTTTATTGTTTACGGGATATTCCGTACGAGAAATCTGCCGCAAGCTTAGTATTAACCCAAAAACCTTTTACGATCATGTTGACCATATAGCTAGCCGCTGCCGCCGCAAGCTGGCAACCATTGATGCGCGCTGGGTAAACCACGCAACGCATTATGAATTGGCCTCAAACTATATTGCATTGCAACCGAACAGCAATAATGGTGTGTATTGGATTGTTTCTGGCGAAGCGCATTCTGGCTATATTCTTTGCCAGCACGTCAATTATTCCGCTGATGAAGAGCCAATCGCAACTCTCGATCATAATCCTTACGATGAGGTGTCTCGTTTTGTTTCCCAGGAGTACGTAGCGGAAGCAAGTGAGCCGCTTGCGGAACCTTCTCATCACCTCAGAGAGCGAATTGACCAAAAATACCAAACAATTTTGGCTCGCGGTAACGTAGAAGACCCTCTTGGTAATCTATCTGTATTTCATTACCCTTCAAAAGGGGCATTAGTCCGTCCGCCATACACCTCGTATGCACACTATTTGCACGTACTTGATATGTGCTGCCCAAACAAACGTGTATCTCTATACATGCCTCAAGATCCCCTACTACGTTCAGCTGCATTGAGCGTTTGTTTACCTCGTATTAAAGAGAAAAGTGTCGACTTGATGTATGTAGAAGAGGACGCTAGTTGGGACATGAGCACTCCCTTTGGCAAAGTCGATATCGCCTATATGAGTTGGTGGCGCGATCGTTGGGCAATCTCTAGTCAAAACGAAAACCACAAAGGCATTTGCTACCTCGCTGGCGATCAAAATGAGCCTGAAAAATGGTTTAACGTTGCGACAACTCGTCATGTGAAGTTTTATCAAAACCGCTTTCAGATTCTTTTCGAAAGCTTCATTAACGAGCCACGTCGCAAATTACGACCTGCTGGTATTTTACCTCTTTTAGATATATTCAGAGCTTGGCATAATTTGTGCTATCAGGATAAACAAGGTCTTACCGCTGCACAAAGGTTGGAAGTCTCTGATGCACCTTTGACAATCAAACAGCTCCTATCGTAGCTATTCTATTGGTAATTTAGATGTAGTAATTAGGGGTTGTAACGGTATACATTACGGCCCCTGATCGTTTACCAAAACGTTATCCGCATCGCTTTGGTAAAGAAACATGCATCTAACCACTTAATATTAGGTGTGATTTCCAGTTCGATAGTCATGGATGTGAACGTTGGATAAAAACCAAATTCAGCTAGAAGATGATCTCACTAAGCTTAAAGGCCAAATAAAATCGGCCCCTAAACATACCTTTAATATTGCGCAGCAATATCGTATCCGCGCGGAACAAATTTTATTTGTGGACGGAGAGATCAAAGCCTTACTCATCATGGCGCAATGCTGTTGGTGCCTAATGGATTACCGACAAGGCTTAAAACTCGTCAAAGACGCTTACAGCAAACAAACACAGCTTGAAACCGACGATCATCTCCCGGAAATTCTCCATCTTTTTGCACTCCAATATTGGGGCCAAGCAAAGTATTATTCCGCGCAACAATATTGGATTAATGCGCTCGAACAATCTGCTCTTGTTGATGATGTTGAAATTCAAATCGAATCTCTAATTGGGCTTGGTAATGTATGGCGCATCACTAATGAACACCAACTTGCCGCTTCAACTCATGAGTTAGCCGTTAAAGTGGCAAACAATGTTCGTATTGCTTGGTTAGAAGGCAAAGCGCGCATCCTATTAGCTTGGGACTATTACTTACTAAATAAGTTTGTCGAGATGCTTACGGTACTAGATGGAGCAACCGAAGTATTAAAAGATCATGATGACAGTACGTGGCAAGCCGAGATCTGGGACTTTAAAGGGTTAGCACTGCTTGGACTAGAACGCCTTGATGCGGCCGAAGAAGCCACCCAAAAAGCCCACCAGCTTGCCATTGAGCATGACCTCGTTTGGATGAAAGCACACTCTTTTATTAGCCGAGCAAGACTTGAGCTTTTGCGCCAAAATACAGACAGCGCTGCCAAGTTGCTACTTGCAGCAGAAGAATCTGCACTCAGTTTCGACCACGGTGAGCTACTCAGCCAAATTTGCTTCCAACAATCACGAGTCGCTGAAGAACAAGGTGACTTTGAGTCTGCGTTTAACGCGTTCAAGAAATACCGTAAGCACGCACTCAAAATGCTCAAAGAACAAACTCATCGAATCAGCATGGATAAAGCAAGAGGCTCTAAACGCCAACTAGAGCAGCGAGCACGTAAGCTGATCAATCATATTCGCTCTCAACACGAATACGACCCTGAAAAACAGTTCTCTAATGTCGTTTCTGAGACCTACTGGTGGGAACAGTTAGTTTTGTTTAAAACGGAGCTCAAACGCTCTAACCACGCCATCATTATGATTCAGCATTCAAACCCCGAAGTTCTCGATGTTTGTACCGAGCTCGTTCATGCATTGACAACCTCCAGCGACCTCATCTCGAGAATTTCCAGTAACAGGCTAGCAATGTTAATTGCAGAAAAAGGTCAAGCAGCAGAAGAGGTCTACCGCACTGTCCAAGCGATGTTAGACATCTATCCATGGAAGCGACGCGGAATCAAAGGCCCTAAACCGATACTGTATTTGCAAGATATCCTGACCTTCCCATTCACGTTAGAACAGCTCGAAGAAAGTTATATTGAGGTAATGAAGAATGGAACAACTGCTTAGCAAGGTGACTGACGCAGGTATCGATCCTTCTTCCGTTTCAGGTGAAGAAGCGATTACGCTATGGGAACACATAGGGTTACATATTGCGTCAACAAACCGAGAGAAAGCGCATTGCTATATCATTAGCGCCGAGTATCGAAGAGAGATCAAACAGCTCAACGACAGCATTAGTGAATTGAAACAAGCCCTTGAGTTGCTTGTTTTACCAGAAGATGTGGAAGATATTCTTTCTGTGAAAGCAAGCTTGAGTGAGCGTTTAGTTGAATTAGGTGACTACAATGCGGCATTAACCGAGTATGTTGCTTCAACCAATATCGCCGTCGAGTACGGCTATATTGATGAGTACGTATTGGCCATTATTGGAATGGGTAATTTGTGCGATGCCTATGGGGATCACCAACGTGCATTACGTTATTATCAAAAAATAGATGCTATCGATCACGCTATTGGCAGTCGATCCCTACGCCTTCGTTACAAGCTGTACATGCTTGCCTGTTATATCAGCTTAAACCGTACCGCAGACGCCAAAGAGCTGCTGAGTGAATGTGAAGAACTGAGCATTCTCGTCAGTGATAAAAACCTCGCCGCACAAATTCACCTCTACCGAGCCAAATTACATCGTCTGCAAGAAGACTACCCCAATGCGTTGCTGGCTATTTCGAATGTTCAGTATACAACGGGTAGTGCCACTACATACTGGTTATCCACGATGGTCAAAATTGAGACTGCGTATTGTCTAAACGGTGTAGGGCACACTTCTTTAGCTAATTTAACGTTGGACTCCATCAGTAAAAGGATTCAAAAGCAGCTATCTCCTATCGTTACTCAGCATTTTTATAACGCGATGAGTCAAGTTTACGCCTCTCAAGGGTTGTATCAAGAAGCATTAAATTGTGAAAAAAAAGCGCATAGAATCGAATCTGATCTTGTAAAACATATTCCGATCGGTGAGTTAGGGTCTGCTCAACTACGCCGACTTTCACGCTTTGAGTTACAACTCAAACTCATTTTGTCAGAGCTAGAAAACAAAGAACTAAAAGAAACCACCAAGCAGCATAAAAATACTGTTGCTCAGCTACAGCAGGACGTCTTTACCGATCCACTTACGTCTTTACACAACCGACGCTGGTTAGAAGTTAAACTAAAAGATCTACTTCTGCACGATACTGCATTTGCATTGATGGTCATCGATATCGATCACTTCAAATCCATCAATGACGAACTAAGCCACTTGGTTGGCGACAAAGCGATCAAAAGTGTGTCACAGGAACTGGCGTCCTACTTCAGATTTAAAGGCGCATCGTGCGTACGATTTGGTGGTGAAGAGTTCCTCGTGATCCTTGAGAATACCCAACTGGAACGCGCAGAAATGCATGCCGAGAATTATCGTGAACGGATTTATCAATATGGTTGGGACGATATTCTTGGTGAACGGGGGCTGACAGTATCCATAGGGATTACCTTGCATCGAGAAGGCGAGAATACTCAGCGAACTTTTTATCGTGCAGACAAAGCTCTTTATCGCGCCAAAGCCAATGGCAGAAACCAAGTCTGTACCGAACTTTAAACCATGCCCCGGTTGACACCTGGGGCTTTAGTATACTTTTTACTTATCCTTCCTATATCACTTCACTGCTTGTTTAAATAAGTACTCAGCAACACCTTAACTGCCAATAAACATCAGTGGATACTTACATCGCATAAACATAATTCCTACATAAAAACCGCTTGATTCATCTGTAGTTAAGACAAATACTTAAATTGTTAATTTACGTAGATTTTCCATTTCGCAATACGCACAGGTAGGTAAGATGTTTCTAGACTATTTTGCACTTGGGTTACTCATCTTCGTTGCTTTAGTGATCTTTTACGGAATCATTGTCATCCATGATATTCCATATGAAATCGCCAAAGAGAGAGAGCACCCGCACCAAGACGCAATTCACTACGCTGGCTGGGTCAGCCTTTTCACTTTGCATGCGCTGTGGCCATTTTTATGGATCTGGGCAACATTATGGCGCAAGGAACGCGGCTGGGGTTTTAAACAACTAGAACAAGAAACACACGACATTCATCACCGCCTTGAAGAACTCATCGATGAAGTCAACGAACTCAAAAACCAAGTATCGATGTTGAAACAACAAAAGATTCAGCAAAAGCCTTTGCCTGAACAAAGTAAAGAGGACGAATAATGGACTTATTGCTGATTCTGACTTACGCAGCTCTTTGTATTGCCATTTTTAAAATTTTCAATATTCCTCTAAACAAATGGACCGTTCCAACCGCCGTACTTGGCGGCGTAGTGTTAGTGGGCACACTCGTGCTGCTTATGAACTACAACCACCCATTTACGCAATTGGGTAACCAAGTGTTCCCGACTACGCCTATCGTCTCTGGCGTGCGTGGCCGCGTGGTGGAAGTGCCAGTCCAAGCCAACCAACCGCTCAAAACGGGCGATATTCTTTTCAAAATCGATCCTGTGCCTTTTGAAGCAGAAGTTGCTCGCCTTGAAGCGAAAGTCAAAGAAGCAAGCCAAGGTGCGTTGGGTTTAGAGTCTGATCTAAGAGAAGCAGAAGCTGCTGTATTGAAAGCGCAAGCGGACAGAGATAAAGCACAAAGGGAGTTTAGCCGATATCAAAGGGGCTTTGATCGTGGCGCGTTTACTGAACAAGATTTAGATACTCGACGCCAAGCATATAAAGCGGCAGAAGCCATGTTAGACGTTGCGATTTTGCAACAAGAACAAGCGCAAATCGCTCTGGACTCTGAAATCGGAGGCGAAAATACCCAAGTCGCGCAACTTCTTGCCGAGCTGCGTAAAGCAGAGTTTAACCTAGAGCAAACCGTCGTTCGTGCGCCAACCGATGGTTACGTTACGCAATTGGCTTTGCGTCCTGGTGTTATGGCTGTGCCGTTGCCACTTGCCCCGGCAATGACCTTCGTACATACCGAAGACATTACGTACACCGCGGCATTCAGACAGAACTCATTACAACGCTTGAAGCCAGGCTTTGAAGCAGAATTTATGTTCCGCGCAATTCCGGGCAAAGTGTTCCGTGGCGAAGTCATTGACGTGATTCCGGCCATTGGTGAAAGCCAAATTCAAGCGCGAGGCGCTCTGCTTGGGACTGATGCCTTGCGCACGAGCGGACGTGTTTTTGCGAAGCTGAAAATTACCGACGACTTGAGTGGATACCACCTACCAATGGGTACTGCGGTTGAAGTTGCAGTTTATTCAGACAGCTTTACTCACGTATCAGTGATGCGCAAAGTGCTTATTCGTATGAAGAGCTGGCAGAACTATTTATACCTCGACCATTAATGAACATATAGCGCATTCATTTATTGGTAAAAATAACATCAAACCGTGTAATCAGGGGCTGACGATCAGCTCCTGATTCATTCTAGCCATCCAGATAGATAGCATTCCCACTTTTATTAATATTCTGTATAATGCGCGCCTTATTTTTAATGCTTGCTAAAACCAAAGCCAGTCAAAGGGATGCGTGAATCAAATCACACATTTCCTGAAGAAAAATAGAGCAAACAATAAGCAGCTTGGTTGTTTTGAATATATGTTACACAATCAAATAACTAACGCTTTCCAACAATATAAATGAACGTTCTTTAAAATCGACTATTGAACTGAGGTTATCTATGAATCTTTCCGCTAAAACTGTTGTGGTTATTGCAATCGGTGCTGCTCTTTACGGTATCGGCGGCTTACCTATGTTTGGCATCCCTGTGTTTGCAAACACAACGCTAAAACCAGCAATGGCAGTATTAGCATTGTTCTCAGTACTATTTGGACCACTTGTTGGCTTCTTGGTTGGTTTTATTGGTCACTGGGTTACTGACCTATTTGCAGGTTGGGGCGTATGGCTCACTTGGGTACTTGGTTCAGGTATTGTTGGTTTGATTATCGGTCTATTCCCTTCTCTAACGCGCTACCGTTTGGAGAAAGGTGATTTCAATATGAAAGACTTCGCGTTATTCGTAGTACTTGCGCTATTAGGCAACGTATTTGGTTACGGTTGCTCTGCATTCCTCGACACGATTTTATACGCAGAACCGTTCACTAAAGTGTTTACCCAGCTTTCTATTATCGCGATCGGTAACACCATTCTTATTGCTATTGTTGGCTTCTTCATTCTTAAGTCTGTCGCTAAACGTAACAAGCAAAGCCGTAACTTAACAGAGGCTTAATGTCGAATGACAATCGAATTTTCTAACTTCTCTTTTAGATATGAGTCGCTGGACAAACCGACGCTAAAAAATATCAATCTAAGGATAGAGAAAGGAGAGAAAATCGTCATTATCGGTCCAAGTGGTAGTGGTAAATCTACTCTTGGGCAATGTCTTAACGGACTGATCCCACACGCAATCAAAGGGGAAACCAGTGGAACATTGACCATCAATGGTCAAGACACCGCCCCTTTCGACATGCACCAATACACTGAGCAAGTTGGCACCGTACTCCAAGATACGGACAGCCAATTTGTCGGTTTGAGCATTGGCGAAGACATTGCATTTGCGCTGGAAAACCAGCTAACTTCAAATATCGACATGTACCCATTGGTCAAAGCCACGGCCAAAATGGTCGACTTGGAACAGATGTTAGATCGCTCTCCCCACGATTTATCTGGCGGGCAGAAACAGCGTGTTTCTTTGGCGGGCATTCTCGTCGATGACGTCGATATCCTTTTGTTTGATGAACCACTAGCTGCGCTTGACCCTAAAACGGGTAAAAAAACCATCGAGATCATCGATGATCTACACCGCGAAACGGACAAAACCATAGTAATCATTGAGCATCGTCTTGAAGACGTTCTGCATTGCTCAGTTGACCGTATTATCTTGATGGAAAGCGGCGAAATCATTACCGATACAACGCCAGATGAAATTTTAGCGTCGCCTCTACTAGAAGATTACGGCATCCGCGAACCGCTTTATATTTCAGCACTGAAAGAAGCAGGCTGCGCGATTGAGGGCGATGCAAAACCTTCTAGCTTAACTACCTTACCGTTGGAGCAATATAAACCAGCGGTACAAGCATGGTTTGATGGTTCAACAGCACAACCACCTAAAACGCCAGCCGAGACTTTGCTTGAAGTCCGTGGCCTCACCTATTCTTACGACGGTGAGAAAAACGCGTTAGAAGACGTGAGTTTTGACATCAAGTGTGGCGAGTTTGTCTCTGTACTTGGCAAAAATGGCTCGGGTAAATCGACCATCACCAAACTGATTATGGGCGTTATTGAAGCGGATAGCGGCTCAATGAGCATGAATGGTCAAGATCTTAACGAACTGACCATCTTCGAGCGTAGCCAGAAAGTGGGTGTGGTGATGCAAAACCCGAATCACATGATTTCCCATCACATGATTTTCGACGAAGTGGCCTTCGGCCTCCGTAATCGTGGCGTTGAAGAGAAACAAATCGACGCTAAAGTACTTGAAGTCCTAGAGCTGTGCGGTTTGAGCAAATACCGTCACTGGCCAATCGAAGCATTGAGCTACGGCCAGAAAAAGCGCGTAACCATTGCGTCAATTTTGGTCTTGGAACCAGAGCTTCTGATCCTTGATGAACCGACGGCAGGTCAGGACTATCGAAACTACACGTCTATGCTGAGTTTCATCGAAAAGCTCAATCGCGAGTTGGGCGTAACCGTAATGATCATCTCTCATGACATGCATTTAGTGTTGGAATACACCTCGCGCTCTATCGTGATTGCAGACAGTAAATTAGTCGCGGATGCACCAATGACGCAGGTATTCAGCAGTCCAGAGCTACTAGACCAAACAAACCTCACTACCACAAGTTTGTTTGAGTTGGCTACGAAAGTTGGTATCGAGGACACCAATGGCTTTATGCAGCACTTTATCAATGTAGAAAAAGCGCACCGCCAACAAAAAAGCGACGACGTAAACCAACTAGAGAAAGCGGTGGCATGAAAGACAATAAGATGAAGTTTGGTATCAACTACATCGATACCCAATCGCCACTTCATAAGTTGAATGGCATTACTAAGTTCTTGCTTTTCATTGCTTGGGTAACGGTGGTATTGACCACATTTGACTTGCGAATCATCGCGCTGTTGATCGTGCTGGGTTTGGGCTTATTGAAAATGACCAAAGTGCCCTTTCATGTCTACAAACCGCTGTTATTCGGTACAGGTACGGTATTACTGATCAATGCCCTGTTTATGTTCGCGTTAGCACCGCAACAAGGTACTGAGTTCATGGGTTCATCAACGGTTTTACTCTCGTTACCCGGTAATTACTCGCTCACTCAAGAGACATTGTTTTACCTAGTAACAGTGACGTTGAAGTACTTCAGCATGTTCCCAATCGCATTGGTGTTTGTATTTACCACTCATCCGACAGAGTTTTCAGCCAGCTTGAACCGTTTAGGTGTGCCTTACAAAATCGCCTATGCCGTAAGCTTAACGCTGCGCTACTTGCCGGAAGTGAAAAAGGACTTTGTTAACATCATGCACGCGCAACAAGCACGCGGAGTAGAACTGAGCAAGAAGGCTCCGTTGTTCAATCGTATGAAGAACGTCGCGAAGATTCTTGGACCTCTGATTTTCTCTAGTTTAGACAGAGCCGATCAAATCTCAAACGCGATGACGCTACGTGGTTTTGGCCGCCACTCCTCTCGCACTTGGTACAGCTTAAAACCACTGACCAAAGCCGATATGATCTGCATGGCTGGGATTGCGGTGATAGTGATTGCTGCGATCAGCAAGCGTGTGATGGACACACAACTGTTCTGGTATCCGTTTTAAATTCTGAAGCTTCAAACTGAACATAACGTGGTTAGTGTTGTGACCACGTTATCTTCCGTCTTTCCCCTCGATAACTCGCCTGTTGGCTTCTTGCTTGCGAGTGTTCAAAAGAAGCGGTAATTTCAGCGGCTCGCTGATGTGCCAGAAAGTTGCTTATTTAAACGACCAACATGAACTAAACTCATCAGTTTTATCAGGGGCTTAATGATCAACTGCGCACTGCCCACAATGAAAAGCCAAGTACCACTTTCAATCAACGAATCATTCAAAAAGAAAAAGCTACCAATTAAAAACCAAATAGCAATGAGTAGGTCGTTTGCAGCACCTAACGCCTCATAGCGGCGCTGAATAACGATGTGACGGCTTCCTAGATCTAAATCCAACTCTCTGCCATGTATCTGCACTGTATAGCTCCCCTCTTATTGTTTCGCGTCAGTTATGCCCAAGTTATTTCGAAATACTTAGTTCTAAACCCTAACGGACGTAGCATGCATTGACAACCATTGGGGGTATTATCTATTTGCAATAAAAAGAAAAGGGCGCATAAGCACCCTTTTCAGCGAGTCTAATTACAGGTATTCGCTTTAATGATTAGATAGTGAGTACCAACTTAACTCCACTTCAACAAGCGAGTTTCGTTGCCTTCTTCCGGCTTCGCTGGAATATTGAGTGACAACAGCAAGCTCACTGCTGCCATACCAGCGCCGATGTAAAATACGCTCGCAGGTGAAACAAGCCAGATGACACCAAACGTAACAGGTATTACAACTGCAGCAATATGGTTAATCGTAAACGCAACGCCTGCGGTCGACGCCATATCGGCAGGATCGGCAATTTTCTGGAAGTAGGTTTTAATCGCAAGCGCTAACGCGAAAAATAAATGATCGACAACATACAATGCTGCCGCCCACTCTGCCGTTTGCACCAAACCGTACCCGACGAACACGAAGATCAAACCGACGTATTCAAACATCAACGCTTTGCGCTCACCAACAACGCCGATAAAACGGCCTATTCGCTTCGCAAACAAGAAGTTAAAGACATAGTTAATCAGGAACAGCAACGTAATGTCTGCGGCGGAGTAACCAAACTTCTCTACCATCAAGAAACCAGCGAATACCGTAAAAATTTGACGGCGTGCTCCACTCATAAACGTAAGCGCATAGTATAACCAGTAACGTTTACGCAGGATGAGCTTCTTGTTCTGAGGAACTTTTGTCTTAAATTGTGGGAAGGCAAATGCCATCACCAAAATGAGCACAAAACCTAAACCACCAGCCATTAAATAGACCGTTTTAAAATCAAGTTTGAGCTGTTCGAGCGAAACCCAAATGGCGCCGTAGGTAAACAGAGAAGCCAAAGCTCCAACAGAAATAAACTTACCCAGCATTTCTGGCGCTTCTTCTTTAGATAGCCATTGTAAAGACAAAGACTGCTTGAGTGTTTCAAAGTAATGGAAGCCGGTGGACATTAACAAGGTTGTAAAAAGTAGACCGTACAAAGTGGGAAAATAACCTGTTAATGCCGTACCAAGCGTAAGCATCGCCAAAGAGACGAGCATAAAGCGTTGCTCTCGGATAAACAGCAATACAAACACGGCGGTAAAGGCCAAAAAACCCGGAATTTCACGCACACTTTGCAATAAGCCTATGTCGGCACCATCAAAGTTTGCTTTCTCGATAACAAAGTTGTTCAACAACGCCATCCAGGTAGAAAAAGCAATGGGCACGATAATGGAAATTAACAGGAGGAAATTTTGCGGCGTTCTCCAGCCGTGCGATGAGGTAGTCATGATGTTTCCTTTAAATATGAAGGCATCATCATAGCTTTAAATGTAACAAATTCGCAATATCATTATTATTTTCAGCCCAGAGCAAGCAGATATGGCTGAGGAATATTGTTATGAAGATAAACATCGCACTTAACTCCTTGGCTAAGCGCGATGTTCAAGTATCAAGAGAAATAAAGCATGAGTAAATGTGCTCAGTGGCTTAATCAATGACTTTTACTGATAGGCGATTTTTAAATTCAAACACATGTTCTGGACATACATCCAAACAACGACCACAGCTAATGCAGTTTTGATCCATAACTCGACGATCTCCCTCTTTCAAAGGCTGCCGAAGCACTTCTGGTTCTGGGCAAACGTAAAAGCAATCCATGCATTTGGTGCAATCTTCGCGGCGAACAGCAGTAACGCGCAACAGGCTTTTTCGGCCTATGACGCCATAGGTAGCCCCCAGTGGACATAAGTGCCCACACCACCCATGCTCAACCAAGAGTAAATCCAACACGAACACCAGGGCGATCAACACCCAACCTGCGCCCATACCAAACACCAACCCGCGATGCAGTGCCGCCACTGGATCTAACCATGTCCAAAGAATTGCGCCAGACAGCGCACTGCCCAACATCAAAACAGGGATCAGCCAATAACGAATCATGGGAGACCAACGATAGCTCGCTTTAATGTTGAACTTTCGACGCAACCACGCCGCCAAGTCTGTCACGATGTTCAACGGGCACACCCAAGCACAAAATGCGCGCGGCGCCAAAATCGCGTAAAACACCACGACAATCACTACGCCTAACAACGCATTAAACTCCGGAACATGCCCTGTCGCCAAAGCTTGAAGCACAATTAACGGGTCACTTAACGGCACGGTATCGAGCAACATACTTGATGACAGATTACCAGTTAGAATTCCCAGCGTCGGCCCAGCCATAAATAGCGCAATGATGGTGAACTGACATAGCCGACGTAAAATCAAAAACCGATGCGCGCGCCACCAACCAAGCTTTTCAAGCGCTTCTTTGCCAGCATTTTGAGCTAAATTCTTTGCCATTACTTACCTCCTTTTAGCGATTCAAGCGCACCTTCCGGCACAGGCGTCTCACTAGGGAGGATATTTTCGAGTGGTTTGTCGATCTCTTTCCAACCAAAATTGTAGTGGCTGCCCACTTTGCCTTTCGCCAAATCCGTCGGGACAACTTTAATAGCAGCGACATCCAACACGCACGCTTGTTCACACTTACCACATCCGGTACACACTTCGGAATTCACTGTAGGGATAAGTTTGGCGTGATAGCCGGTTCGGTCGTTGTGAACCATCTCTAACGTGATGGCTTCATCAATCAGCGGACAAACGCGATAACAAACGTCGCATCGTAACCCTTGCCAGTTAAGGCAAGTTTCATGATCAATAAGAACCGCTGTACCCATTCGAGCATCATCAATATCGGTTAGTTTCGGATCCAGCGCCCCACTCGGACAAGCGACAACACAAGGAATGTCTTCGCACATTTCGCAGGGAATATCGCGTGCAGTAAAGTAAGGTGAGCCAGTCGCGACGGGTGAAAGTAATGTCGCAAGTTTCAAGGTATCGTAAGGACATGCCTGAACACACAAGCCACATCGAATACAAGCTGATTCGAAATCGCCTTCCGGCAGTGCACCAGGCGGACGAATAGGCACACCTTTGGTTTCTCGAGCTTGGCTTTGTAGCGATTGTAAGCCCAATACACACGCAGCTGCGCCAACACCAGCCGCAGTTCGAGCTGTATCACGCAAAAATCGGCGCCGACTTTGCGATATTTTAGACTGAGAGGATTTCATGCTATTTCCTCAACAAAACTCCCTTATCAAGTTAAGCATAAATAGCCCTAAACGTGTCGTTTCCCTATACCTCATAGGAGGTAACCCCATCCTCTATTGATTCAAGTCAACTGGCGCACAGTGCCGTCGTCACAGTTTGACTAAATGCGTTTATTTACTGCGACATGAAATTCACCACGATACTCTGCAGTACGCGCTATTCTCAGTACAATAATTCAACAGCTTTGCAATCTACTCGTTCAATTCGATGACAAATCACTACTAAAAATTCAAAAAAAGACATCATAACAAGCTAATTTAAAAGGTATTTATCCATTAAACATAAAAAAACACTATCCAAATAAGAAAACTGTGGTTAGATTAAAAATTAAAACTAAAAAGCGAAGGAGAGATGCATGGAAATTATCGTACGTCCAACGACCGTCGAAGACGCAGCGGCACTCGTAGAAATCTATTCACAACCAAAAGCACAACGTGAAACCCTGCAACTCCCAAAGCCTTCGCTCGCGATGTGGGTGAAAAGATTGTCAAACATACCTGATGGTGTTTATAGCTATGTCGCTGAAATAGATGGTAAAGTCGTCGGAAATATTGGCTTTCACCACTCTCTACGTCCAAGAACGATGCACACGGCATCGTTTGGCATCGGAGTACATGATAGTTTCCATGGACTCGGTATTGGTAGCAAATTGATAGAAACAGTCACTGAACTAGCAGATAACTGGTTAAATGTGAGAAGAATTCAGATAGAGGTCAATGCCGATAACGACGCCGCCATTGGGCTTTATAAAAAGCATGGATTTCAAATTGAAGGTGAAGCGATTGACGGTTCCTTCCGTGATGGTGAATTCATCAATACCTATTACATGGCGCGCATCAGACCAGGCCAAAGATAAAACAAAGCCTCCTACTAATTGGAGGCTTTTCTTTTTAAACTTCGACTCACTTTCGTAAGTAAGCCAACGCTCTGCGAGTCAATGCTTCTGTGTAGGGATTGATCTTCCAGTGGTCGGGACTCCAACCTTTCACAAAGCGCTGAAAGTCTGCCCAAGCCACAGCAAACAAAGGACGCCATTCACGCTCGACTTCATTAGGGTCAAGATTCGGTTGATAGACCATTAGCGCGTGTTGCAACTGAGCAAAATACGTATCCAAAACCCAAACTTCCATCTCTGCACAACGTTCTGGCTTAACGGCGCTACTCATAAACAGTACCACATCTTTCATTGCACACCCACATCCAACGTATTGAAAGTCAACCGCAGCAACGCTTGATTCTTCTTCATCAAAACAGAAGTTCGCCAATTTGGCATCACCGTGTACTAGTGTTTTAAACTTAGCTTGCGAAAGCGTTTGATCAATCAATTGAGCCGCATTTTGTAGCTCAGTGTCTTGCAATGCTTCAAGCTCGTCGGGTCTGGTTGCTAAGTGCCAGTATGTTCCGGTATGCCACAACTTATCCGAACGAACATCGATGTATCGCGCATGAAAGTTCGCCAACCAAGTGAGGCAGGCTTGTAGATGCTCTAGCTGTGCATCTGTGATGACTTTTGGAAAGCCCACCTCGGCGAGATCTTCCATCACAATGAGCCATTCATTCTCCGATTGGAACGTTTTTAGACCTTGTGGTACTCGGCAGCGAGTATCCACCCCTCCGGAAAAATACTCATACCAATTCACTTCCACCTGATAAGAGTGCAACTTTCTTTGATGAGAACGGTCCGTATTCCAGCCTCTAGGATGCTCTGAAGGCTTAGGGAGTTTTACATGCTTAATGATCACCGAACGAGTAGAATAAGTAACTCGGACTAACTCCCCATAACCTCCCCATAGCGATTGTATGACTTCTACAGAGCGGTAAATACCGAGATTGAGTTCCTGGCCAATAGTTTGGTAGCGTTGGTGGTTGTTACTCATCATGCGAGCAGATGTGACCACGTTTGGTTCTTCTCCATGTAGTGAATAACATATGGGCAAACTGGTTTGATTTGATAACCGAGTGACTCAATTTCTGGCAACACCGCTTCCATCATCACTTTTCCGTACCCCTTACCTCGCAGTGCTTCAGGAACAACCGTTGATGTAATGTGCATGACATTACCCTTAAGCTGATAAATCACCTTGGCTTTATAACCCTGCTCTAAATCAACCCAGAATGTACTATTCGTGGTCTCATGAGTTACTTTATGCATATCTTGCTCTCTAATTTTTGTTACAGATTGATTGAATCAAACTATATCACTGAATAAAATCGATACCATGCGAGAGTGCTGCTTCGCCTCACGCGATTACCTTCTTACATCAGGTACGACAATTATAATGAGAAATATGAGCCCAATTGCCAGAGACGGCAAGCTACCTCTGCAAAGCAAGAAGGCACCAGAACGTCAGGCAAGTACATTAAATAGCACCGATGCAATGGCAATGGTCGAACATGGCAGTGAAGTGAGCTTAAACGTCACCACCCCCGTTGGTACAAAGTTTATTACAACCAGCACATTTGTTGGCTGTCACTCAAATAATACAGCATTGATAGAGGTTCCGAACATCTCCGATGAAGACTTGAAGTTCTATTTTCAAGAAGGCTTTTGGATCAATGTAAAAGCCTACTCTCATCGAGGTGAAGGGGCCGTTATCCCATTTCGGGCCCAATTACAGCATCGACTAGGCGATCCGTACCCAATTTTGGTGCTAGACCTACCCAACACTATGCAGGTCTTTCAGCTTCGCAAAGAAGTGCGTTACGAAGTAAATTTGAGAGCGCGTGTTTGTTTAGAAGCCTATCGAACTGAATGCGAAATAAGAGATTTATCTCGTAGTGGCTGTCGTTTTGTAACATCACCAATGAGCCGATCACTTCAGGTTGGTGACCACGTTTCATTGGATCTAACGATGCCCGGAGAAAGTCGTATGCTAGCGCCGTTGCGAGGTCGTATTTGTAATTTACAAAAATCAACGCATTATGCTCGCTACGGAATGGAGTTTGATGAGGTTGGTAAAAACAACGCTAAAAACCTCCTCAGTCACCTCAAATTTGATGGGACTAAGCTCACACTAAAAAGATAGATTTGATAACCCCTATCGCTTATCAAGAAGCTTTGAAGTGCTAGAAAACAAGAAACCCCTTACTTTTCAGTAAGGGGTTTTTATTTACTAAGAATAAGGCAGTATCTTAGATAAGAGTCATGACTTAGAAGTCGTAACGTAGACCTAGCGCTAGCTCATCTTTTTCAGCCGCGCCTTCGTTATCCATTAGATCGAAGTTGTATGATGCGTAGCCACGGAAGTTAGGCTTGAAGTAGTAAGTTACATCAACAGCTAGGTTTTCTACAGTATCTGCGTCTTCTAGTTCACCTTTGTTGAACGTAGAAGTGAATACAGTTTGACCCATAGTGTAAGCAGCGGCTAGTTCGTAGCCTTTGTAATCAAAAGTCTTACCTGCAACATCCATATCCGCGCCAGTGTAGTTACCAGCGAAGTAGAAGTCACCTACAGAGTATGCAGCTACCAGCATGAACTCATCGCTGTCGTTTTGATCTGCGTAACCAGCACCTAGTTCAAAACCAGTGTTAGCAAACGCGTAAACACCAGATAGAGAGAAGCCATCTTCCTCGTTGTCTGTAAAGCCTTGTGCATCTGTTGTGCGATCAGCAAAACGGTAGCTAGCGCGTACAGCTAGTTGCTCGAATTGGCCTTTGTAAGACAGCATGTTATCTGTACGGTCAGAAACAGGCAGTTTAAGTGCTGCTGTGTTACCGTGGTAAGCCATAATGTCAGTAAAGTCAGTAAGAACCACTAGTGCGCCGTCGTTTTTACCGTAAGTTACTTCACCGTATTTGCCACCCAGACCCGCATAAGCGTAACGAGTTTCAAGACTATCTGTCTCACCAACTTTGTTACCTTTAGAATCAAATACATCATAAGTTTTAGTTACAAACTCACCTTCCCAAAAACCAACGCCGTATAGGTTTTCATTGATTTCCTGTTTGCCTAGGAAGTTAAGACGGATGCGAGTACGGTCTTCTGCCTTACCATCCATCATAGAAAGACGCGCTTCAGCGCGGCCGCCCATCTCAAGAGAAGTGCCATCTTGGTTGTATAGTTCTGAAGCGACAACTTGAGATCCTGATGCCATTAGCGCCACTGCTACAGCTAAAGTTTTTAATTTCATTGTTATTTTCCATATCATTGTTTTATATGTATTTTCTCACCAGAAAAACAGGACTTTTCTGTACCAACGAGAAAACTGGCGGCATATTAGCAGTTGTTATTTTTCACGCAACGTGTTGAATAAACAGCGCTTATAGAAGAAAACACCACTTAAAATGACGATATGAATACCTCTCAACCATCAAGTTATCGGTTGAGTTAAAAAAAATGTTCGCGTCAAAAAAAAATTGACGAAAAAAATGTAAAAACAATATCACAAAACGTGACATTGCCCGCAAAAAAATCTTGTTAACTAACTGTTTTAGATAGACTTATTGATAATAAATCCGATTATTACAAACAAAAAAATCCCTGAGCATTCACTCAGGGATTTAGAGATTTGATAAGTAGATGATGAATTAAAGCTTAAAGAAACTTAATTGCTCTTTCTGCTTCTCTGCAAGTAATGAAAGCTCAGTACTCGCACTTGCACTCTGGCTGATGCCCGCTACATTTTGGTTTACAAGCTCCGACATGTTAACCACGTTGCGATTGATATCTTGAGTAACTTGAGACTGCTCTTCGGCTGCGGTTGCTACTTGCGTGTTTGAATCGTTGATGTTGGCGACCGACTCGGTAATTCCAACCAACGCTTCATTCGCTTGTTGCGTCAGCTCGTTGTTGCGGCTAAGCATATCAAGGCTGACTTGCATACTGTCATTCGCCAGCCCAGACTGCGCTTGAAGCTCTTCAATGATCGTTTGGATCTCTTGTGTCGAGTCTTGAGTACGCGCTGCTAGCATGCGTACTTCATCAGCTACTACCGCAAAACCACGACCAGACTCACCAGCTCGCGCCGCTTCAATCGCAGCATTCAATGCTAGCAAGTTGGTCTGCTCAGATACGCCGCGAATCACTTCAATAACATCGTTGATCTGTACAGATTGCTCTTTTAGACGCAAAACAACTTGCGCTGCATCGTTCAATGCTTGAGACATTTGCGCACTTGCTTCCGCACTTTCTTGGAAGATAGCCAAACCTGATTGAGCAAGTCCATCAGCTTCACGCGCTGTTGCGTCAGCAGAGGTCGCGTTATCACTCACATTATTCGCAGTACTTGCAAGCTCGTTAACCGCAGATGCAACTTGCTCGATCTCCGCCAACTCTTGTTGAGCGTTCGCTTCCGCTTGCGTCATTACCGCAGCTAATTCGGTCGATGCAGATGCAACTTCCTCACTAATACGGGTTAACTGGTCCACAGTGTTGTATAACTGCTCTGCGGTTTGGTTTACATCTTTGCTCAGCTTAGAGATCTCATTGTCCCCATCGACATCTGCACGTACTGATAGATTACCCATTGCTAACTGACGCATCACTTCTTGCAGCTTTTGGATTGGTGTAACAATCATGCCAGATAGGAACCAAGCGCCTATCAATGAGAAAGCAAATACCGCTAAAACCGTCAACATAGCGTTATTTTGCACACGTTCATTTTGCTGATGACTTCTGATAGTAGATTGTTCAGCTTGCTCGTTTACATGCTTTGATAGCGTGTTAATTTGTTGGACCATTTCTCGGCCAACATTGCGATACTCTTTGACAAATGCACGGTACTCGCTATCCGATTTCAAACCTTGATCGTATTGGTTGAAGAAAGCAACTGAGCGCTCTGAATATCGCACATAGGATTCAATTGCTTGGCGAACTTTAACGGCATCGTCACGGAATAGGTTTCGGGCTTCAATTGCGCTTAAATCGGCATCAACTTGCTTTAAGCCTTCTTTCAATTCGGTTAGAAAATTCTCACGACGAGAAGCATCGTAAATAGCGTAAACCGCGCTTATGCGCAGAGGGTAAATTTGGTCGTCAATACTCGCCAATGTGTCTTTGTGAAAAACCAAAGATTCTTGGTTGGAAGCAATAACATCTTGCTCTGCTTGAAGATTGTTTTTAGTAATCCAAAGAGCAATAAACAAAACAATCGCGGTAAATAATACCGGAACCAAAATTTGCGTTCGTACTGACAAATTTTTCAGTGATAACTGCATGACAGGGCCTCAGTTGTATGCGTGATGTCTATATCCAAACAAACTCGAGCAGTGCCTATAACAACGTTACTTTTCGGCAGTTTGAATATCTATGCTTCCTTGCGACGGGATAAATCCCAGACGAATAAACAAGTGGCGAATATTAGAGGTCGATCACACTTTTGTCTAGTACAAAAACTCTCCATTTTCAATCTGTTATTGACAACATCCCGACAGTAGCGTCGGGATATTGTCGTTATGATAAATTATGATCACTTATGATGAGATACATTCACATTTAGGACGGTTTCAGCCTATTTTCTCAACGAATTGAGCTTAGCTTGAGCAAGGCCAAAAATGGTATCGATTGGATAAGAACCTTCATCAGTTGGCTCACCAGCAACTTTCCCCGTAAACAATTCGATAGCTTCAGTAACATGGTCAATCGCCCAAATATTAAACTCGCCTTTTTCGACTGCTTTCACGATGTCGGAACGAAGCATCAGATTGTGAACATTAGAGCGCGGAATAATGACCCCCTGCCCGTCATGACGACCTTTAATTACACACACATCATAAAAGCCTTCGATCTTTTCGTTTACGCCACCAATAGGCTGAGCTTGGCCAAATTGATTCATCGATCCTGTTATCGCAATGTCTTGTCGGTTTGGTTGCTTTGAAAAAGCAGACACAACCGCACATAACTCAGCCATGCTGGCACTATCACCATCAACACCACCATAAGATTGCTCAAAGGTAATGGTTGTCGTTAATGGCACTCGTGCCGTTTTACCAAATACGGAAGATAAGTAGGCAGACAAAATCATCACGCCCTTAGAGTGAATACTGCCCCCCAAATCCACGCTGCGCTCGATATCGATAACATCCCCATCACCGTAACACGTCGTCGCTGTGATGCGATTCGGTGCACCAAACATGTAGTCACTAGTGCTCAATACCGAAAGTGCGTTCACTTGGCCTACGGCTTCTCCTTCGGTGCGAATCAGCGTTGTGCCGTTAATAAAGGTTTCCATTACGTTATCGCGTAATCGGCTTACTCGCATTTCTTGGTTATTGAGCGCCTCTTCAACATGCCCAATACGAATCATGTTGGAGTTGGCTTGACGAGCCACGTAGTTCGACTCTCGAAGCAAGTTGGCGATATTAGCCGAATGCAGAGATAGCTTGGATTGGTCGCCAGACAAACGTGAGCTGTATTCGATGATTCGAGCAATGGCTTTGCGATCGCAATGCAGCATATTGTTGTCATGCACCACGCTAGAGATAAAGCGCGCGTAATGCAGCTCAGACTCCGGCGTACGTTTCATTTCGTCTTCGAAATCTGCCGTCACACGGAACAACTCGCTGAACTCAGGATCGTAATGTTGGAGTAATTGGTAAGTTCGGTAATCACCAAATAAGATAATTTTGATATCAAGCGGAATCGGTTCAGGATCGAGTGATACCGCCCCCGTCAATGTGACTTCTTTTTCTAGAGACGTAAAACTCAATTGACGAGCACGCAATGCGCGCTTCAAACCATCCCAAACGTAAGGCTGTTCAAGTACTTTCTGAGCATCCATTAATAGAACGCCGCCATTCGCCTTATGCAAGCTCCCTGCACGAATCAGCGAGAAGTCGGTAAACACCGTTCCCTTGAAAGTGGCAGTCTCAATCGACCCGAAGAGTGAATGATAGTTGGGATTTTCTTCAACAACGATAGGAAATTCGCTGCTTTTACGGCTTACCAAGACGTTCACTTTATAACGACGTGGCAATTTTTTATCCAAGGATGCCGTCGCAATTTCGCCTTGCTCGCCACTTTGGTCAAGGAAGATATCTGCGTTTTCAACAATATCTTTTTGCAGCTCAGTTAAGTAGGTTTTGATTTCGGAATATTGCGCGTAATCCACTTTGAGTTTTTTGATGAAGTGAGTAATCACATCAAGCGTCACTTCATCATTGAGCTTTTTGATTTTATCGCTGTATGTCTCTTCCCACTCCGTAAGCTCACGAACCATCGAGCGCAATCGCACTTCGAGTTCATCAATAGCATCGCTGAATTGCTCTTGTTCTTTTTTGCTTAGTACATCAAAAGACTCTTCCGTATGAAGCTCATCACCGTTCATGGCGACAAACTGATAATCCCCCTGTGTAGTCAGTGTTAGGCTGATGCCTTTTTCTTTTGCCTCTCGGCTAATACGATCCAGCTCGTTTTGTTGCTTAGCTGCCAATTGATTTTTTAATCGCTCAGCGCGGCTAAAGTACATTTCATTGTCGAATGCTAGGGGTAAAGCATTCAATAATTTGCCCATTAAAGCTTCAATATCAACACGTAGCTTATTTCCGATACCACAAGGCAGCTTTAATACCTTTGGTGTACGGGTATCCTCAAAGTTCGCAACGTAACACCAATCAAACAGGGCTGCTGCATCGTGCTGGTGACGATTCAGATAGCGCAAGATCATGGTGCGTTTACCTAGTCCATTCTGACCAATGGCGTAGATGTTATACCCTTTCTCTTTGATGGACATCGCAAACTCGACCGCTTTTTGCGCGCGCTCTTGGCCCACGATTTCATCAATTGGAGGTAACTCCTTGGTCGACTTACATGGCATATTCTCTAGATCTGCTACAGAATATAGCTGCTTAGCTTCCAATCTTAGTATTGCCATATCCACTTCCTTTTTTCTTATTTTCGTTATTTGAGTGTAGAGATTATTTGCTTAATTTTAAGTGATTTACCTTCCACCCTAGATTGATTGGACATTTTATGAACACATAAGTGATATTAACACGCACTTGCAATTGATAATCAATTTCATTTAATATCTAAACAAATCAAATGTTGTGGAGATGGATATGAATATTGAGCAATGCTGGATGCGCTACTTAAAAGCGGAGCAACTGATGGAACAAGGCCATTGGCCAGAAGCTCATCGTTTATATGACGACGTGCTCAACAATCTACCCAACCACATTCATTTAGCGCTAGAAAATGCACAAACTAAACCTTGCCAATTTGTATGTCTCATTACGGGACTTAGAGATGCTAGCGTGACGCAATCAGAGATTCTCAACAAACTCGGCTTACAGCATGATGCGTTCTCAATACTCAATCAAACTTACGCGCTATTTCAATTTTTGCAGCTAGAGAGCCATGAACTGATTGAGCGCGTAGGTCACCTACTTGGTCAACAGAGCGAAGACTTATTAGCTCACATGGCGGCATTTTGCTCTGCCCAACGTAATGCTCAATGGATGATAGAACTCGAGCACGTAACGCGCGCGCATGAGCAGTTCTTACATTTGCAAGCAATGAGTTCGGCAAAAGCTTCGCCTTCTCACCTGTATAATTAATCTAAAGCTCAAGCATTGAGGCCAGCTAGGTTTGTACTGTCCATTGCTTGAGTATCATTTGCTTTATCAACCACAAGGATCTGTGATGTCTTCTAAAACCATTCTTTCGGTGAACAACCTATCAGTCAGCTTTACGACAAACGATGGGATCGTCGATGCAGTAAAGAATGTTAGCTTCGATTTAAAAGCAGGCGAGACGCTGTCCATCGTTGGCGAATCTGGCTCTGGCAAGTCAGTATCAACCAATGCACTGATGAAACTACTGCCAGACAACGCTATTTTGCATGAAAACTCATCCATCATGTTCGAGGGTAGCTCCGTCTTGGATAAAGCAGAGCGTGAAATGCAAAGTATTCGCGGTGATCGCATTGGCATGATTTTTCAAGAGCCGATGACCTCACTAAACCCGTACATGCGGGTGGGTATCCAAGTCGCTGAGGCCATCATGTGTCACCGCCCGGTCGACAGACGAACAGCAAAAGCAAAGGTGTTAGAGCTGTTTGAATTGGTTCATATGCCAAACCCAGAAAAAGCGTACAACAAGTACCCACACGAATTTTCTGGTGGTCAATTGCAACGCATCATGATTGCGATGGCACTGATTAACGAGCCCGATATTTTGATCGCCGACGAACCTACAACAGCGTTGGATGTCACGGTTCAAGCAGAAGTGTTGCACCTGATTAAAGAAATTCAGGCTCAGATGGGCATGGCAATCCTATTTATTACTCATGACTTAGGCGTCGTAAAACACTTTGCAGACCGTGTCATTGTGATGTGTAAAGGAGAAGTCGTCGAAGAAGGCGAAACGCAAATACTCTTCGAGGACCCAAAGCACGAATACACACGTATGCTAATCAACTCGATTCCTAAAGGCAGTAAGGAGCCTATTAGCGAAAGTGCTACACAGCTTTTAAAGGCCGACGATATACGAGTCAAATTCTTGGTAAAGTCGCATTTTATTGCGAGCAAGAATGAGTACTTCGAAGCGGTAAAAGGCATTTCTCTTGAGCTTAAACAAGGAGAGACCCTCGGGATCGTTGGGGAGTCCGGTTCAGGTAAGTCTTCACTCGGCCGAGCTTTGATAGGTCTACTGCCCTCAACTGGCAAAATAGAATATAAAGGCCAAGATATGGCCTTGCTGACAAACAAAGAACGTTTTGAGCTGAAAAAAGACGTTCAGATGGTATTCCAAGACCCTTATGGTTCGCTTTCTCCTCGTATGACTATCGGCGAGATCATCACAGAAGGATTAACTGTCCACCAACCAATGTTGAGTAAAAAAGAACGTATGCAGAAAGCGCGCAACGTGCTCCGTGAGGTCCGCTTAGATCCCGCGTCCATCAACCGTTATCCGCACGAGTTTTCAGGAGGCCAGCGTCAGCGTATTGCTATCGCGCGAGCACTGATCCTTGAACCTTCGTTTATTCTGCTTGATGAGCCAACCTCTGCATTAGACCGCTCGGTGCAACTGACAGTGATTGACCTTCTGAAAGATTTGCAGAAAAAACACAATATTGGCTACTTGTTTATTAGCCACGATCTATCAGTAGTTAAAGCACTCTCTGATCGTGTTCTAGTCATGCAAAAGGGCGAGGTCATGGAACAAGGTACGGCCGAAAAGATTTTCCAAAACCCTAAAAATGACTACACGAAAAAACTGATAGATGCCTCATTTGATCTTGAAAACAGTGAAAATCAGCACAATGCGGCTTAGGTTCATCACAGTTTCATATTCATAAACTAGGATTAAGAAAAGGTGATAAATTCATCTTGTCTTAAGAATGGCGTAGCTGCCTTTCGGTTTGGCCGCCGAGACTGGTTGGTTCAAGAGTCAGACTTAGTCAACCTGGCTCAAATACTGGCAAACAGTATGAATTGAGTTCCCCCAACCATGAAAAATGCCGCGACACTGTCGCGGCATTTTTTTATTCTCAGAAGCTTCGAACAACTAGGGCATTAAATCGACTCAATACCCATATTATGTAACGTAAATGCATACACGTCTGTGGTGAGGTCAATTTGCTTACTCAGCGGCATTCCTGCACCATGACCGGCATTAACATCAATGCGTATCAATACTGGATTAGCGCCTTGCTGTTTGTCTTGCAGCTCCGCAATAAATTTGTACGAATGTGCTGGCACAACTCGGTCGTCGTGATCAGCAGTTGTCACCAAGGTAGCAGGATATCGCACGCCTTCTTTTACATTGTGAACAGGAGAGTAACCAAGCAAGTATTGGAACATCGCTTCACTTTGCTCCGACGTGCCATAGTCATACTTCCAGCCTTCTCCAGACGTAAACGTGTGATAACGCAGCATATCAAGCACGCCAACCGCAGGCAGCGCGACTTTGAATAGTTCAGGGCGTTGCGTCATACACGCTCCAACTAACAAACCACCATTAGAACCACCGCGAATCGCTAGGCGATCCGAGCTAGTGTAGTCGTTTTCAATCAGGTATTCCGCCGCCGCAATAAAGTCATCAAACACGTTTTGCTTTTGCTGCTGAGTGCCTGCGTTGTGCCAAGCTTTACCATATTCACCGCCGCCTCGCATGTTGGCGACAGCGTATATACCACCCAACTCTAGCCAGTTGGCTACATTGCCAGAAAACATTGGAGTGAGGCTGATGTTAAAACCGCCGTAACCATACAACATGGTTGGTGCTCTACCATCAAGTGCAATGCCCTTCTTGTATGAAATGATCATCGGAACTTGCGTGCCGTCTTTTGAGGTGTAAAACACCTGTTTTGATTCATACTCATTACGATCGAACGGTGCCTTTGATTCCTGAAACAGTGTCGATTCACCAGATTCGACATCAAATGAGAAGATCGTCGGAGGCGTCACGTAGTTAGTAAATGTGTAATAAAGTGTGGTTTCTTCTTTTTTACCCGCCAGACCATAAGCCGTGCCTTCTCCCGGCAATTGTACATCTCGAATCCACTCACCTTGGTAGTTAAACTGCTGCACTTTAGAAAGCACATCTACCATATAAGTCGCAAACAGATAACCGCCACCTTTGCTGATTTCTAACGGCTGTTCTTGTTCAGCAATCACGTCAGCCCATTGTTCTGTCTGAGTGTTGTAGCTGACAACTTTGCCATTCGGCGCGTCTAGGTTGGTGTAAAGCAGCAAGGTTGCGTCTTGGCTATCAATTAAGTAGGTGTCGCCTTGCGTTGTCTCGCGCAGCGTCACAATTGCCTGTAACTCAGACTGTAAATCAATATAAAACAGACGATTACCCGATGTAGATTCTGCGCCAGAGATAATGAGGAAGCGATCATCTGTCGTCGTCGTACCAGACACATAACGATGAACTTGCGTATCCAACTCACCGAAAATCACTTTATCTTCAGATTGAGGTGTACCAAGTTCATGATAATAAAGCTTGTGATGCTCAGTTCGAGCAGACAACTC
Organism: Vibrio sp. Vb2960; assembly: GCF_033337665.1. Lineage (NCBI taxonomy): Bacteria > Pseudomonadati > Pseudomonadota > Gammaproteobacteria > Vibrionales > Vibrionaceae > Vibrio > Vibrio sp. Vb2960. The sequence goes on along the minus strand of NZ_JAWORD010000002.1, from coordinate 243,559 downwards.
GCTGCCTTGCGGCTTATCGTAGCTTGAGTAATAGAAGCCTTTGCTGCCCAGCCAAGAAATCGACGTAAACTTCGCATCAACAATCTCAGGCTCTAACTGTTCTTTGGTTTCCGTATCAATGACAAAGATCTTACGCCAATCACTGCCCCCTTCCGAGATGGAATACGCGACCAAACGGTAGTCTTTAGAGAAGCTGACTTCGCCAAGAGAGGTCGTGCCCTCTTCGGAGAAAGTATTTGGATCAAGGAAAACCTCGGCTTCTCCCTCGCCTTTACGTCGATACAATACGCTTTGGTTTTGCAAACCGTCGTTTTTGTAGAAGTAGGTGTAGTCACCACGTACAAATGGCTGGGAATATTTTTCGTAGTTTTGACTGTTCGCCACTAAGTCACGGATTTGTTGGCGGTACGGTATCTGACCAAGGAAATCGAAGGTGACCGAATTTTGACCCGAAACCCATTGTGCGGTTTCTTCACTTCGATCATCTTCTAACCAGCGATAAGGGTCGGCAATGTCGTGACCAAAATAAGTGTCCACGACAGAATCTTTGCGTGTTTTTGGGTAATGCATAACGTCCGTGTTACTCCGTTGTTTTTATTAAGTTGTTTATCTTCAATCGTTTTATTGCGGTGATTACCTTAGAGCACCCAATTTTGATTTCAACGACATTGTTTTAAATCTATGAAGAACCTAGAAATAATGAGATATCGTTAAGTATCGGTCACGAATGTGCTCAATAAGCAGCTTCACTTTGTTCGGTGGTTGACGAGTAAACGGATACACCGCGTAGATACCCAACTTTTTACCTACTAATTCAGGAAAAATATCCACCAGTTGACCATTACGAATATCGTGATACACCAAGCAGCGCGGGACGTAAGCAATACCATGTCCGCCCAGAGCGGCTTTACGTAATGCGGTCGCGTTATCAGTAGAAAAGCAGCCCGATACTTTGACGATGTAATTGCCATCTTCTCCTTTAAACTCCCAATCCGTTGCACCTGTGGTTTGGTAAGCGTATTGCAGACAATTGTGCGTGGTGAGATCAATCGGCTCGATCGGTTTCCCATTTTTAGCGATATATGAAGGGGACGCGCATACCACCCATTGGGAATCGAGAATATGTCGTGCGATCAAACTGGAGTCGGCTAGGTAGCCAGTTCGAATGACTAAGTCGTAACCATCAGCCACTAAATCGACAAAGCGGTTATCCAATGACATGTCCACGGTCAGACCCGGATGAAGGTTACAAAACTCGGCAACAGCATCAGCAAGTATCAAATCTCCAGAGATACACGGTACGGACATTTTTATATGACCGCTCACATTCTCTCCAAAGCCTGCAACAGCATCCATAGCCTCCTGAGTGGCCTGCTTCACATTTTTAGCACTGTGGAGTAACACCTTACCTGCCTCGGTCAAGGTTAATTTGCGCGTTGTTCGATATAATAGCTGAGCCCCTATTTCTTCCTCCAACCTCGCCATTCTTTTGCTAACTACCGAATTTGTAAGGTTATTTGCCTCTGCAACCTTGCTAAAGCTGCCAAGTTCGATTACTTGAGAAAATAGGATTAAGTCGTCTGCTCTCATACCATTATGTCACTTTTGGAATTAATTATTTTCATTATTTCCCTATATCAACAAAAAATAAAGGAGTAAATTCACGCCAAATTAACAAAACCATTACAACAAAAAGTCACCTCTACAGCGGATTGACACCGTTCGAGAAGTCAGCGTACGAAGGATGTACAAATGAGTGAAACCCTACTTGCCCTAGTGGCATTTTCGCCAATTGTTGTTGCCGCCATCTTATTGGTTGGTCTCAACTGGCCTGCTAAAAAAGCCATGCCTGTTGCGTTCGGTCTAACCGTCGCTATCGCACTTATGTTTTGGGATATGTCAGCCAATCGCGTACTGGCTTCCGTATTCCAAGGACTGGGCATTACTGTCTCTGTTCTATGGATCGTGTTTGGTGCCATCTTCTTGCTCAACACTTTAAAACACACTGGAGCGATCACCACAATCCGTAATGGATTTACCGATATTTCGGCTGACCGCCGTGTACAAGCCATCATCATTGCTTGGTGCTTTGGCTCGTTCATTGAAGGCGCATCTGGGTTCGGTACCCCGGCAGCAATCGCTGCACCACTACTGGTTGCAATCGGCTTCCCTGCGCTAGCCGCTGTCCTTATGGGCATGATGATTCAGTCAACGCCTGTTTCATTCGGCGCGGTAGGCACGCCTATCATCGTAGGTGTAAACAAAGGTTTAGACACCCATAACATCAGTGAGTCGTTGGCCGCACAAGGTGCAACGTGGGAAATGTACCTGCAAGATATCACAGCGCACGTTGCTGTCATTCACGCAGTCGTAGGTACGATGATCCCGGTATTAATGGCGATGATGTTAACACGTTTCTTCGGCAAGAACAGAAGCTGGAGTGAAGGCCTGGATATTCTACCATTTGCGTTATTCGCTGGTGTCTCTTTCACCGTTCCATACGCGTTAACCGGCGTATTCTTGGGCGCAGAGTTCCCTTCACTTATCGGTGGTTTGGTTGGTCTGTCTATCGTTGTTACCGCAGCGAAAAAAGGCTTCTTAGTACCAAAGACTAAGTGGGATTTCGAAAGCGAAGAAAAATGGCCTGCAGAGTGGTTAGGTTCGCTAAAAGTCGATCTAAACGACAATCCGGGCAAGCCAATGAGCATCGTAAAAGCTTGGGTTCCATATGTAATGCTGGCAGTTATTCTCGTCGCAAGCCGCGTAAGCCCCGAGCTGAAAGGCTTTGTACAAAGCGTAAGTTTGTCGTTCAGCAACATTCTTGGTGAGACTGGCGTTAGCGCTGCGATTCAGCCGTTATACCTTCCTGGTGGCATTCTGGTGTTTGTCGCACTACTTGCTGCAATGTTACAAAGCGGCAGCGTAAAGCCATTGCGTGAAGCATTTGGCGAGTCAAGCAAAACACTGATTGGGGCGGGTTTTGTCTTGGTATTTACCATTCCGATGGTTCGTATCTTTATCAACTCAGGCATCAACGGTGCTGACCTAGCAAGTATGCCCGTCACAACCGCAAACTTCGCCTCTGACCTTGTTGGTTCTGCGTTCCCAGCGCTGAGTGCCACCGTTGGTGCTCTGGGTGCGTTCATCGCTGGCTCAAACACGGTATCAAATATGATGTTCAGCCAGTTCCAATTCGAAGTGGCACAAACGTTGTCTATTTCGAGCGTGATTGTTGTATCACTCCAAGCCGTCGGTGCTGCCGCAGGTAACATGATTGCGATTCACAACGTTGTTGCCGCATCAGCCACGGTAGGTTTGCTTGGTCGAGAAGGCGCAACATTGCGTAAGACGATTATCCCTACGTTCTACTACATTGTAATGACAGGCATTATTGGATTGGTGCTGATTTATGGCTTCCAAATGACAGATGTCTTAATGAAGTAACGCGAAATGCAGGGTTTACAGCCCTGCCTAATTTGACACAGCTGTCTGCACTACTACCCCGACATGTTGATTTAGCTTGCTACATCAATTCCCCCGACAGCTGTGTCACCCTTTCCAGTTTGCATAACTGATTGAGTGATTTAATAAAATTTTTCAACCAATTATGTAAATGGGTTACCAACATCACCGATTCAAACGTAAGTGAACCATAGGTAACTATACTCATTTTGATGTCTTCACTGCTTTGCGATGAAGACTCAACGAAAGAGCAAATTGCTCCACAACTTTGCTTAGAATAACCGCTAGGACACCATTATGATTATCTCAGCTTCTACTGACTACCGCGCTGCCGCGAAAGCCAAGCTTCCCCCGTTTCTATTCCATTATATTGATGGCGGCTCTTACGACGAACGCACGCTGAAGCGTAATACTGACGATTTAGGTGATGTCGCTCTTCGCCAACGCGTCCTACGCGATATGACAGATTTGAGCCTCGAAACCGAGATCTTCGGTGAGAAACTGGCAATGCCAATCGCGCTAGCTCCTGTTGGTCTAACTGGTATGTACGCGCGCCGAGGCGAGGTGCAAGCAGCAAAAGCAGCCGAGAAAAAAGGCATCCCATTTACTATGTCGACTGTTTCGGTTTGTCCGATTGAAGAAGTCGCACCTGCAATTGAACGTCCAATGTGGTTCCAGCTTTACGTGCTTAAAGACCGTGGCTTTATGAAAAACGTACTTGAGCGTGCAAAAGCAGCAGGCGTAACAACGCTGGTGTTTACCGTTGATATGCCAGTTCCTGGCGCACGTTACCGTGACATGCACTCAGGTATGAGTGGCCCTAACGCGGCCATGCGTCGTGTATTCCAGGCGATGCGCCACCCAAGCTGGGCGCTGGATGTGGGTCTACTTGGTAAACCGCACGACTTAGGTAACATCTCAACTTATCGTGGCGAACCAACAAAGCTAGAAGATTACATCGGCTGGTTAGGCGCAAACTTCGACCCTTCTATCTCCTGGAAAGATCTTGAGTGGATTCGTGATTTTTGGGATGGCCCAATGGTTATCAAAGGCATTCTGGATGAAGAAGACGCGAAAGATGCGGTACGTTTCGGCGCAGATGGCATTGTGGTATCTAACCATGGTGGCCGTCAGTTAGATGGCGTACTTTCAAGTGCTAAAGCACTGCCAAGCATTGCGGATGCGGTAAAAGGTGATCTTAAGATCTTCGTAGACTCTGGTATTCGTACTGGTCTTGATGTCGTTCGTATGCTCGCACTTGGTGCAGACTGTACGCTTCTTGGCCGTTCATTTGTGTACGCATTGGCAGCACAAGGCGGAGCAGGCGTTGAAAATCTACTGGATCTGTACGATAAAGAAATGCGTGTAGCAATGACGCTGACTGGCGCTAAGTCTATCGCGGATCTTTCACGCGATTCGCTAGTGAAAATCCCATAATCTTTGCAATCGAGCAAAACAGAAACGAAAAAACGAGCCAACAGTGGCTCGTTTTTTATTGCTCTTCAACCCGATAATTTGACGAGCAAGCTAGCTAACTTGGTGAACGTACTCGATCACGACTTGGTTTCCGTCGATAAACACGTTACTGATATCGCCATCCACCGTCACACGATTTTGTAAATAAACGGTACCAGATGCAGATAGGTCACGCTCCGTCAAAGACGGAATCACCTGACCAGGACGTACATGTAGCTGCTCGCATAGCTGTTTTACAAAACCTAGCGTCAGTGGAGAATTACCACGTAACAAGCCAGAAAACTCGTGTAGACTCAAACCAAGGCGCTTCGCCATTTCCATTTGAGTGATGTGCATTTTGGCTTTTTGTGACATCCAGATGTCGTAGAGCGCGTTTCGATCCAGCTCTGTAAATTCCATATCTGCCTCCGCTAATTCAAGAGTCAATACACTCTCACACTTACTTAAGATAAATGTTAGCGATAAGTCAGAGAAGTTATAATTGATCGTCCAAATATCAACCCTCAATCATTGGTAGCGTACCTCTGAACATGCATGAGGCGGTCGCTCAGCAAAACGTAAAGGTAACTCTCTTGTCATTGGAAGGAAAAGTCCATCTCGGCGGTTTAGACATAAGTAAATGATTTAAAGGAAATCACTGGGGTGAAGGAGTAATATCTGCTACCTTTCCTTCCATGGTTCACTAGAAATAAGTTACATATGCCACAGTGGTTTACCGAATTACAAAGCTACATTGAAACGTCTCATCAAAATTGGAGTGGAAGCGTCCTTTTCATTACGCTCGCTAGCTTTATAGCTTGGATAGCTTGGCGGCTGATTCGCTCTCGCCTCGCTGCGCTCGTAGAGAAAACGCCCTTCCACTGGGATGACATGTTGCTTGATGCGCTAAAAGCGCCAGTCAGTACACTCATTTGGTGTTGGCCTGCAACCGTCTCTATCGGCATCATATTAGAGAGCGAGCTCAACGATAAAATAAACTGGTTAAGTACGCTGAAACTGATTTTAATCATCAGCATCTTCGTATGGACCGTTATGCGGCTCATTACCAATGTTGAAGAGCATGTTCTCGAACAAAAGAACCGAGATGAAACAACAGTACAAGCGATAGCTAAGGTCGCGCGCCTGTTCTTTATTACCGTCGGAATTCTAACCGTAATGCAGGCATTTGGTCTGTCACTATCGGGCCTACTTACCTTCGGTGGTGTTGGTGGTTTGATCGTCGGTTTAGCGGCGAAGGATTTGCTGTCTAACTTTTTTGGAGGTCTTATGATCTACTTCGATCGTCCATTTAAAGTTGGCGATTGGATCCGTTCTCCAGACCGACAAATAGAGGGGACGGTAGAACGCATTGGCTGGCGTATGACCATTATCCGAACTTTCGATAAGCGTCCACTGTATGTGCCAAACTCAGTGTTTAGCAGCATTGTCGTAGAAAACCCATCTCGCATGCTGAACCGACGTATCTACGAAAAAATTGGACTTCGTTACGACGATGCTGAAAAAATGCCGCAAATTATCACCGCGGTAAAAGAAATGCTGAAAAATCACAAAGACATTGATGCACGCCAAACACTTATCGTCAACTTCGATACATTCGGTCCATCATCATTGCACTTCTTTATCTATACCTTTACTAAAACCGTGAATTGGGTGAGATACCATGAGGTAAAGCAGGACATACTGCTTAAGGTAATCAACATCATTAAAGAACACGATGCAGATATCGCGTTCCCTACTCAGACGCTTAAGCTTGATCCTGTACAAATGGTAAAAGCGGAAGAGCAAGAAGATCACGGCTTCTAGTTCTCACCAATACCCAAATAATCAAGCCCGCTGTGTTTAAGCGGGCTTTTTATTTTTCTTTGCATGAAGTGGTTATTGTTGCGTTAACACCATACGTGCATTCAGCGGTTGGATTGGGCGATTGTTTTTCCCCATTACTTCCGAAAAAGATTTTATCTGCTCAGGAGAAATAGTTTGTGCTTCTTTCATCACCAACCAACGCACACCTTCAGAGCATGGTGGTGTCGTTAGTGAGCCGTTAAAGCGGTAGTAGTCTTTATCACTTGGGATAAGGGCATCAGCATCAAATGGAACCTTGATGGTAACATCTTGATCTTTAGTTGGAATGTTAGCTAGCATCTTAGCTAGATCTGGGTTCGCGTCACCCAGTTTAAAGAACACCGCGACAACAGCTAGATGACCTACTTTGTCGGCATGCACAAAGTGTACTTCTAGTGGGTATTCTTTACCATCCACATGGTTTTCAGATGGCGTATGGAAGTGGAACTGTTTCAACATAAACTCTTTACCATCAATGGTGAGTGTGTTTTTACCTTCTAAGCCAGTCTGTAAAGTGTGACCGTTGTTCAGCAGTGAAATTGCCTTACCTTCGTAGTCGAAATTCAATTTTTCTAGCTTCGCTTCGGTCGCCGATTCAATGTTGATTGGGCTCTGGTTTTGACCTTTCGCGCACTCAGATGCAAACTCACCCCAATGAGCTGGCCCATGGTTTCCCTCGTAGCCCCAGCTTGCTGCATAAGCTGTTCCTGTAAATACCAGTGCCAAACCTAATGTTGTTAGTGACTTCTTCATCATTTTCCTTATTTCTGAAAGTTAAATTCCGTGAGAATAAAGCCATACTAATCTCACAAAATTAAGCAGTGACAGAGTGAAAACTATGATTACAAAAGATTTTTGGAATAGAAGCCTCTAATGATGTAATTGACATGATGCTCAAAATTGAACGTCAACGATTATTGAGTCGGTGTAAGTACCTGCAGGAGGGGTCGTTTGGCTGGTTAGTATCTGCGCGCGATAATTATAATTCTGTGGAGTGATACCATCCGGAATGGAGCCGCCAGTATCGACGTCACTGTGTTCACGACGTTCAGAACTGGTTCCTCCCCAGCGCTCCATCGTTGATGACTTATAGATTTCATACTCCAAATAGTGACCACTAGAAATCATTCGCCGCTGACCGCCGGACGCATTTAGGCCGTCATTCAAGCCAATGGAGAAGGAACTATTCTTGGTACAAGTTAACGATATAACCTGACTGACCGGTTCAAAACCAGCCACTAATGGGGACGAACCAAAATCAATATCTGGCGCTGTGATCATACAATCAGGGGTCACTTGCAACTCAACCGTAATCACGCTTTGAGCGCTGCCATTGGCGCGGCCAATGCATACCCCTAGAACCCCGATCCCCTTACAGTAATCCCAATTCCAGGATACGGTGATTTGGTCTTTATAAGTCCCAGCGGAAAGATTACTACCCACTCCCGTCCGAGCATAAAGCGGAAACTCAGCTTGAGTGCCAAACAACCCGAGTAAATCGAGTAACCCGATTTCAAAAAAATTGTAAGTTTGGCCGAATACATACTCTTGTGAAAGACCTGGATCGCCAAAAATCTGATAGCTGAGCTCCGAACTCGGATCATCCTCATTTAATAGCAAACCATTATTTATACTGTTAAACGTTGCTGATACGTAGTCGCCACTTAACAAAGACACAAGTGTAGAAAAGTCACACGTAATCCCCGCATGAGGCTGAGCTGAGCTTTGCTGCTGAGAGCTTGAAACAGTAAACGAAGAAACATTGCCAAACAAGATTAAAGGTGTTGCCGCCGTGAGCTGACAAGCCATTGTCGAGCACGAGAAAAAGAGAAGTAGGCTAGCAAACCAGCTGCGCAAAATCATAGTGCGGTCTCTTCTTCGGCTTTGATACAAACCTGCTCAGGCAATGTTTGTATTTTTTGACTGTCACGCTGATACAACCCCTCAATAAACACTTTACATGGCGACTGTCCTTGAGGATAAAACTGAATATAGCGGCCTGGGTCAACGCCTTCAAAGTACGTAAAACCATCCCAACCAATTTGGCTTGTTAAGCCCGTTTCTGAGCGGCCATATGTACCAATCGGAAGGAACAAATGATTTTCGTCTACCACCGTCATGCTCAGTGCAATTTGTAGCTCTATTGGGAACTCTAACAGGTAGCCGTAGCCCGAATGTATCGAAGCAAACTGCTCTGTTGCAGAAAACGCAGCATTGGCAGGTAAATTAAGTGGATCGATTTCATATTTGGCGGTGTAATACGCCGTAGCCCAAGGAACAAGTAAGTAACCTTCATCGTCTGTCACTCCGACAATTTGATTTTCATATTTAACCGGAATACCTTCAAAACCACTGGTGCTCACCACAGCGAAGCTGTCATACACTTCATTCGCCGGGAATATTTCTCCATCCAACGTAGAGACCGAACCTGCCATTTCCGCAAAATAATCATAGTCGCCACTGGTGCCATTTAACCCCGCTCTGAACTGCGCCCATGACGCACGGTAGGTCAAATCAGCCTGTTTACGGTTTTCTGGGTGTTCGTTAATATCATGCGCTAAATTGACGCCCCACCCACCTCGTATTGGCGCAAGGCGGCTGTAACCCACTCGCCCTCGCACATCGCCATCATCCTCTCTTTTCAGCGTTAGCCCCGAACTTCCCCCCAAAGAACTGAAAGGTAGAGAGAATTGCGCCAACGTAACACTCTGACCACCAATACTATGGTTGTAAGACAGGGACATATTGATATTAAAAGGCAGAGCGTAGCTATAAGTAAGGTTTAGGGTACGTGAATCTGAGTCGGATTGTTGAATATCAAAGTACCCACCAGAAAGTGAGCCCCAATCTCCCAAACGGACTCCCATATTGATTTGTGATAGATGGCGCGACGCGAGTGAAGCGTCCTTGCCGTCATCGAGCATTTCGTAATTTGGTAAATGAGATAAGGTATAAAAGTCGGCTTGTTCTACTTGAGTTCGAGCAGCGAAGCTAAACCGCCGAGACTGATAACTATAACCTAGCGCATATGAGGTAGATTGATCCTGAAAATTACTCACACGAAACGAGGCATCCACCGTACCCAAGTTGAAAGCATTGGTGACAAAGCCCAGCCCCGCAACGATCAGGTCATCTTTTGCTTCAGCTTGAGCTTCTAGTGTTAACCAATCAGTCATGCCATGACGCAGAGCGGTAACCACGCCACCGTCTCCATAGTCGTTAGATGCATTACCGAAATTTTCTCTGATCGCACCAATACTCGCACTGTAAGATGTAAATCCGGTCTTGAGTAGATCGGAAGAGAGAAAAAATGGGCTGGTCATGACCGTTTGCTTACCTTGAGCATCCGTTGCAATTACCGTTGCTTCCCCAGCACCAGAGAGCATTGGAATATCGTTAATAATGAAAGGACCGGGCCCAACATTCATTGAGTCAGTTTTAAAGCCATTGATAAACAAATCTAACGTAGTGGGCGCTGTGACCTCACCATAAAATGCAGGTAACGGCGTCGTCACGACATCCGGACGCATAGAGAAATCATGTGACAACTGAATACCCGCCAGTCTTACTGGTTGGCTCCAAGATAAAGGGCGAACAATATAGTCCCCTACCTCCATACGAATTCGCTTCTCTTGATTGACGTACTCGTAACTCGTATCAAAACGAGTGTACTGGCTGCTTTGCTGGGACTGAACATCGCGATGAAAGTTAGATTTAAATATCCCGGTAGTAGAAAAAACGCCAAACTCAGAAAAGGCTCTGACTTCATGATTGATAGAAACCTCCTTTTGTCGGCTTTCGTTCTCGTACACACCAAATACGTTGTAGTTAAGCAGGCCACCACGCCCAAACTGAGCCGGGGAAAATCGCCCCATATCCTGCGCTGATAAATTCTGCATCGGTAACCAATTAGGCGGTACGTCAATTGTAAGTTGCAATGACGATTGCAAGTAACGCACGTTAACTCCTGGGATAGACGTAACCTCAAGTCTCTCTTCAGTTCCAGGCAACGACTTGGCGGTAACCCCAACTGAAATGAGGTCCTCCCGGAGCAAAAAGAACTGATCGCCAACTCGCTCAACTTTCGCAACAAGCCCGGTTGCTCTTTGATTGATCACCAACTCCAGATTGAGGCTAATATTCTCAAACTTTTCTAATGAGAAATTTTCAGGACTCGGTAGCTCAGAGAAGTGGTTTGCTGAATTTGCACAAAGACCAATACTGCTCCACGTTACGCTAAGTAATACCAACCAAAAGAAAGCATTCATTGTATTAAATCTATTCATTATTGCTTCAATGGTATTTGGTAACGTTTACCTCCAATATTCGCGCTCAAACTCAAGGGTCTGACATTACTATGGGGAATAGACCAAACCTTATACTGTTCAGGAAGAATATAGCCAGCTAGTCCATCGGAAATAACGACAGGATCTTTATTTGGTAGATTCAACTGTAAATTCACTAAGCGAACATGGTGTTTTCCTGAATTTTTAATGTGAACAAAACGCTGATTATTTTTCTTAATAAACTGTGCCTGTAAATCACCCCATAATTCACTGTCACGGTTTGGTTTTTGAGTATCAGTCAGCCCTTTCCCGTAAATAAACAAAGGTATCGAGTAACGCATTCGGACTTTGACAGCGAGTTCATTTTCCGTCAATTCTGTTTGAGGGTTTTGAGTTGGCGGTAATTCATCTATGATCACTCGGTATGCATACTCCTTACCCGCAGAGGCCTCATCTTGGTTGATGATGCGGATTAACTGCTTTTCACCTGGTTCAATTTTGACAAACGGAGGAGTTGCAATTAACTGGCTTTGACTTGAATAACTATCTTCTCCTTCGTTTTGTTCCCACTTAAAAATTCTCACCTGTAAATAAGAATCAACACTGCCTTTATTTACCATCCAAAGTGATGTTGCATTACTCTCCTCTGATATTTTGGGGTAAATCGGCCAAATTAATAATGAGTTAGCGTTGGCATTTGAGAAAAAAACAAAAAGGAAGGCTATTAATAATAGTTTTTTGAGTATGAATTCCATTTCACCCCTCCAAAGTTCACTTACCACTCTAATGTCAGCGTAAGCGTATCCATATAAATTCCAGCCATTTCATTCCCATTTATTGTCGCCTTTGCCCAGATAGGAAACTGAATATTATCTGGGTCTTGGTCAGTATCGACGGAATATTGCGTGTCAATATCAAGCACCTGCGTGTAATTTAGATCCTGGAACAAAAAGTAATCTACCGTTGTCGCTTCTTCACTGTGCTTTAGCTTACGTACACCATCCGATGCATTCATCCCGCCATTTACGGAAACATTCATCGTAATACCCGGAGTACAGCTTAATGTGAGTGATGAACTGTAAGTGATGCTGCCTTGTACTTCCGTCGCGTAAACTGAAGAATGCTCACCAAAATCTAACGTGCCTATTTGCCCGGCTTGGGTTGCGCTTTCTTCTTGTACTGCGCCGTTAATCAAACAACCTGTATCTACGGTGGCAGACACCTGAAAAGTTTGTGTCGCATCAGCCAGCACAGTTAAAGAGCACAAACTCATCGCGACAAGTGAAAAGCCCCTAACAACCAGCGTCACGTTTTACCAGCTTAGCGTCACACTGATGGTATCGGAGTATGTGCCGGCAATGCTGCTCGTACCGTAAGCTTTCGCAAAAAGCTCAATAGTTTGCGATGTTGCACTAGTAAATTCAGACAGAGCTACCGTCCCACCTTGTATAATTTGTGTGCTTCGGTCTGAGTCGGTAAACAACGTATAATCAATAAATTGCGCGCCATTTGACATCGCGTAGGTACCAACGGTCGCACTTGCATCATACAATCCGGTGCCCAATGTAAAGGTCGGTGTCACACCGTTACTACAAAGCACTTCAATACCCGTCGCACTACCACCATTTACCACACCATCTTGTTCACTGAAGATTGCAGGCACGTCTCCAAAGGCAAGTGAGCCAAAGCCAACGCCAGAAGCTGCATCTACCGCATTATTTCCATTAATCACACAACCTTGTACAAGGTTAATTGAAACATCAATCGTACCGCTCACTGACGCTCCATTCGCTTGCCAACTAAATGAGGTTAAGAGCAGAGGCATCATCAGATAAAATCTTTTCATATAAAGCTCCATTTTTACATTCCACTGTATATCGGTAACCTTTTTATTAGTTATAGCTCAATTATGACAAACCAAATGCATATAAAATGTAAAACAATAAAAAGAAGCAGGATAAGGATAAAGACGAACGGAAAATAAAAACATTAAACTTAAAAATGACGACTTTTAAGCATGTAATGCTAAAAAATAACCACCAAAAACAAATGGTTATTATCTTATTCCAAATACAGAATCGACAATGAGTTAGAAGGTAGGGTGAAGTTGAGTGGAAAAATCTAAAAAAAGTAGCAGAACGATACGAGAAGTTTAGAAAAGATTGGCGACCATTTCTTCCCGAAACAAAAATCTTCATGAAACAAAAATGCGCCCCAAAAAGGAGCGCATTTCTTACTTGAATAAGTTATTCCCAATCAAGAATAACCTTGCCTGACATGCCGCTGCGCATTACGTCGAAGCCTTCTTGGAAATCATCAATCTTGTAGTGGTGCGTGATGATTGGCGATAGATCCAGACCAGATTGGATCAGTGAAGCCATCTTGTACCAGGTTTCGAACATTTCGCGACCGTAGATACCTTTGATCACCAAGCCCTTGAAGATAACTTGGTTCCAGTCGATACCCATGTCTGATGGTGGAATACCGAGTAGTGCAATACGACCACCGTGGTTCATTGTGGTTAGCATTGAGTTGAATGCTGCTGGGTTACCAGACATTTCTAGACCTACGTCGAAGCCTTCTGTCATGCCTAGCTCAGACATTACGTCTTCTAGCTTCTCTTCAGCCACGTTTACTGCGCGTGTTACACCCATCTTACGAGCAAGTTCTAGACGGTATTCGTTCACATCCGTGATCACTACGTGACGAGCACCAACGTGCTTTGCTACTGCCGCTGCCATGATACCGATTGGGCCAGCACCTGTGATAAGCACGTCTTCGCCTACTAGGTCGAAAGAAAGTGCTGTGTGTACTGCGTTACCAAACGGGTCAAAGATAGACGCTAGATCGTCAGAGATGCCTTCAGGGATCTTGAACGCGTTGAACGCTGGGATCACTAGGTATTCTGCGAATGCACCTTCGCGGTTAACGCCCACACCAATCGTGTTACGACATAGGTGAGTACGGCCGCCACGACAGTTACGACAATGACCACACGTGATGTGACCTTCGCCAGATACGCGGTCACCGATTTCAAAGCCACGGACTTCCTGACCAATCGCAACCACTTCACCCACGTATTCGTGACCGACAACCATAGGCACTGGAATGGTTTTTTGTGACCATTCGTCCCAGTTATAGATGTGTACGTCTGTACCACAGATAGCGGTTTTCTTAATTTTGATCAGAATATCGTTATGGCCGACTTCAGGTTTATCAACCTCAGTCATCCAGATGCCTTCTTCAGGCTTTAGCTTTGATAATGCTTTAATTTTCATAATGTAACCTTAATTAAAGGCCCTATTGTCTAAGGCCTAGAATCTTAAATAAGACCCATGTCCTTACCAACTTGGATGAACGCGTCGATTGCACGGTCTAGTTGCTCGCGAGAGTGCGCCGCAGACATTTGAGTACGGATACGTGCTTGACCTTTTGGTACTACAGGGAATGAGAAGCCGATTACGTAGATGCCTTTCTCCAGCGCACGCTCTGCAAATTCTGCTGCTACTTTTGCGTCGCCAAGCATGATTGGGATGATTGCGTGGTCAGCACCACCCATTGTGAAACCCGCGTCTTCCATACGAGTACGGAAGTGTGCTGCGTTTTCCCATAGACGATCACGTAGGTCACCGCTCTCTTCTAGTAGATCTAGAACGCGGATAGAAGCGCTTACGATTGCTGGTGCAACAGAGTTAGAGAATAGGTATGGACGAGAACGCTGACGTAGCCAGTCAATCACTTCCGCTTTACCAGATGTGTAACCGCCTGAAGCGCCGCCCATTGCTTTGCCTAGCGTACCAGTGATGATGTCGATACGGTCAACCACGTTGTGGTGCTCGTGCGTACCTGCACCTGTTTTGCCCATGAAGCCAACAGCGTGAGAGTCATCAACCATAGTCAACGCGCCGTACTTCTCTGCTAGGTCACAGATAGCCGGAAGGTTTGCTACTACGCCGTCCATTGAGAACACACCGTCCGTTACGATAAGAATGTGGCGAGCACCTGCTTCTTTCGCAGCGATCAGTTGTTGCTCTAGCTCTTCCATGTTGTTGTTTGAGTAGCGGAAACGCATTGCTTTACATAGACGAACACCATCGATGATTGACGCGTGGTTTAAAGCGTCAGAGATGATTGCGTCTTCTTTGCCTAGAATAGTTTCAAATAGGCCCGCGTTTGCGTCGAAACATGATGTGTAAAGAATCGTATCTTCTTTACCTAGGAACTTAGAAAGCTTCTGCTCAAGCTCTTTGTGGATGTCTTGCGTACCACAGATAAAACGTACTGAAGCCATACCAAAGCCGTGCTCGTCCATGCCTGCTTTACCCGCTTCGATAAGTGCCGGGTGGTTAGCAAGACCAAGGTAGTTGTTCGCACAGAAGTTTAGTACTTCTTCACCAGTAGAGATTTTAACAGCCGCTTGCTGTTGAGACGTGATGACACGCTCTGATTTGTAAAGGCCTTCCGCCTTTACTTCTTCGATTTGCTGCTGAATCTGTTGGTAGAATGCAGAAGACATTTGAAATTCCTTCCTAGTTATTTTGGCGAGTATTTACTCGTTTAGAATTAGGCTTAGCCTTTATGTGACGGGCGTCACGGGCTATCACTCATCAATTAATTGTAGTGTAATTCAAGGAAGGAGGAAGGATTATACCTTAAGGTGGAAAAGCATTAATGAATCCTAGGCACAAATTCAATTAATGCTTTTCTATGAGGTTGTTATAAAAGGAATTATAGCCAGGTAGGCTTAGCCAAAAGTGCTTCAAAGTCCTTAGCAGGTAATGGTCGGCTATAGTGGAAACCTTGTCCGAACTCACAGTTTAGGTTTTTCAGGTAATCCACATGACGCTGTTCTTCGATGCCTTCTGCGACGATCTTAAGATCCAGCGCTTTTGCCATTGCTATGATTACGTTCACAAGCTCGCGGTCTGAGTCGTTCTCGAACATATTTTGCATAAAGCTACGATCAATCTTTAAGCGGTCGAACGGAAACTTCTGCAAGTAACTCAGCGCAGAATAACCAGTACCAAAATCATCAATAGTAAGTTTGGTGCCTAACGCTCGTAAGTTATTAAGCATGTCTAATAGCTCAGAATCGTGATTGAAGAGGAGACTTTCTGTCACTTCAATATCGAACTTATCTGACGGAAGACCAGACTCCTCAAGGCTGTGTTTAATAAACGTAAGTAAGCGCTCGCAGTACCTAAATTGAACACTAGAAAAGTTTACAGAAACAAACAACGGAGTCAGACTCTGCCATTGTGCCGCTTGTCGACACGCTTGTTGAATAGCAAACTCACCAATTTGATGAATTAAACCATTTTTCTCTGCAATAGAGATAAACTCTTCAGGGTTTACGAATCCGTACTTGTCATCATTCCAACGCATTAGCGCTTCTGCCCCTACGATTTTACCACTACTCAGCTCAATAATTGGCTGATAATACAGCTCTAACAACTGATTGGAGATCGCACTTCTCAGACGATTTTCCAGATCTAAGTAGCGTTGCAAGTCTTGGTTCATATTATGGTTATAAAAACAAAAGCCATCACGCCCATCTTGTTTCGCCCGATACATTGCCATATCTGCACATGCAAGAAGCTGCTCAGCGTTGTCTCCGTCATCCGGGAACACAGACATTCCAACGCTGCTACTCAAGAAGAATTCATGGTTGTTCCAAACAAACGGATCGTTAAACGCCGAAAGCACACTTGAAGCAACTCGCTTTGCAGTATCATTATCAGGCAAGTCTGGGATGACGAGTAAAAACTCATCCCCACCAATTCTCGCCAATAAGTCTGTTTTTCTTGCGACTTGATACAGTCGCTGAGCACTGAGTTTAAGGATTTCATCCCCAACAAAGTGTCCCATTGAATCGTTAATCTGCTTAAAGTGGTCTAAGTCGATGAACATCACCAAAACTTTAGACCCACTACGCGATGCCCTAATTAACTCCAAAGCCAATCGCTCGGAACCATAACTACGATTAGGTAAATTGGTTAATGTGTCATATTTAGCTTGGAAGGCGAGTTCTTTTTCAGACGCTTTTCGACGTTCAATTTCGTTCGTTAATTTTTTATTCTGTTGAGAAAGAATATCTTTACGCTTTTTTTCTTCCTCAAGCTTAATTTTCAATTCAATCCTATTATTGTTCGTGATGAATGCATAACATAAAGCAATGACGATCATAACGGCCAGAATACTCAAACCAATAATAAAGAGCCGTGATGTAAATATATCTCGTTCACTCAAAGGCTCGAACCACGCCATCAATTTGAAGTGGTGTTTATCCACAGGCACTTCAAAGTAAATTTTTCCGTCTACAGCCTCAGAAACGAAATAGTTCTCATCCTTATTGTGAGAAGGTGTTTTATTTATGGTATCCCATACAACCATTTCCACGTCTTTTATTTTTAGCACCATTCGGCTATAACTATCTTCGTGTTCTTGGTTAGTAAGTTGGTCAATAACAATATTCTTATTAAGATCGGCAATTAAAAAGGCAACAGGCTTTCCGGAGAACTTAACTTGCTTAATGACTTGAATGCGAACGTCATCATTGTATCGCGTCGCACAAACCTCTTCGGGATGCCCGTGTTGAGTCATTAAGGTTTGTATGTCCATTTTGTGCTCGGCAAGGTTTTCAGATCCAGTGGTGACAATGGTGACTCCATCACTGCCGACCAGCGTGAGCTTTTTATAGATTTGGCTGCTATTAATTAGCTTACTGTCTATCTTCTCATCGAAGCGACGCTTTAAATTAATTAAACTGGCACCTAACCCATACTCCATTGACATGCCAGAAGCTAAATTACCAAAGAATGTTTGTATTGTTTTATCTGTAGCTAGATTATCAACATCTTCACTCGCTATGGTAAATAAATTATCGAGTGTGCTTGCATAACTTTTTACTTTTAAATCTAGTTCTCTGTATTGAGATTCTTTTAATTTATTTTGACCTACGCTAGTCACAGTAATAAGCATAGCTAAGTAAATTGAAACTAATATTGCGCTTATTGTAATAAATCTTTTACTGGAAAATTTTTTAACGGCCTTATTCATCGGACTTTCTTTTTATCTTCTATAAAGTAATCGTTATAAAAGTAGTAAATAGATGGATAGTATTTTTTTACTAGTTTTTCGTATGATCCGTCTTTTTTTATCGAGTCTAAATAACGATCAAATGCTTTGCGTAATTCAGGGGAATTTTTACGGAATGCAACAGCCATTTTTTGATTTTCAGATATAGGGCCAATGACTTTTATTTCACCCGGCCATTTTTCGAGGGCAATTAGCGTATCCGCAACATCTAATAATGTGCTTTCCGCATCATTTTTCATTATCGCTGGAACCATCTCATTAAGGAGACGCGCCCCATCAGGTAATATAACTTTTGCACCTGTGTCATATAAGTCATAAAGGTTAGGATCCAAGCAAGAATGTTCTAAAGCTAACACTTCGCGACCATCGATCAGCTGCTTGACGTTTTTAACATCTTCATCGACCGACCCACTTGGTTTAATCGGGCTCAGACTAGAGTCGGATCTGGAAACCAACCATACACCTGAAGGAAAATAATCTTGTGAAAAATCGACAACCTCAGAGCGCCAATCAAGAATAGTAACGCCATTTGCGATCAAATCGCCTTCAATTGGAACACTTTCTCCGACAACAGCCTGCTTGTTGTGATATTGCACATTTTGCCCTGTCAACTTACCAACCACGTCGCTCCACTGTGCTGGAACATACTGGTACTGAACACCTAACGACTTGGCAAAACCTTTTATTATCTCTACATCCAAGCCAGTCAAAGTTTCCACTTCACCTTGTTCAATATAGGAGACAAAGTTAGCGTACGGGACACCAATATGACGCAGTACACCGCGTTCACGGATTTGTTGTAAATCGTCTGACCAAGCGGCAGACGACGCAACAGAGGTAACCATGAGCGCCACCGTCGCTAAAGTTCTTTTGAATGTTATGACTGACATAATAATATCCTTACCTTTCACAAAGCGCCCAATAATGGGCGCTTGAGTGATAAACAACGATGTTAGAACGACGAGTAATACAAATTCGTCATCGCCACTACGAGCCCTTCCACATCTTGTTCGTCATGGAACAAATGCGTAGAGATACGCAGCGCGTAAGTATCAAAGTCATCATCCTTATGCAGCTTAAAGCTAGTCGTACGGATGATGTAACCATACTCTTCACGTAAACGATCTCGGAATTCCGTCAGTATCTCTTCATTAGTTACATCGGAGAACGGGTTAACCGTCGTTAAGCCACTGGTTAAGCCTTCCACGTTTGGTGAATACATTTTGGCTTGTGGTAAGTACTCTTGAAGCAAGGTTTTACATAAACTACCAAGGCTTACAACTCGCTCTTCGATACGGTCTCGACCAATCTCATCCCACATTTTGCAACTATCAACTAGTGCTTGTTTCGCAGGATAGTTATCGTTACCAATGTATTGCATTTGCAGCTGTTTACCCAGGTAATCAGCATGAGAAAGTGAGGAGTTGATCAACCATAACGGGTTCTCTCGGTCACTCCAATACTCATTCAAACGGTTACCGTTATCACGAACATACAGAATACCCGTCGCGCCCGGACCACACTGCCACTTATGACCAGATCCTGCATAGAAATCACAATCCATATCGTGGAAATCAAGGTCAAACATACCGACCGTATGCGCGCCATCAACAAGAGTAGGTACACCATACTCTTTTGCTAAAGCACAAATGGCTTTTGCTGGTAGCGCGGTTCCTGTTTTGTATGTGATATGAGAGAAAACAATTAGGCGAACGTTTTGATTCGCATCAAGCGCGTCTCGGAACGCTTGAATGTAATCTTGCTCAGAAACGTTTTCGGTACCAGTAAATACTGGTAGTTGAATTTCTACCACATCCACACCAAAACGATGTTTCGCTACGTTCATAGGTGATGTTGCAGCAATATGTTCATGGTGTGTCGTTAGAATCACATCACCTGGTTCAAAGTGTAAGCCATTAATGATCGAGCATAAGCCATCAGTAGTGTTGCGGCTGAGAATGATCTCTTCTGGGTTAGCACCAAAACCTGGTGCGACGTCTTTAACCATCTCAGAAACATACGGCCAAGAGCCAAATTTGCCTTTCATATCCCAAGGGTATTTAGCCACCAGCTTGTTGTTATGCTCGTAATCTTCAAGAACATGTTTTGGCATTGAACCTGTTGTACCAATGTTCATGTAAGTGGTTCGTTTATCCAAAACGAACTGTCTTCGCACTTTACGCCAGAAGCGCTTATCGTGTTTTCTACCTAGCCCGCGGCTGCTCCAATCAATTTTCTGTTCTCGTGCTTGAGCTACGCCTGAGAAAGCGGAAGCACTCACACCAGCAACAACAGCTCCTGTTGCGCCTTTCAGAAAATTACGGCGGCTGCTATTAGTCTGAATAGATTCCTTGTCTTTCATCTTTTTCAATCCTTGTCGGAAATTAGCCATATTATTAATTTTAAGTGCGTAACTATCTGTTACTAAAACATTATTACCCATTACAATCAGAGTTTAATTTTTTCCTCTGCCATTAAGTGACTTTAGTTCCAATTTTTTATCTTATTTGATGATATAAGCAACAGTTTGACCACAAATCTATAAACAACAATGTTCACATTAATATATTCGTTAATTTGATTATTCTTTATTGCGGACAATTCCACCAAATTCTTTATAAAACAATTATGAGCTTTGTTATAAAGTCATTAAAAATTTAACTTTGCGTTAATTTAAAAATATTCAGGCTATTTTAAGATTGGCGTCTATTCTTTTTATATCTTAACGATCTCAACATGTTAAGACTAAATAAAAGAAAGCTGATTTCGGATCGAGATATCAGTTTAAGACCATAAAGTGATACACATCACTCTATGACATAAACTCACCGCTCAACAGACATAAGTAAAACAGGTTTTCACTAATATGTGCTTGAGCGTACACCCTAAAAGAAGGAGGTCCCATGTTAAAAGGATTGCTATGCATTTCAGTTGCATCCGCTCTTGTCGCCGCCCCTAACGCGCTAGCAAAAACGGTAGAAATGACTGCTCTCAACACCAATGAGAGCGCTGGTACCATTGAGATTTCACAAAGTGATTATGGCGTTGTTTTTACGCCTCAATTATCAGGTTTGTCAGCAGGTGTGCACGGTTTCCATGTTCACACTAATCCATCTTGCGATAGCATAGAAAAGGATGACAAAACCGTATTAGGCGGCGCAGCAGGTGGCCATTATGATCCTAACAACACAGGGAAGCATGGCTATCCTTGGACCGATGACAATCATTTAGGCGACTTGCCTCCACTCTATGTGGACATGGACGGCAATGCCAATCAGCCCGTTGTCGCGCCTCGCCTAAAATTATCGGATTTAAAAGGTCGAGCGTTAATGATCCATGCAGGTGGTGACAATCACTCCGATCACCCAAGTAAGCTAGGTGGTGGCGGCGCTCGCGTCGTATGTGGTATTATTGAATAAACATTAACTTATGTCTCACACTTCTCTTTAGATTGCGAGAAGTGTGAACTTCTGTTGATATTGAGAGGATGTTGCATTGGTCTCAAGGTAGCTGTGGTGAAGCATTAAGATCGATTGAACAATCTTCGTCCCGATCCCCAAAGAACCGCCCTCCGCTTCTTCCTCGATGTGATTGACGAAGGCAAAGTGGATACGCGACTTATCTTCACTCAAATGCGCTTGGCAATGCACTTCCGAGCCGATTGGGCTGTGACGCAATGCATTTTCAAGCAGGTTCAATACCAACCGCTCCAATAGCCCCTTATCACCCACGGTTTGGATTTCGCTATCGATATCCACTTTCAACACCACTTCTGTACGAGAAAACTGGCTCTGCATCGTTTCGGCACATTCTGCCATCAACGTGCCAAGATCCACGGGGCGGTACTCGTAGTTTGGCATTGGAGCTTCTTTACGCGCTGCGTCTAATAGAGAGTGCAATTGAGTTGAGAGCTTCTCACAATTTCGAAAAGCAACGTCAATCAAAGGATCGGATTCAGGATGTTGCAAACGCCATGTTTCCAAATAGCCAAGCACACTCGATAACGGCGTTTTTAAATCGTGACTGAGCTGCAACAAGCTTTGACGACGATGAGACGATTGATACTCCAACTGTAAAAATTGCTGCTGAATGTGCTTCGCCATCATCTGATAAGAGTGAGCAATCGGCACGAGTTCTGGCACTTGGTGAGTAAAATCAGGTTGCAGGCGGAAATCATGTTCAGCTTGTTGTTGAAGTTGTTTGGTCACGCGCTCAATTGGGTTCAATAGGCTACGTTTGACCAGTACATAAGCTCCAAGAGCAAAGCCTAAAATGGACACTAAGACCAATCCTGCCAGCGCGATGTAAGGAGTATCGACTTGAGCATTGGCAATGGCGTCATGTCGGGTACTGCCAATCACCACGTAGAGATAACCGATCGTAGAGCCTAATTCTTCTATCGCAGCGACAGAAAAGACTTTGTGTTCACCACGATTACGTGGATCTTCACCCAAAATAGGAAAAGGCTGGTCATTTAAGAATTGCTTAATGGGATTGAGATCCACCTTACCCATGATCTCCGCCCCTTCCGGTGCAGCATGGGTGGTGATGTTGCCTTGGCTATCGAGGAAGTAGATTTCAAAATCAGGGCCGATCAGCATGAGCGTGTGAAAGATCGACTTGAGTGCTTTAGGGTTGTAATCCGTGCCGATCATTAGCGGATTATCGTCACGCATATGGCTAGCTAGCTCTTTATGCAGGCTTTGCTTAGTGCGTAACTCAATGGTTTCTTTTTGCCAATTGTAAGTCAGTGCAATCACCACCGCCGCGAGGCAGAACCACAAGCTAGTAAATACTACCAAGCGAGATTTGAAGCTCATCCTATCGCCTCCTTAAACAGCGGTGTTTTTGAAACACCCGTGATGATTAAAAAATGACGGTGAAAACAACTGCCGACTTACTGTCTTGGCTTGATGTTTTGACTTACTTTCTTGCATTAGTGTCTTGGCTGAAACTTATATCCAACACCCCACACGGTTTGAATGAAGTGATGATCAGAGTCAGACAACGACAGCTTGCTGCGTAAACGGTTAATGGTGCTACACACCGTATGGTGATAACCAGAATGACTGGTGTTCCAAACGTGATCGAGCAATTCATCTTTACTGTAGACTCTGCCCGGACGAGTCGCGAGAAACTGCAGCAAAGTAAACTCTGTCGCGGTAAGAGTGACGTCTTTGTCGTTTAGGGATACTTGGTGCAACTCCGGAATGATTCTCAGCGGACCAAAATCCATCGCATCATCGAGGACTTCATTTGCTACTTTGACTTCTGCGGTTTGGCTGACTCTGCGTAGCACGTTTCGCACTCGTGCTTGGAATTCTAATACGCTAAATGGCTTGGTTATGTAGTCATCAACGCCCGCTTCTAAGCCGTCTACCTTGTCCATTTCACCGTCTCTGGCTGTCAGCATGAGCACTGGACTCCAATCTTGTTGCTGACGCAAATAATGGCAAATGTCTAGACCATCACCATCTGGTAAACCTCGGTCAAGGATCAATAAATCAAAGGGTTGTTGCTGGTATTGCGTTTTAGCATCGGCGACATTTGTGGCTCGCGACACTTGGTGTCCTTGAAACTTGAGATGCATCTGAACCAGTTCTGCCAAATCATCGTCATCTTCCACCAACAAGATGTTCGCGACTAAATTGATTGCCTGTTGTTCCATGGTCCTTTCCTTGCCTTCGAGTATCCTCACTTTGCACATGACCGGAACAAATTAGAAATTCTTTCAAAAAAGGTTCCGATGACGCCATGAGGGATAAAGCGCTCGGCTACAAGCGCTTTGGAAAGGAGACGTCATCGGAGCCTGTGTTACTCGACTCGAGTGATAGTGACTTTCGCACCTGGGTTCAAGAAACGATGGTTCGCAGAGAGTGCTGAGTTTGCTAATCCATCATCTTGGCTAACTACCCCCGCATGAAAAGCAACAACGTCATTGCTGTCATTACGGGCGGCATTGAAGCCCTCACCGCCGCCTGCAGGGCCCGGAATGGTTGCGGCAAGTTCATCGTTCAGTTCTGTGCCGGAATCCCAAACGTTCATGCTCATTTCATAGCTTTCACCCACTGCGAGCGATTTGAGCGATAGCCCCGTTTCGCCAACAAAGGCATCGTTGGTATTCACGAACATAGACGCCACAGACAAGTAACCGTAACGACTAGGGTCAACCGTGATGGTGACTTCGTCCGATGCACCCGGCAACACCAATCCATTACCCGAAATACCTTGGTAAACACTGTCATTGCTGTTCATCAACTCAATCAGCTCAGCGTTACTACCGCCTTCGGCAAGGTGCTCAAGTTCAACAGATGCGGCTTGTCCAATTTCAAACAATTGGTAGTCACCATTGTGAGTGAGTACAGCGAGCGGAGACATAGGTTGATTCGCAGTCAAGTTCGCCACGTTGACGGTGTAGCGGTACGATTTCACTACGTCATTATCATCATCGCTTGGACAACCGGCGAGCAAGCCGACTGAAGCTGCTACTAGTAAGATTCTGTATTTCATACATCCCCCTTACTTCACAACGATTGTGATGGTTGCGACTGGGTTTAACCAACGATGGCTGCTGCTGTCTAAGTCACTGATGCCGCCAGTTGGATCGCTATCACCAAGGTTACCCGGATGCACGTGAACTTTATCGTTAGTTACTGTTGCTTCAACGCCTGTGCCGCCAGTACCAAAGGTAATGAAAGGTGGGTTTGGCATGCTAGACGCAAGTTCATCGTTCGCTTCTGTTCCGGCATCGTAACTTCTTAGCGTTGCTCGGTATGTACCCGCTTCCGTTGGAATCTTCCAGCTGTCTAGACCGACAAAGCCATCGTTGGTTGGCAACAACATCGCGCTCAGAGAAAGATAACCGTGGTCGCCACTGTCCAAGGTGAAGGTGGTTGCAACGCCTGGATTCAAAATGCCACCAGCAGGGTTCTCAACCACCGCACCACCAGCGTTACCAATCACACTAGCAAGCCCAGAGATATCACCGCCTTCTGCCATTGCTTCTAGTTCTGGCGTTGCTGCTTGACCCGTTCTGAACATTTGAAGATCAGAGCCATGTGCAGCAACAATAAGTGGCGTAAAGTAGATGCCTTTGGTTGCGTTTGTCACGGTGATTTCCAATTCCGCCGCATTCACTGATGCAGAGCCTAATGCCATTGCGACTGAAGTCATGACGAGTCCGAGTTGGGTACGTTTTTTCATTGTGATTCCATCCTTTAATGAGGGTTGAACTACCCAAGCCCATGTGTACGGCTTTACTTCTTTGTTCGTGACTTGAGTAGGTTAAGCATTACGTTTCGAACGTTTTGCGTTCTTGCCTCTAAGAATGACGAGCAAATCTATCAGCAACTTCATCGAATTCTCATAAAATTCTCACAAGTTCTGTTCGAATTCTGTCAGCAGCACTTTTTTATTTATACTCAAGTAACCTCGAGATGCTTGGTTCAGCGAGGATGACTTGGTTTGAAGGCGAGGCAACAATTTGAAAATCTAGTGGTTCTAAATCGAAAATTGTTAACGAAGCATGCGAACCAAGGCAACTCGCCCTTCGGGAGCGTGCCACTGAAGCAATTTCTTCGTCAAACAACTTGGAAAGAGCTCGCTATTACGCTTCGTTGTTTTCCTTGCTTGCTTTCGATAAATAGGGAATCAGTGACAACGCTCTGAACCATGTATCTTGAAGTCACTTGAGTATATTTTGGTATTTACACTTCGCGCTTTCCCCTCCTACAATGCGGTATTCTCTGTTTAAATCACGATTCTCACCATGATTCATAACGTTCTGTCTGCCTACTATGGCGAAATCTACGGCATCGCTTTTTTCAACCACTACTTGAGCCATTACGCCCAAAGTGAACAACAAACGCTGTGGCAGACCTTGATTGAAGTGGAAGAACTCACCGCTGAAAAGCTCAAACCTGTACTGCTGACAAATGGCATGGATATCGAAAGTCGACACCAAGAGATGTTGGATAAAGGCTTGGCAGATGCAACCAAGTGGATTGGTTTACCATGGCAAGAGTTGGTGGCGACTCTTTTGAAGTGGGTGGAGCCTTATGAGGTTAAGTATCGAGAGTGGCATGAAGAAGTGAACGCTTCACAACAATATTCAATCGCTGAGCGAGAAGCTATCGAGTTAATTGCAGACCATGAAACGGCCATTTATCACTGTTGGCAGCAATACCATACTGGTGAATCTGGCTTGCCTGCACTCAATGCATTTTTGGCAAAATATCGTTAAAGCGAGACGGTGACACTTGAACCTCGTGAAACCGTACCAGACAATATCGTTATTCCGCTGCGCAGAACTGAACAATTATGGTTAATCCAAAACTCATAGCCCTACTTCCTGATCTTGCTTCGTTTATCTTGGTGGTAAACGAAGGCAGTTTTACCGCTGCTGCTAAACAACTCGGCGTAACGCCATCGGCTTTAAGTAAGTTGATCACACGGTTGGAACAAGCCCTCTCGGTCAAACTGTTTGAGCGCACGACTCGTAAGTTGATCATCACTCAAGCTGGGCAAAAGGTTTACGACCAAAGCATCGCAATGGTGAATGCCGCGCAGCAAGCCGTTGAGCTATCTGCGGAAGATCATGCTGAGCCAACAGGCGCACTCACAGTAGCAGCCCCTGAAGCATTTCTTAATTCGGTGCTTCAACCGTTTGTGTTGCCATTCCTAGAACGTTATCCAAATATTCAGCTTAAGCTGCGTGCAGCAGATGGTGAGATCGATCTTTTCCGCCAAGGAATTGATGTCGCATTTAAGCTCACCGACAAACCCGATGAGAATCTGGTCCTCAAAGAGATCAGCAAGACCAATCTTGTTTTGTGCGCCTCTCCAGATTACCTAGCCAAACACGGTATGCCTGAGCACCCAACCGAGCTTGAGCAGCACGACTGTATTTACCTTGCCGAGAACGACAAAGACAATATCTGGTCGTTCTTTAAAGAGGAAGCTTTCCACTCGATTGCAGTAAGTGGACGCTACGCCGTCAACCACTCTCAAATGCGCTTGAACGGGGTTAAGTCTGGCTTGGGAGTTGGGATCTTCCATGACTTCGTGATCAAAGACGCGTTAGAGCAAGGGGAAGTGGTGGAAGTATTGCCGGATTGGATGATCAAGAGTAACTACCACGGCGCTATCGCGATGCAGTATGCGCAAACCAAATACATGCCTGCTCGTCTGCGCGTGTTCATCGACTTCGTTAAGGAGCATTTAGTCTCCGGCGATACTAACCATGCTTGAGGATACGAGCCATGTTTGAAGAGGCTAACCATGTTTAATGCCATTCATCACGTCGCGATCATTTGCAGCGACTACCCAAGGTCAAAACGCTTTTACACTGAAGTGTTGGGATTGAAAGTCATTGCTGAAAACTATCGTGAAGCCAGAGACTCCTACAAGCTTGACCTCGCTTTACCTGACGGTAGCCAAGTGGAACTGTTTAGCTTTCCGAGCGCACCAGAGAGACCGAGCTTTCCTGAAGCACAAGGGCTGCGACATCTCGCGTTTTTGGTTGATGATGTTGAACAGGTGAAAGCCTACCTAGAATCGAATGACGTTGAAGTTGAGCCAATTCGTATTGACGAATTCACAGGCAAAGCATTTACCTTCTTCCAAGATCCAGATGGCTTGCCACTGGAGATTTACCAGAAATAAAAAGAGCCAGCACGTCGCTGGCTCTTTTACTATTCCATTCTTTGTCTGTTACTAATTCAACGCTGTTTTCAGCTTCTCAACGCGGTTGAACAACAGCCAATCCAGTGCGAGAACCGTAACAATCGCCAAACCGCCCATCGGAAACGCCAGACACAATATCACCAACGTTACTAAACCAAGTTTCCAAATGCCGTCTTGCTGAAACTTAGGTGGCGCACCCAATGCAGCACTGCGACTTGGTCTACGAATCCACCACATCACCACACCTGTGATTGAGATTAAGATGAACGCCAAACAGAACACCACGTTGAGCACTTTGTTAAACACACTGACATCGCCTTGATGCAATGACACACCTGCCGCCATGAACTTGGCAAACAAACTGTAATCTTGCCACGTGACGTCCACCAACAAGCGACCGGAATATTGGTCAAAGTGGCTGGTGCGATCTTGTCTTGGGTCGGAGATATCGCCACCCATGGAGTTAGCTGCAACGGTGTAAATGCCCGTCTCAGAGCGTGGCAAAAACAGCTTATAGCCAGTGAAGCCCATCATTTCAGCCTTGAGGATGATATCATCAATAGAGAGCGCATCATGGTTGCCTGCGTATGCCATATCTTCCTTCATATTGGCATGATCATGAGCGGGTTTGTCTTTCGATTCAGGCACAGCAGCAAGCTCTAAGTTCCATGGCATCTCTTCTGATGCACCATGATTCAGGTCTTTGTGTGTCAGTGTCGACTCTGGTTTCTCACCCCATGTGTAATAGGTTGGGAAGGTATTCCAAGCTTGCACCATTTTCGCGCCCCATATCCCAGCCCAAGACAGACCTGAAATCAAAAAGAACAACAGAACAATTGATAGCACACCGCCTAAATTCGCATGCAGATCTCGCATCAAAATACGAGTTCCACTGCCAAAACGAATTTTCAAAAAGCCAGCACGGCTGGCGTTGTCTCTCGGTAACCAAAGGTACAAACCAGACACCAACAGCAAAATCCCCAGACTTGCGGCGATTTCAATTAAACGGTCGCCTAAGTCTCCGATGAGCAACGTACCATGAATGCTGTTCATCAGTTCATAGATGCTATCACCACGATTAATGGTGCCTTGTACGTCTCCTGTATAAGGATTTACTGCAACAATCAGTGAGCTGCCTTCTTGGTTTTGAATCGAGAAGCGGTTGGCAATATCGGCCGTTTTAGCAGGTACAAATTGAGTGACATTAAAATCGGGATAGGCCTGCTTTACGGTTTCTAATTGTACAGAGACGGGAACCATTTGCTCTTGTGGTGAAACTTGTAATGTCGCTTCGTATCGAGCCAATTCGATTTCGTCATCAAACAACATCACCAACCCCGTGAGGGAAAGCATGAGCATAAATGGAATGACGAACAAACCTGCGTAAAAGTGCCATCGCCACGTCATAAAGTAGATGGATTTTAAGCGTGAGGCTTCCTTGAGTTGAGGCTTTGCCGAGTTTCTCAACATGTGTATTTTCCTTTTTTCATTGTTGAACACCCAAATTCAGTCAAACGCATCCTGCACATACACATTCGTATGCGGCGCTAATTGACTTAGATTTGGGAGTACCACTGCTCGAAGTGGCAGTGTTGTTGGCTTTATTTACTTGTAATTGTTTTCGTTATGAGAAAAGGGAAACTGGTGGCGCTCTAGGAACTGGTGTTTCAAATCGCACACTTAGAGCCAAATAAGCGTAGCTGTCAGAAGTCACCAAGCTCTGTCTTGAAAGTATCGGTGTCGTTGGAAGTGTATCGTGATGAAAAGTCGAGAAGTGGCTAAACGGACAAGGCTTGCCTTTGTGGCTGACCGAATTGTCGCCCTCTTCTATTTGGACCAACTCAAATCCGTTAAGCGTACATAGCGTCGCCCACACGCCCATACTGTTACCATGAGCATTGATAACAGGCATCAGCGTCACTAGCACCCAACTGAGAGCACTAGCAAATAACATCGAGCGGTAAAAAGGAATTAATCTACGCATAACGGTGACTTAACAAATTTCACACAGCGTAACCAATTTTGAGTGATAGCTCAAAAAACAGTATCAATAAGTGGTTGCTACCTCACAGGTTTTCTTGAATGCATCGATTGACAGGCGCAAAAAAGCCCGCCGAAATGGCAGGCTGATAATGTGTTCATTCATTACTTAGAGATAACGCGTAACCCACTGCCACGAGCAAATGCTCCGCTCAGTAGATAATTAGCCGAACAACTTGCTCCAAATGCTTGGATTGCGCTTGTCGTGGTACTCTTCACGAAGACTATCGATTTCACGCAGTTGAGCTTTTGCTTCTTGTAGCTTGCCCGCATCAAGATCCGCTTCAATCTTATCTAGCGTTACCGTCAGCTTGTTAAAGCCTTCTAAGTAAGTATCAAACTTCTCTGGTGGGTAATTACCACGCTTAGATTGTTCAACAATCGCTTGCAAGCTATCAATCGCAGATTTCATGGTTTCAACATCAGACGCTTCCGCCGCCTGTTTGAATTCCATCTTCATCTGTTTCATGTTTTGTTTTAAATCAACCGCTTCTGCCATTGCGTATGTTGAGCCAAACGCAATCGCACACCCTAGGACTAAAGGACGTAACATTTTTCACTTCTCCATTTATAGTGCCGAATTCTGTGTCGGCTTTATTCACCCAAATAACCTACGCCATAAGAGGCGAAAAACTAGCTTAGTTGAGTATTTCCGGGTCGCAGTGTAAAGCAATCTGGCGTCGGGTGCATACCTTAAATGTAATCAAGTTTATGCGTTGAGAATGCTGTCATATTCTGCAATTGGTTTACGGCCTCTCAAAGCTAAGAAAGACAAAAACTGCTGAGCGGTGTGAGTAATCACTTTCTTGCTATCAATACCCACTTTGTCCATTAACTCTCCAACCAAATCCAGATTACCAACATCGTGACAGAAATGCGCGTCACTGCCCGTGGTGAAGAAAACACCAAGATCTTTCCCGATTTGTGCAATCTCGTGGCAACGGTCTACGCTGCCTACTCGGCTGTTGCCTTTCAGCGTGGTGTTATTAATTTCAATCGCGACATTGTGCTCTTTCGCGCACGCTAAAACGGTCTGAAAATCAAAGTCGAAATTTGGATTACCAAGATGACCGAGCGCATCAATACGACCACTCTGAATGACATTAACAAGTGCTTCCGTGTGAGTTTGCTTGTTTGCAGGACGAAAAACGGGTTCATGAAAACTCGCGATCACCCAATCTAAGTTGCGGTCCACACTCAGTGGAATATCAATGTCGCCTTCGGTATTCATAATGTTAGATTCAACGCCACGAATAATCGCAACGCCTTCAAGAAAGCGAGGCAGAATTTTCTGGTTCGAGAAGAACCAGTAATGAGGCGCACCCGGCATTGATTCTGCGTGATCGGTCGTGCAGAACATATCCAGCCCGTTCTCTTTTGCCAACTTTGCATTTTCAATCAAGGTACTGTACGCGTGACCACTTGCGTACGTATGTGTATGGGTATCAACTTTAAATTCCATCATCCACTCTCTTAGGTGCGCTATCTTGCGTGCTATTGTATACCTTCAGGCAACGCATCGTCAGCCCAAGATAAGCAAGAACCCTAAGCTTGCTCTTCACTAATGGCTTTTATCAAGGGTAAAGCTTTTTCCCATCCGTGATTAAACATGGAAACAAAGTCGTTGTGAGTATGAATGGTAACATTGAGTAGTAAACGATCGTTGTTGGTATCGATCTGGTAGATCTCTCGCGATCCGATCCACCTAGATGCTAGGTCAGCATCGAGTTGTTGACGATTATCCGGATTAAAAATGGCAACATGATGAAATTCAAGTTTTTGAAGCGGTAGCACCGTATCTATGATCGCCCTTGTTCCGCCCATATCTGGATCAAAAAAAGTGATGCCACCTCCTTCTTCCCAAGCTCCTTCAAATTGAGACTGCGGTGAAAAGGCTTGTGCCCAACGTTTATACAACTCAACATCGGTTAGCACTTCCCACACTCGTTGCGGTGTCGCCGAAATTTCGACGTAATAATTTAGCGTAAGCATGATTTCTCTCCCTGAACCTTTCTTGACGCTAGCCCATACTCAGGAAAAATCAAACCACACGACCAATTTATCTACCTGCCCCCTTCATTTTCCGACAGACTAAGAAGTTCTCGCTTGTAAACCGCCACTGCGATGCGCCGTAAAACGAACCCAACATGTGTTCAGTATGATTGCGAGCACTATTAAACTCATCCCAACAATTTGACTTTGACTCATTCGGTCTTCAAAAAACAGGCTCTGCCAAACCGCAGTGAACAATAAGTTAGTAAAAATGAGTGGCGCAAGTTGAGAGCCACTGCTTGCCAGTTTATATGCTTTGGAGCGAAAAACTTGGGTGTTAATGATCATCAGAGACATCATACCGATCCACAGCGTATTTGAAGAAATCTCAGGCGCCATAACACTCATATTAAGTAACACGTCGAAGTCGTTAAACAAAGTTAGCGGCAAC
Organism: Vibrio sp. Vb2960; assembly: GCF_033337665.1. Classification (NCBI taxonomy): domain Bacteria; kingdom Pseudomonadati; phylum Pseudomonadota; class Gammaproteobacteria; order Vibrionales; family Vibrionaceae; genus Vibrio; species Vibrio sp. Vb2960. Next base: position 211,228 of record NZ_JAWORD010000002.1, on the reverse strand, counting down.
AGAAATACGGCAGCAAAACCAAACGCCCAAAAGTTGATTTCTAGCGGCGACATATTTGTTTTACTCACTTTATATAACGTAAGCTGAGAACCAGAATTGAAGAGTCCACCAGCCAAGCCGAGCAATAAATCCGCTCGCCATGTAATCTCACTTCCACCGCCCGCCAACATAACCACACCAGTGAACGCCATTGCTAAAGCCGCCAATGTTGAAACACGAATGCGCCCCCTCATGAACAGCTTTTCAACCAAGGGAATAAATAATGGGCCAGTAGCAAACAAAACGACCCCCTCAACGAGCGTTAACGTTTGTAATGACGCGATAAAGCAAAGTTGTGACAAACCGATACAAAGAGCACGCAATAAAATAGGCTTTAGCGTGCCCGCTTTAGGAAAGGTAAGGTTTTTCACACGAAGTAAGATAAGCAAGATAAGCGCAGGCACCAAAAAACGTAAGAAGCTAAATAGTGTGACGGAAAGTTCGCCTGACAACTGCTTTGCTAACAGTCCAGTAACAGATAAGCTTAACGTAGACATCAACATGAAAAGGATAGATTTATTTACAGCATTCATTCAATACTCCTTAATATATGGAGCATTTTAAAAGACATCACTTATCGTAAATAGCGAGTAATATTAACCATTGATGTAAGAAAAACTTACAGTTTAACTTATCTATCACCAGCTACGGTTTTTAAATTATGCGGAAACTAGTCCCCTTAAAGTCCATCTACGCATTTGTTGCAGTAGCTGAGTCTGGCAGCATGACAGAAGCAGCACAGATATTAAGTGTAAGCCACTCAGCCGTAAGTCAGGCAATTAAATCGCTGGAGAGTCAAGTCAACAAGCCTCTGTTTGATCGCATAGGCAGACAAGTTCAACTCAATGCGGACGGTAAGAAGTATTACAGAAAGGTGGCACCCGCTTTAGAGCAAATTGTCGATGCAACGGAAGCACTCATCCAAGATCAGAATTTGCAACGTGTTACGCTCAATATGGTGAATTCATTGGCTCTTCACTGGTGGATTCCTCGAATGTCAGATTTACAAGGGTTTGCTCCTCAATTAGACGTTCGTTTATCAAACCTGTCTGGCAGATTCAATTTAGAACAAGAAGGTATCGACGCGGCCTTGGTGCATGGAAATCCCGAAGAATGGCAGGATTACTACTGCGAAAAGCTCAGTGAAGATGAACTGGTTTTGGTGTGCAGTCCTGAATTGATAGCGAAGACAAAGGACTCAAACATCACTCAACTCTTAAAGCAGTATCCCATCATTGAAGTTACTAACGAACGAAGAAAAAATGACTGGAACGTGTGGCTGGACGCGACGGGTATCCAGCGACCTAAAAATAAAAAACCAATCACTTTTAACATGTCGATACAAGCCGTCCAGGCCACAACTCGTCGTTTGGGGTTATTGGTCACTCATCGCTTGTTTGTGAAGGATGACATCAAATATGGTCAGCTAATCGAGCTGGGTGAACCCGTCATTAATCCTCATCAACAGCTTTACTTTGTATGCCCGCCACACAAGCTAAAGCTTGAATCGTTTCATCTGTTGCGATCTTGGCTACAACAATCATTCAACTATTAGAAACTTTTGTTAAGCACATTCACTGAAAAACTAGTATAAAGTTAGAGGAGCACTTTTCATCCAAGGATGGTTTATGAAGCAGTATCAAATATGGCTAAGCGCACTCTGTTTTGCAGTATCTTTGAGTGCGACCGCAGAAGCAGAAAATGATAACCGCCTTTCAGAACAAGGGATCTCCACGGCAATTATTGGAGGGCAGCAGGCGACCCAAAACCAACTTCCTTTTTTTGCACGTCTTATTCTACATAAAACTGGCGCTAATCAGTTTGCCAATATTTGTGGGGGAACCATTGTAAACGACCGTTTCATTTTAACTGCGGCTCACTGCGTAGAACCAAGCGTTTTCACTGACGGGTGGACAATCAACGATCTACGAGTGCTAGTCAAAAACCCTACGATGAATGACGTGTTTGTTGAAGAATTCAAAGATGTTCGCTCTATTGTGATTCATCCTGATTATGTGCCTAGCGATTTATGGATTAATGACATCGCTGTCCTTGAATTGACTCGCCCTATTACCGATAACGTTCAATCCATCACTTTACCGCAAGACTTTGGAGACTACAGCAGCAAGACGGTTTATCAGATATTCGGTTTAGGTCAGACCTCGACTAGTGATGAAAACGGGCCAAACTATTTACGCTGGGCAGAAGTAAAACCCCTTACCGACACCCAATGCGCTTCGCTGGTAACAGGGTTTAATGCTCAGGAAAGTTTGTGCGCGAATGGATTTCCTGAGCGAAGCTACACTGGTATCTGCCGCGGTGACTCAGGCGGTCCTCTCACTTATCAAGACAATAATGGCATGTATCAGCAAATCGGTATTGTTAGCTATGGTTCTTCTGTTTGTGAATCTGCTGCGATTCCGAGTGTGTTTACTGAGGTTCTAAATTATACAACGTGGATTGAAGCCCAAACCAGTTCGGGAGTGAAAACTCGTTATAACGCCCTCCTAGCAAGTACAGAAGATTATCATAGTGAAGGCGATTCCGGCTTTGAACCAGAAGATACTAACACGTCGGGCTTTGACGATAACGGCAGCGGCGGTGGTCTCGGATCAGGGTTGATCATGCTTGGAGGCTGGTTTGGTTGGCTAAGACACCGCAGAAATGATTCACGCTCCTAGTTGCGTCAACAAGACATCATAATATCTTGCGCTTAACGCGAGAGTTAATGATGTCTTCAATCATCTTTTGCTCTTTTTTCGCTTTTTCATAGTTCTGCTTAGTACGCCAACGCTCAAGCACTTTTTCTAACCCTTGAACGCGTGCGTGCTTGTGTTCTAGTGTTTTCTGTACAGATGCACATTCCGCTTGCATAACGGCTTGCTCTTGCTCGTGGTGACGAAGCATTCTTTGTAGCATTTGGTCAACACGATTAAAGTTCATCAAAGCCGCGCTCGTCAGCGTCGGGCCGGTTCGGGTTGATTGTCCAGCGTGGCCTTTCAACGCCGATAACTGTTCCAATTGCATTGAAAGATGGGAGTGACGCTGACGCATGGCATCAAGTTGTTGACCCACACGATCACGCTGTTTTTCTTCCATTTGCTGTAACTTGCCTACGGCTTTTAACTTGGATTTCATTTCAGCCTTGTCACTCCCATTTGATTAAGCATTTTGAAAAAGCTGCGCAAGCTCGGTCAAACTGGTTGGGTAATCTACAGACTCGTTGGCAGCTTGTTGTAGATATGCACGCAAGTTTGGGTACATAGCAACTGATTGATCTAACTCAGGATCTTGTCCTGGTTGATAACCCCCTAATGGCAGTAACTCTTTAACCTGAAGGTAGTTGGAGTACATTTGACGGAAGTTATTCGCAATCGTGCTGTGTGCGTCCTGCGTACAAGTATTCATACAACGGCTAATAGACGCGTTGATATCTATCGCGGGATAATGCCCTTGCTCAGCTAGTTGACGCGATAAAACAACATGCCCATCTAAGATGGCGCGCGCGGAATCCACGACAGGATCTTGTTGGTCGTCCCCTTCTGCCAATACGGTGTAAATTGCCGTTAAGCTACCATGTTGATTTTCACTGTTACCCGCTCGCTCTAGGAGTTGAGGTAACACGCTGAAGACAGAAGGCGGATAACCACGAGAAGCTGGAGGCTCACCGAGCGAAAGAGCGATTTCGCGCTGTGCCATGGCGTATCGGGTTAGAGAGTCCATCAGAAGTAGAACGTCTTTGCCTTGGTCTCGGAAATACTCTGAAACGCGATGACAAAGTAGTGTCGCTCTTAACCTCATTAGCGGGGATTCATCAGCAGGAGCCGCGATAATGATCGCTTTCTTGCGCGCTTCTGGGGTTAAGTTTCTCTCGATGAACTCACGTACTTCTCTGCCTCGCTCACCGATAAGCCCGACCACAATTACATCGGCCTCCGTGTTTTTGGTGATCATCCCCATTAACACACTTTTACCGACGCCACTGCCAGCCATCAAACCAATACGTTGGCCTTTGCCTACCGTCAATAGTCCATTAATCGCTCGCACGCCTACGTTGAGTGGTGTATCAACTGGGCGTCGCTTCAGTGGGTTAATCGGTTTTGGTTCAAGTGAAACTCGATCTCCCCCCTTAAGCGGTGCCCCATCATCTAACGGCTCACCTAAACCATTCAGTACGCGTCCTAACCACTGAGAGCTTAGCTGTACGGTACTGTCACCATCAAGAGGGATGACTTTTGCACCTGCAAACAGGCCGCCTAAACGGCGAATAGGCATGAGGTAAGCAATGGTATGTTCAAAGCCCACAACTTGCGCTTCGATCATATCGCCTTCCGCGGTTTCTACGAGACAACGCTGCTCAAGCTTAAACCGACACCCTACGGCTTGTAACATTAAGCCGTTTACTTTTATCAATCGCCCTGTTACGCGAGCAACAGGGATTGAATCGAGCGAAGCCAAGGCTTCGCTCAAACGCTCACTTAATAGTTCATGGCTTAGGGTATTACTCATGCTCAGACTCTACCTGTGGAATACTGACTTCATCCAAAAGGTGTTGCTTTACATTGTCCATACAGGCTTCCAAACGAGAGTCGCAGCTCGCATCCGCTTCTGCGTCATCAGTCACTAACTGACAGCCACCAATAGGAAGCTCCGTATTAGGGACCAGTTTCCAAGATTGCGGCAAATCAGCATTGATGTGAGTAATGCGCTCTAAATCTTGCGGATTTAAATGCACAGTTACTGTTTCCGCTTTACCAGGCATGGCAGACAATGTCTCGTCCACCAAAGCTAGGATCTGCTGAGGCATTAAAGTGAGCTCGGCACGAATCACTTGCTGAGCTACCTTTTGTACCAGTTCACAAATCATATGGCGTTGTTGCTGTTCTTTTTCATCTTGCCAACGAGAAAGGGCGTGAAAAAGTTCATTGACAGGCTTCGCCGCCTCCAAAAAGCCTTGCTTTCCAGACTGTTCACCGGAAACAAAGCCTTTTTGGAAACCTTCTTTTTGGCCTTCCAACAGACCTTGTTGCTTGCCCTGTTCGATACCTTGGCGTAAGCCTTCCTCATGTCCTTGTTGCAAACCTTGTTGAAAACCTTCTTCAAGTTGCTGTTGGATATCAATTTGAGGTTCTTGCCAGCCTTGGTTATCTAGCCCGAATTCGTCTTCGATAGTCTTAGGTTGCGCTAAAGGCGGAAAACGGTGTAAACGATACCCGCTCGGAGGCAATCGCATAGTACTTGATTTTGTCTCTAGCATGACCTTACTCCACCGTTGGCTCTTCATAGAGAAGCAGCTGAACTTCACCAGATTCATCCAGCTCACGTACCATTTGCATGATGTCTTGACGTGCTTTTTGAACTCGACTTAACGCAACAGCGCCGCGTGCGTCCATGTCATCTTCTAGCGCTTTCACCATACGTTGCGGCATTGAACGCTTAATAGCTTGCTGTAAGGTAATATCGGAACCTTTTAGCGCGACTGCCCACAACTCTAGCGGGATTTGCTGCACCAACATGTCCATGGTTTCTTCGCGTTGTCGGCCAAGAACCATAAAGTCGAACATGTTTTCTTCGATTGCATTAACAACATCTTCATCATGCAACTTCAGCATTTCCATCAATGAACCACGGTCACCTTCAAAGCGGTTAATGATATCTGCTGCTTGCTTAACACCTGATAACGGCGTGCTTTGACTTGCGGATACTTTTTCGATGCAACGCTCAACGAGTTCATGCAAATCAACGGCAACTTGATGATCGATATCTTGCAATTGAGCAATACGGAACAAGATTTCGTCATGGTAATCTTGTGGCAAGTGCTTCAATACCGCTGAAGAGCTATCTGCTGGCAAATACGCTAGAAAAATTGCTTGCATTTGTGGGTGCTCGTTCACAATGAAACGAGCGAGAGTTTCTGCTTCCACCCACTGTAAGCGCTGCATATTGTTGCGAATTTCATCGCCATATAAGGTATTTAATAACCCTTTTGCCAAATCGTTACCCAATGCTTTACGCAATGTATTAGATAGGTATTCCTTAGAGGCTCCTCGAATACCGCTGTGCTCACGGAAATCTTCGAAGAAAGCTTGAATAACACCACGAGCAGAATCGCTCTTAATGCCATTTAACTTCGCCATTGCACGAGTCACACGCTGGGTTTCATCACGGCTAAAGTGTTGCAAAACCTTCGCTGCGGCATCCTCGCCCATGCCTAATAGCACGAGCGCGGTTTGTTCAACATAACTAAGCGTCTGCTTTGATAGAACTGTGTTCATTGATGTTTACCCATTGTTTCAGTATTTCGGCTACGCGCTCTGGCTCTTCATTAGCAATAAGCTGTAGGTGTTTCAATTGAATTTCTAATGGCGAACCTGCTGGTGGTAGCATGTCGCTGTTTACATCTAAACCTGAAGAGGCTGAGATGCCTTTTTCAGATAGGCGGCGATCAAGTACTTCTTCATGCTCGCGCTCTTCACGCGTTTGCAAGTTTTCGTAGTCAGGCTCTTCCTGAGGCTCAGCAAAATTTAGCTCAGGCACAGGTTTATCAACGCCAGTTAGGTGCATGATTAATGGACGCAGTACGAAGAAGATCATCGCCAAGCCTAACAAGCCACCAATAACGTAGCGTATTGGCTGCTGTACTGTAGGGTCTTGCCACCACGGCAGTGCAGGAGGAGCATCAATTTCAATTGGGGTGAAGTTGAAACTCATTAAACTTAAGCTGTCACCTCGTGTGGCAGAGATACCAACAGCATCCATGATCATGTTTGAGATTTGCTCTTTATCGGCTTCACTCCACGCCACACCATCTGGCGAAGCTTTCGAGTTCAACAAAACCGAGACACTAAGCTTTTCTATTTGGCCTTGTTGGTATTGAGTACGACGAACACTACTACCTACAGCATATTGACGATTCACTTCAGATCGCGCATTCGTGTTTTGGCTATCGTTCGTTTCCACTTCACCAGATCCTGTCACTGGCGGTTGGTTACTTAGAGAACCTGGAACACCCAACGCAATTTGATCAACCGAGTTGTTATGAATGGTGTGCTCATTACGCACAACCGGCGCGTTATCCAAAATTTCTTGTGTTTCTTCAACTTGGCTAAAGTCCAGATCGGCAGCGACTTGTACGCGGAAGTTACTCGGCCCCACAATCGGCGTAAGCATATCTGCTGCGCGTTGGATGATCTGTTTTTCAACACTCTTCTGGTATTCAAGATATTTCGCGTTTACTTTGCCGGCTTCCGCAGAAGCGACATCCGCACTAAGAAGACGGCCATACTGGTCAATGACAGAAACAAATTCTGGCTTCATTGCCGTGACACTACCGACCACTAGGTTAATGATCGCTTCGACTTGTTCAGGCTTTAAGTCTTCACCAGGTTTGAGCTCAAGCATGACAGATGCTGATGGATTCTCACTGTTTTGGCGGACGAATAGAGTTTGACGAGGTATTGCTAAATGAACACGCGCGTTCGCTACTGAGTTCAAAGACATGATAGTACGTACTAACTCACCTTCTAAACCATGACGATAACGCGCCGTTTCCATAAATTGGCTCGTACCAAGAGAGCTATCTTCCTTGAGCGAATCCAAACCTGTCGGCAGCTTCGCTTTAACACCTTTTGATGCAAGCAACATGCGTACCTTCGCAACCTCACCTTCTGGTACAAGAACTTGTCCATTTTGCTCTTGCATGCGGTAGCTTACGCCTTCGCTTTCTAATACCGACACAATTTCGCCGATATCAAAACGCTCTTGTTGGCTATAAAGCGGACGAAAGCTCTGCGAGGAACTCCATAGTGCAACCACAATAATCGCTGCAACAATCGCAGCTAACACCGCAGATAGCACTAAGTTTCTCTGACTGCTAGACCAGATTTGCTTCAGCTTCGTTGTCACATCGTCCATGCCATTGGCAGTAGAAAATGTCTGTGCTGTGCCGGTAGCCATAGCTGTGTTTCCGGCGACTTGGGGGGTTAGTTCTGACATGAATTACACCGGCATCTTCATAATATCTTCAAATGAGGTCACGACTTTGTTGCGCACTTGCATCAAAGCATTAAAGGACAAGCTGGCTTTTTGGCTCGCGACCATTGCACCAACTAGGTCATCACTTTTTCCTGTTTCTACGGCCGTCATTTTTTGACTAGCCACTGATTGATGTTGATTCACTGTATCCAACACATTTGTCATCGCTTGTGAGAACGATAAAGGTGCGTTTAGTGATTGTTGATCTAAAGGATTTGCACTCACGATAAACTCTGGCGGCTGCACTTGTGCCTGCATCGCCTGCATTTTTGACAACATAAGTTGCTCTGCCGAGACCGCATGAGTAGGTTGACTTGCCATCTATTTTTTCTCCTATTAGGCAGCCGAGCCTAGTGCCGACTGTAAATCAATACCATGTTCTCGCATTGCTGCGAGCTTGTAGCGTAGCGCTCGAGTAGAGACTCCAAGCGCGTTTGCGGTTTTCGTTCGGTTTCCACCAAACTGACGTAACTTTTCCAAAATAAACTGATATTCAGCTTGCTTCTTCGCTTCTACATGACCAAAACTTGAAGTTGGCTCTGCTGTAGGAACTGACGCGACAAGCTCAATAGGCAGCATCAGGTCATGGGCTGTAATGTAATCACCATGACGCATGACCAAAGCGCGTTGAATGACATTTTCCAACTCACGAATATTGCCCGGCCAGTGATACTGACTCAGCGCACTAATCGCATCTTGGGATAGGTGACAGCGGCTGCTATCTTGATACTTTTCAATAAAGAATTGGCTAATCGGTAGAATGTCCTCTTTTCTTTCACGCAAAGGCGGCCAGTGCAGAGGCAGCACATCTAATCGATAATAAAGATCTTCACGGAACGTGCCTTTTTGAACTTCCTCACGTAAGTCTTTGTTGGTTGCCGCAATAACACGAATATCGAGCTGAACGGCTTTATGGCTACCAACACGTTCTACTTCACGCTCTTGAAGGACGCGTAACAATTTAGCTTGAACCGCAGGTGACATTTCACCAATCTCATCAAGCAGAATCGTCCCGCCATTTGCTTCTTCAAACTTACCGCTTTGAGAATTTGTCGCTCCGGTGAACGCGCCTTTTACATGACCGAATAGCACAGCCTCTAACATTGACTCTGGAATGGCGGCACAGTTAACCGCCACAAATGGACCATTGATACGCGGAGAGTGCTCATGCACATATCGCGCCAGCACTTCTTTACCCGTTCCCGATTCACCTGTAATAAGCACACTCGCGTTAGTACATGCTGCACGATGCGCCAATTGCAGAACTTGTTTGCTTCTCCAAGACTCCGCAACAATGTTGGCCATTGGCTTACCTAACGCTTCAACACGTTTAAGCAGATTAACCAACTGATTAGATTCAAATGGGCGTAATAGATAATCAGTAGCGCCCGCTTTCATCGTCTCAGCAGCCAAGATGCCTTGTTCTTGGTCGACAATCGCAATAACAACACCCGAATTTCGCTGCTTTTGGTGACACGCGACAAACTCACGAACACACATATCCGGCAGCGTAGAGCTCACTAAAGTGATTTCTGCTCGCTCTTCAAGCAAAGCGCCTCGACCAGTACGAGTGTGTTTCGCGGTGTAACCTGCATTTTGCAACACATCCAATACTGGTTGAGCAAGAGCTTCATTTGGCTCAACCAACAAAATTTTCGTTTTCGTCATCATTGAACCTTAACTTTCGTTTGTTGATTTTGTGATTGTAGATCTGGGTAGTGTTTCGTAGCCGTATACTCGTTGTCCCTCACTAAACGCAGGGTGACACGTCGGTTTTTTGCTTGGCCATTAACCGAGTTATTGCTGGCAATTGGGTAACGCGAACCATGAGCTCGTGTTTCGATCATCGACTCGTCGACCCCAAGCTCAATCAAAGCGTTGGTGACTTGCTCTGCTCGAGTACGTGACACAGAAAGGTTCGTTAAACTTGAACCAACGTTATCGGTGTGACCGTCGATGAGGATTTTGGTCACTCGATCATCCACAGATACATAGCTATACAGCGCTTCTAGTGTTGCTTTCTGTCCACGACTTAACGTCTTCTGACCAAACTCAAATGAGAGCGCCATATCCCTTGCCTCTGAAAAAGACAATTTAGGCAATCGCGCGCGACACGCATTAAATGATTTCAATGCGTTTTGAATTTGAAGAGTAGGAATCACAATCTCTGAAATAGAGGAAGCATTACTTCCTTTAAGTGACAGCGTCACCCAACTACCCGAAGCAATTGAATCCATGAATTCTTCAGCGCCTTTATTAAAGATGAAACGCTGAGACGGCTTAGTAAATTCAAGGGAGCCAAATTCTTTTCTATAAAGCTCATCACTCCAAGGAGCATTTTGAGTTGTTAAAGCAATCGTTTTCCATTTATTGTTTTCATATTCTATATCGGAAATAAAATAGAATTTATTATTAGGTTCCGCTAGGAAATAAAACTTCCCATAGTCATTATTTGATTGCAACAAGTTGCATTTGAATTTATTTCCCTCATATGTCCATTTAGAGAGGTCCATAGGGATTGTTAAGACTTCTTCTGAATATGACACTTTTGAAAAAATAAAACTGATAACAATAATTGTGTTACAAATTATCAAACGGACATGATTCATGTATATCTTACATTCCCATGACTTAAACCGTTTAATTAAATATGCCACCAAGCCGAGAGAACTGGCATAGCTAATCATTTTAATTACCTATTCTGAATATTAAAATTGTTTACAAAACGCTCAAGAGAGCACGCTTAGCCTCCGTCGGAAGCTTTAAGCATAAAAAACAGTATCTTATAGTTTATTTATTTGAAGTTGTTGTTACGCCATAAAGGCAATTTAAAAAATCTATAACAACTAAAACGCTCAACATTGTTATTTTATTTATTAAGCGATTTATAAAGAAAACTAACTCTTTTTAAATTTCATTAAAAGATTATGACTATATGAACAAAGCAACATGTGAACTAAAGTCACAATCTTAGAGTTTGGAGCTAAAAGATCATTAAAATTTCTGTGTAGACTACACGCCATTAAGTTAAAACACTTTCGATTGTTAACGCACGGTAAAATATAAATGGAAAATAGAGTTAGCGAGCCTATTTCTGATAGTCAACTACTTGATGTAGAATTATTAGGCAAACCTATTCATATCATTCGTGAGAAGCTCGATAATTTAATTTCAGAATCTTGCTCAAACCTTACGACTGAATTACAAAATTGGCTCAGCACAGGAAAAGTGGAAGCTAGCTTAACCTCAGTAGACTTGCACCGCTTTACATCGGTTGAGATGGACAAAGAGCAAACGTCGACCTATCAACATCAGGAAGGCGGCATGGTATTCATCCATGGTAACCCTCACACGCTAATAAAGTTGGCTGATAGATTTTATGGTGCAAGTGCAGAGCGTTCAGCCGCTACTCTGACGGCCAGTGACTTACGTTTACAAGAGCGCATCAGTCGAATCATCATCGGTTGGCTTGCTCCTGGTGAAATGTGGGACACGGGTGAGTATGAGACCCCTAGAGGAATTGGCATTAACGTTCAATTAAACATTGCGTTTGACGATCATCAAGGCTCAATTCATCTCAAGCTAGATGGTCATCTTATTCAAACGCTGATCGAGCAGCTTGAACTGCAGCCTGATACCGATTTGTTTCAACCTTTCTGTCGTTCTTTAGAGACGACCCCCGTTCGACTGAACGTTGTTCTAAGTAAAAAGAAGATGCCTTTAAGTGATGTGGTTGGCTTACAACCCAACGATATTTTACCTATTGAGCTTCTTAACACGGTTCCAGTAAGCATTGGCAACCAATCTCTATTTACAGGTCGTATTGCCGAGCAAGACGGCCAACTTGTTTTGATCTTTAACCCTGATAAGGAACCGCAGCGATGAGCGAAGCGCTAGAAACTAATGCATTCGACGCAGAAGAACTGAACTTTGATGATTTTCAATTAGAAGACTTTGAAGCCGAAGATACGCTCCAACAAGAACCAGCCACTGCGGAACGTGACCTTAGCTTTTTCAAAAGCATTCCTGTCACAGTCACGCTGGAAGTTGCGAGTAAGGAGATCCCACTTGGGGACTTAATGAAAGCGGGTGAAGGCACGGTTATCGAGTTGGAAAAGCTCAATGGCGAGCCTTTAGACGTGAAAGTAAACGGTTCTCTTATGGGCCACGCTGAAGTTGTCGTTGTCAATGATAAGTATGGACTTCGTCTGATCGATGTACATGACTCTGCATTGAGTGGCGTTGGTCAATAATCTTAGGTAGGCATCACAATGAAAAATCTGAGCGCTTGGCACCGTTGGTTACCTCTTTTGGTATTGGTGTCACTTTTGTTTGCTTTCCCAACAATGGCGGCTGACAACGGCTTAACTATCTTGTCCGTTTCTGATGGCGACACACAACAAGAATACAGCGTTAAACTGCAAATTCTGTTGTTGATGACGGCGCTCAGTTTTCTTCCAGCATTTATTTTGATGGCGACGAGCTTTACTCGAATTGTCGTTGTCCTTGCGATTTTGCGCCAAGCTCTTGGTCTTCAACAAAGCCCACCTAATAGAGTGTTGGTCGGGATCGCTCTCGCATTGACGTTACTGATTATGCGCCCTGTCTGGAGCGATATTTATGAAAATGCGTTTCAGCCATACGACAACGGCGAAATCACGCTAATACAGGCTTTTTCTGTTGCAGAGAAACCAGTGAGAGAGTTCATGTTGGCACAGACGCACCAAAGCTCTCTTGAACAAATGTTACGTATTGCCAATGAGCCTCTCGACCAAAACGTTGAGGATATTTCATTTGCCGTTGTCTTGCCTGCATTTGTCATTAGTGAACTGAAAACCGCCTTCCAAATTGGTTTTATGCTTTTCATCCCGTTTTTGGTCATCGACTTGGTTGTCGCCAGTGTCCTGATGGCAATGGGTATGATGATGCTATCACCTTTAATTGTCTCACTTCCCTTTAAGTTGGTGGTATTTGTACTCGTGGATGGTTGGGCAATGACAGTTGGCACCTTATCTGCCAGCTTCGGTTAACTAGGAGCAGTTATGACCCCAGAACTAACCGTAACGTTATTTTCCGATGCAGTATGGCTGATCATTTTGATGGTTGCCGTATTGGTTGTTCCAGGCTTAATTGTCGGTTTGTGTATCGCCGTATTTCAGGCTGCCACACAAATCAACGAGCAAACACTCAGCTTTTTGCCACGTTTGCTCGTTACCTTATTAATGGTGATTTTTGCAGGTCACTGGATGCTCCGTAAGATCATGGAACTGTTTGATTTCTTGTTCCACAACATACCAGGGATGATTGGCTAATGGCCATCACATTTGCAGAGCTCTCGGCGATACTCGGTCAACTCTGGTGGCCGTTTTTTCGTGTGGGAGCCGTATTTATTTCAATGCCTTTCTTTGGTGATGCAATTATTCCTGTTTGGGTTCGTACTTTACTGGCCCTCTCGATCGTTGTCATTACTGGACCGTTAATGCCACCCATGCCACAAGTCGAATTATTCTCTATGACTTCCCTGTTCCTTGCTTTTGAGCAAGCTATTTGGGGGGTAATGTTTGGGTTAATTTTGCACATGCTCTTTAACGTTTTCACCATGCTTGGTCAGGTGATTTCTCTGCAAATGGGCTTAGGTATGGCGATGATGAATGATCCTATTAACGGGCTTTCTGTCGCCATTTTGGGACGCATATTTCTGATTTTCTCAACCTTGTTGTTTCTTGCGCTAGAAGGACACTTACTCGTCATAGATATCGTGATTCAAAGCTTTGTTGTTTGGCCAGTCGGATCTGGTATCACATCGCTTTCTCTGCAAGGTGTTGTCAATATTTTCGGTTGGATGTTTGCCTCTTCACTAGCTTTGGCTTTACCCGCTATTGTTTCCATGCTTCTAGCCAACATCAGTTTTGGTGTAATGAACCGAGCCGCACCATCACTTAATGTCTATGCGTTAGGTTTTCCTATGACGATGCTGCTGGGTCTATTCAGCGTATTAATCTCAGTTTCTGGTGTTCCTGGTCGCTACACGGCGCTCGTTCACGACACCATTAGACACTTGAGTAACTTTATGTTGGGGGGAGCATGAGCGATCAATCTTCTCAAGACAAAACTGAAAAAGCCTCACCGCAGAAGGTAAAGAAAGCCCGCCAGGAAGGACAAATTCCTCGCGCGAAAGAGTTTACTACTGCGGTTATATTTCTAGCGGTGGCGCTCTACTTTTACTCTCAGCTTAATAGTATTTGGGAAAGCATGTCGGGGATCTTTCGCTACAACATGATGCTGACGCGAGCCGACCTAGAAAATCCTAAACAACTTGTCGAGCAATTGGGACAAAGTTTAGCAGTCATCATCGACATGCTATTACCATTGTTTACCGTCATTATTATCGTGACCTGTGGTAGTAGCCTTGTGCTAGGCGGCTGGATGTTCCGTCCCGCGAACGTGATGCCAAAGCTCAGCAAAATTAATCCTTTGAGCGGGATAAAGCGCATTTTTTCGACCCGCTCAGTGGTTGAGCTCTTAAAGTCGACGTTCAAAGTAGCCGTGATCTTCGGCATCTTATATGGCTATTTAGACAACCACTTACAGCCATTACTTGGCATGCAAAACCTCCCACTCAGCCAAGGTTTTTCTCTAGTAATGTCAATTCTGTTTGAAGGCTTACTCTTAATGGGCTTTGCATTGTTGTTATTTGGGGTTATCGACATTCCTTATCAGCGTTGGGAACACCTAAAAGAACTCCGCATGACGAAACAAGAATTGAAAGAGGAATTTAAAAATAATGAAGGTCGTCCGGAAGTAAAACAACGTATTCGTCAAATACAGCAACAGTTTGCGCGCCGTAAGATCGATAAAATGGTGCCGACGGCTGACGTGATCATCACAAACCCAACGCACTACGCAGTCGCACTGAAATACGAGCCTTCGCTTTCTGACGCGCCCTTTGTCGTCGCAAAAGGCGTAGACGAAACTGCTATGCACATTCAACGTATCGCCCGAGAAAACAAAGTGGAAATCATTAACTCCCCGCCACTTACCCGTTCGATTTATCACACGACGGCGATTGAACAAGCAATCCCAAGCCAACTGTACATCGCAGTGGCACATATTCTTACTTACGTTTTGCAATTGAAAGCCTTTCGTAAAGGTGAGGGAAAAGAGCCAATTCCTTTACCTCATTTTTCGATTCCAAAACATTTGCAGCACTGATTAACCCGCGTTTATCCAAGGACACGAAAGTATGCTTAACCGGTTAAAACAACTTCAAACATCAACCAAAGGCTACGTTGGCATTCCAATCGTCTTGCTAATGATATTAGCAATGGTGATTCTTCCTTTGCCTCCTCTGCTACTGGATGCGCTGTTTACCTTTAATATCGTCTTAGCAATCCTAGTATTGCTGGTCAGCACAACCGCAAAGCGACCATTAGATTTCTCTGTTTTTCCAACTATTTTGCTGGTCGCAACATTATTACGTCTCACATTGAACGTGGCTTCTACGCGAATTGTACTCCTAGAAGGACATAATGGTGGTGACGCAGCGGGTAAGGTCATTCAAGCATTCGGCGAAGTCGTCATTGGCGGTAACTACGTCGTTGGTATGGTGGTTTTCGTCATCTTGATGATCATCAACTTCGTCGTAATCACCAAAGGTGGTGAACGTATTTCTGAGGTTTCAGCCCGCTTTACGTTGGATGCTTTACCAGGCAAACAAATGGCAATTGATGCCGACTTAAACGCTGGCCTTATCGATCAGGAAACGGCTCGCTTACGCCGTAAAGAAGTCGCCAACGAAGCCGATTTTCATGGTTCGATGGATGGTGCATCAAAGTTTGTGCGTGGCGATGCCATCGCAGGTTTGTTGATTCTGTTTATCAATATCATTGGTGGTATCAGTATTGGTGTCTTCGAGCATGGACTCGCTGCGTCTGACGCCTTTAAAACTTATGCCCTACTCACAATCGGTGATGGTCTAGTTGCTCAAATTCCTTCACTACTATTGGCAACGGCTGCCGCGATTATCGTTACGCGAATTAATGATAGCGATAATGGCATGTCGGAAACCATGCAAAAGCAATTACTGGCAACTCCTGCAACGCTATTTACTGTCGCAGGTATTATGGCGGTAATCGGTATGGTACCGGGTATGCCACACCTAGCCTTTTTTGCGTTTGCTGGCGCATTAGCGTTCGCAGGGTGGCGTCAAATCAAGAAGCCAGTGCAAGACTCCCAGATTGAAGAGGTCGAAGCACTTTCACAAGCAATGCAAGACGATGATACACCGCTGACATGGGATGATATTCCTCACGTCCAAACATTATCACTTGCGCTTGGTTACCGACTCGTCCATCTAGTCAACAAAGAACAAGGGGCACCTTTATCACAACGAATTCGCGGTGTGCGTCGAAACCTTTCTGAACAAGTTGGCTTTTTATTACCTGAAGTTCGTATTCGTGACAACCTGAGCCTCAAGCCAAACCAATACACAATTTCTCTAAATGGCGAAGTCATTGAGCAAGGCTTTATTGAACCAGAGCGTTTAATGGCGATAGCGGTTGGCGAAACTTACGGTGAGGTAGATGGCATTTTGGGTAGCGATCCTGCTTATCAGTTGCCAGCTGTATGGATTGAGCATCAAGATAAAGCAAAAGCACTTAATATGGGTTACCAAGTTGTCGATGATGGCACTGTTATTGCCACTCATATTAGTAAAATCATGAAGACAAACCTTGCAGAATTGTTTACGCACGACGATGTGGAAGCAATAACCCAGCGTTTGACACAACAAGCCCCGAAACTAGCAGAAGCATTAGCAGCAGCACTTAATCCAGCGCAGCAGCTGAAAGTATATCGTCAGCTTTTATTGGACCAAGTGCCACTAAAAGATATTCGCACGATTGCCAACACAATGTTGGAATCCGCGGAAAATACAAAGGACCCGATCCTACTTGCATCTGATGTGCGCTGTGCACTAAAGCGTACGCTTGTTAACTTAATTGCAGGACAAAAGAACGAGTTAAATGTCTACGCACTGTCTGATGAGCTAGAACAAATGCTACTAACTTCACTGCAACAAGCACAATCTTCTGGTACGGTAACACTAGATAGCTTCCCAATTGAGCCAAACATTCTTGGTCAGTTCCAACAAAACTTGCCATTGATTAGACAACAGCTTAAACAACAGGGGCTACCTCCGATCCTTCTCGTTATGCCACAGCTGCGCCCTCTTCTAGCGCGTTACGCTCGCACATTTACACAAGGGCTGGCAGTATTGTCTTACAACGAAATCCCAGAAAACAAACAAATCAATGTGGTAGGAAACCTTGGTTAATCTTATTTCAACACATGCGATGTACGAACATTTGGTTGGTCTCGCAGTACAACACATCGTCACGGATGACGATCAATTAGTCTTTGATGCTTTAAAACACAATGATGTCCAACACGCATGCCAAGCAATTAGGGAAGCTCAATCAGGGGAAGTAGAATTCCAACACCTGACGTTGAGATTTGGTATGCGTGGAGAACAAAGTGTCTATCAATTCAAACTCTCTGAACAAATGCAGTACTGCCTGGATTTGTTCAGTCTTTACCTTGCACTAAGACAAACACAATTTCAGTTAGAAGCCTTTCATCACGACTTGATTAGTAATGTTGTCGTGCCGATTCGCGTGGATGCATTACTTTGGGAGCCTGGGGTTTATTTTCTCGAACAGACGATTCAATTCCACTCTTCTGCTTTTCAACATGTGATTCCTTCTCTTCAAGCTGATGAAACGTTATGTGATCGTGATAAAGTCGCCACACTCACCAAAAAGTTAAAAGAGAATGCATATTCACTTTGGTTTGAAGTCGCGACATCGCAAGTGAACTTCGAACGCGTCGCAGACTTTAGTCCCGATATGATCAAATTGTCAGTCACACTAGAGGATAAAGAAGAAAGACACGCTTTCCTACCTATTGCTAAGTTCTTAAGAAAGCATAAATATACTTGGGTTGCCGGACGTGTAGCGAGTCAAACGGAACTTAACCGCTATCGTTTATTGGGTGCCAGTTATTATTTTGGTTATTTCAGCGATATCCCAACCTCTCTCTCCTTTCAGTCTTTTGATGAGGAATAGTTGAAACTCAACCATTTATATTTAAAACAGCACGATTTATTCGTGCTGTTTTTTTATTTATAACGGATAACCACAAGATCATTGGGCAATAGTTTCTTTAACTTAACTAAAAAATTTAGGCTTATATGATGATTTTCCCGGTTTTCATGGAATACAAATCACTAAAAATCATCAATTTTTATCTTTTTTAGAAATTTTTTAATTTTCAAATTAATCATTAAAGCCGACCGACCGCCTCTAGTTAGTGACAAGGGAATATCCCGAGGCCTGAAAGATATAGTGACTAACTAAGGAGACTAAGATGGCTTTATCAATGCACACTAACTACGCTTCGCTTGTAACTCAAAACACAATGAACACAACAAGCGGACTTCTAAACACAGCAATGGAACGTCTAAGCACAGGCTACCGTGTGAACTCAGCTGCTGATGACGCTGCTGGTCTTCAAATTGCTAACCGTCTAGAAGCGCAAACACGCGGCATGTCAGTAGCAATGCGTAACGCACAAGACGGCATCTCTATGATGCAAACTGCTGAAGGTGCGATGGATGAAATGACAAACATCGTTTACCGTATGAACGACCTTGCTACACAATCGTTGAACGGTTCAAACAGTGCAACAGACCGTGCGTCTCTTAACAAAGAGTTCACACAGCTTACTGCAGAACTAAACAACATCGTAGACAACACTAAGTTCGGTGGTCAAAACCTTCTTAAAGGCGGCGGCTTCGGTGCAGGTGACGTAACATTCCAAATCGGTGCATCTTCTGCTGAAACATTGACTGTAAGCGCAAGCGCAGGTATCGGTGAAATCACTACTATCCTTGCTGATGCAGCAATTACAGATGGTATCGATGACGCGACTAAAGCAAAAGCAGCACTAGACAAAATCAGCGGCGCTGACGGTCTAGTAGAAAAAATTGGTAGCTCTCGTGCAGACTTCGGTGCGAACATCAACCGTCTTGAGCACACTATGGCTAACCTTGGTAACATGGTAGAAAACGTTACAGCATCTAAAGGTCGTATCATGGATACAGACTTTGCAGTAGAGTCTTCAAACATGACTAAGAACCAAATGTTGATGCAAGCAGGTACAACTGTTCTGTCTCAAACTAACCAGCTTCCAAGCATGGCAATGTCACTACTACGCTAATTACTTAGTTAATAGTGCGCTTAATTTAAATCGTCTTAATTATAAAGCCTTCCTATGGAAGGCTTTATTTTTATCTACGAATATAAATAGAGCTCGTATTATCTTTGTGAGATTCAGGCACTCTGAATCCGAACTTCAACATAATATTGAATAAAACCTTATTAAACAGTTCTAATTCTATCGTCTCTAATTTACTTCCTATTTTACTATCTCTAAGTTCAGGAAAATTGAACTTAGCTTCCTTTAAGATACTAGCTATCTCATCAGAATTGATGCTCTGTTTACTTAATAGTTTTTTGTTAATGAACTCTTCATATGCACGAGCACATTTCATCAATCGTAACGCAAATTCATTCATAACTGACATTCTTTGAAACGTAAAAAATTTAATTTTTAGTGAGAACACTTGCACATCGCACTATCAAAAATAATATCAGAACGCAATTAATGCACTCTGTAAGAATTATCTGAATCAAGCTGAAGTAAAGGCTGAATATAACGTCTAATTAAAACATCTCTCCTAATTAGAACCGTCAATACAATTAAATATTTTCTTTGTTTAGGTCGCCTTTTCTTATAAGGAAATTACTTTTTCCATGGAGGAAGGCGGAACAAACAAGGTGGAAACACCACTTCCTCCCAAGAAAACAAAATAGCTTTAAACCTTTGTTTTAATTGAATTTAATATACGGCACGCATCTTGCCAATGATAATTAAACTAAGGCGTAGCATTCAAAGTATTCAAGCCAATAAGAGATGAGAGGAGCACACCTCATGAGTTCTTTAGACCCAGTAAAAATGGCAACCCAATTCGCACAATTGGACACAAACCCATTCAAAAACCGTTACCAAGCGCAAGCTAATGTGTACCAGTCACAACTGTCAGCTTTTAATAAAGTTGAAAGCGCACTACGTGATTTTCGTACTGCAATGAAAGAGATGAATAACAGCACAAACAGCATCATCAAAAACAGTGCGACACTCTCTCAAGAAGGTAACTTTACTGCAAACGCGGATGCTAAAGCGCTAACGGGTAACTATCAGATTTTTGTAGAAAAAGTGGCAACGGCGCATCAAGTATCTACAGGAATGCCTGCAGACCTTGAGGCGACGACAGAAGTACCAACTACTGGATCTTTAGAATTCACCATCAACGGTGAAACAATGACTCTAGACTTGTCCTCCGTTGATGTTAATGGTGACGGCACTGCAACGATCAGCGATTTAGCCAGTGCGATTAACAATCACACGGACAACCCTGGCGTTAACGCCACTCTAGTTCGCTCGAATGGTCAAACACACTTTATGCTATCGAGCACTGAGACTGGTGTCGAAAATAAGATCAACGTATCTGCATCGGGTACTGGCCAAGCGTGGTTTGAAGACGCCTTCACCAACCTCAAGCAAATCAACGCTCCGCAAGATGCGGTTATGTGGCTAGGTGCAAAAGACTCAGGCCTGAAACTAACCAACGCAAGTAATACTTTTGAAGGTGTCATCGACGGTGTTGACATTACCGTATCTAAACCGCAAGCCGCGGGAGATTCTCCAATCGGTTTAAAAATTGGAGCTGATAGCGAAGGCACTAAAGAACAACTAGATAAGTTTGTGGAAACCTACAATGCCCTTGTTTCGACAATCGATCAGTACACCCAAATTGGCGGTGAAGATCAGAAACGCGGCGTGCTCGCTAGCGACTCGACATTGCGTTCTATTGAGAGTCAGTTAACGGGGTTAATCCGAGGTGAACACAATGGTATGCGCCTAAGCGAAATCGGCGTGAGCCTAGACCGCAACGGTAAAATGAAAGTTGATCAAGAAAAGTTCAAAGAAGCTCAACAAACAAACAGCGCAGGCTTAGAGGCGTTGTTTAATGGGGATGACGCTTTGCTAGATTCTCTTGACGCGATGGTAGAACCTTTCTTGAAGTTCTCATCAGGTACCTTCAGCACGCGTAAAGACGCAATACAGTCAAGCTTAGACCGAATCAAAGATAAACAAACCAATTTAGAGCGTAAGTACGAAATGTCGTACAACCGCTATCTCAAACAATTCACTCAAATGAATTCAATTATGACCCAAATGAACCAAACCATGTCCATGTTTAATGCTCAAAAATAAGACATTTGGTTCCAAATTTAGGAGAAATATTCATGCTTATGGATTCTGGTTACGATTCGTACCAACAAGTCGATCTCGACGCTCAAGCGGCAGCAGCAAATCCACACCAATTAGTCATCATGTTAATCGATGGCCTACTCGATGAAGTTGAACGTATTCGCGGCCACCTAGCCGCAAATCGTTTGGCTGAGAAAGGGAATGGAATCAACAAATGCATGAACATCTTGATTGGACTAACAAGTGCTTTAGATGATGAAAACGGCGGTGAAATTGCGGAAAACCTACGCCAGCTGTATGACTTCTGCCAAGTCGAACTTTATTACGCTAGCGTGCAAAACGATGCAAATCGCTTGGTTAACGTTGAGCGTGTAATGGGTAACATTCGTGAAGGTTGGATGAATTTTGGACAACAAGCATAAAGTATCGCCAGAGCGATTCCGTCATTTATCTCAGCTCATCCAGTTCGCCGCAAAAACGGCCGATTGGCATGCGCTCAAGCGGTACGACTTGCAGTTGCGAGAGCTTTTGATCAGTCACAAGCCTTTTTTGAAAGATCCTAAGCTTGCCCCTGAAATCCAGCGAGCGAAAACAGTGCACGCTAATGCTTTCGCAGTATTAGAGAAGTCGACCAACGAGTTGAAAAAAGAGATGAACATGGTCAATGACCATCAAGAACGCGCTATGGCCTATCAATTAGCAATGACCATGGAGCTAACTCAATGATCATACCTTCTTCAACTCAGCACTCGGGTAATTCGCCAGCTAACAATGAGGGTCACATCAAGCAAGCGAACTCGGTACACGGCTTTTCTCATGGTTTTAAATCAGGGAACAAGCAGAATGGTGAGCAAAACTTTAACTCTGCGTCAGCGGTACCGAGTTTTCACCTTACGGCCTCTACTTTGAACAGCGCAAACAAAGTACAAAGTCATGGTTTTGATACTGATGACCGCTCAGCTTCAGATCCGGATGCCAGCTTGACCAGTACACCAGGGTTAACAGAATCGACTGATCTTGCAGCGCAAGCTCAAGCTTTAACCCAGGGTATGATTACCATGGCAGAGAAGCAGGCTGAGAAACTAGGAAAAGCGTCATCTTTAATGACTGCGAGCGAAGTTAAGTCTGTTACTCAAGATTCGTCTAACGCTATGTTAAACACATCATCAAAACAAGATGTGAAGCAAAGTCTGCCGACTTCATCGAGTTCGCGTTTGCCTATCTCCGGTGCTGAGTTTCAAACTCTTTTGAATCAACCTGTTCAAGGCCAACCAACCGCATCTCTACTTCAAGCACAAGCTCCTACAACACAACCTGCACATTCACCGGTTGCGACGAGTCATGTTCAAGCTCAAGGCTCTGAGTGGGCAGCGGTGCGTGTTGATACCACTGCCGGAAAGTGGGGGGAGCAAATGATGCAAGTTTTACATGATCGCGTGACGCTCCAAGCTCAACAAAATGTACAAGAAGCAAAAATCCGCCTAGACCCACCAGACTTGGGGAAACTGGATTTACTTGTACGTGTTGAAGGTGACCGATTGAGTGTCCACATCAACGCCAATACCGCAGCAACACGAGAAGCTTTAATGCAAGTTTCGGAACGATTGCGTACTGAGTTACAAGAGCAAAACTTCGTTCATGTCGATGTCAATGTTGGCTCTGATCAAAACCAAGGTCGAAATGACCCACATGCAAACGAAGAAGACGCCAATATTTTCGCCGCACGAGAATCTGGTGCATTCCAAACCACGACAACAACTAACTATTCAGAACACTGGCTAAGCACTCAAGCTTAGTGAATCTTCGAGGAAAAAGGTTATGACCAAACAACAAATGATCGCCCTGTTTATCGCCATGATCATCACCAGTGCCCTCGTTTCGGCCGTCACAATTATGGGCGGAATCTGGTACTTAAACAAACACGCTCAAGAGTCACCTGACTCTGGTTCACTGATCGAAGACTCTCCACTGTCTTTTTTGGTCACAGAACAACCGACAAACAAAGGTCCTAGCTTCCATCCTTTGGACAAAGTCGTTTTGACCGTTAAAGGCAAGAAACAGACTCACTTTGTGATGCTAGAACTGGCAATTGAGACACGCCGCCCAGAGCGTATCAAAGAGATCGATGAATACATGCCTATGGTACAAAACTCTCTATTAAAACTGTTTAGCGACAAAACGTTTGATCAGTTACAGCAAGCGGGTGCCATCGATATTCTGCAAGACGAAGTGAAGCAAACGCTTCTACTCGCTTTTGCTAAAACAGACATCGTCCGAGAAATCGACGATGTTTTGTTGACTAAATATGTTGTGCAATAACGGAGCACAACCATGTTAGACATGAATGTACAAGACACTTACACCACAGAAGAGGAAGTGACAACACCGTCACGACCAATTGATGAAAACGCATTGCTACAACGTCATCAGGTCATGGTAAAACGCGTAGTTAACCAGCTGCGCGTTCATGCCACTTCTCACTGTAGTATTGAAGATATGCAGCAGATAGGCCTTATCGCTCTAGTGGAGGCTGGACGCCGATATGGCGATGTTGACGATCCTCACTTTCCTGCTTTCGCCGTTTGTCGAGTTCGGGGAGCTATTTTAGACGAATTACGCCGACTAGATTGGCGTTCACGTAAGACTCGTCAACAAGCCCACGAGCTCAACGACGTGACTCGAGATCTCACTCGAACGTTAGGTCGAATGCCAACGGATGCCGAAATCATCCAGGCTTTAGGGACGAATGAGCAAGATTATTACAACCGCCAAAATGCCGCTCTCGCAGGCGAGATGCAAAGCCTTGACCAACTGATGGAGAGCAGCGGTGATAGCTACATTGGCGGGCAATACGATGGCATGGAACATGAACATATTCGTCGTAGTTTAGACAGTGCTTTGGGTAAATTACCTAAGCGCGATCAACTGCTCCTGACTCTGTTCTATCAACATGAACTCAACTTACACGAAATAGCTCTGGTATTGGATCTGACACCACCTCGTATATGTCAGCTTCACAAACAAGCGCTGAAACAACTCAACCAATTAATGTCCTCTTAGGAGTCACAAGATGCAAAAGTTTTTTGGAGTGCTCACTATCCTGGTGTGCGTCTTCGGTGGATATATGTGGGCCGGTGGTAGCTTAGGTGCTATCTGGCAGCCAGCCGAATTCCTTATCATTATTGGCGCCGCTGCTGGTTCTTTGATCATCGGTAATCCGCCTCATGTACTGAAAGAAATGCGTCGCCAAGTGCCAGCGACCATTAAAGGTCCAACAGAAGAGCATGAGTACTACATGGAATTAATGGCACTACTCAACAACTTGCTAGAGACAGCGAGAAACCGCGGATACAAGTTTCTGGATTCTCATATTGAGGCTCCGGAGCAAAGCTCTATGTTCCTCGCTTACCCGACGATCGCAGAAGATCATCGCCTAATTTCTTTCATTACTGACAATTTACGTTTAATGGCAATGGGACAGATGTCGCCTCATGAATTAGAGGGACTGCTAGAGCAAGAAATCGAAGCAATACAGAACGAAATGCTTTTACCTTCACGCTCACTACAGCGTACAGCTGAAGCACTACCTGGCTTCGGTATTCTTGCAGCAGTTGGTGGCATCATTATCACCATGCAAGCTATTGATGGCTCAATCGCTATGATTGGTTATCACGTTGCGGCAGCTCTCGTTGGTACATTCATTGGTATTTTCGGTTGTTACTGTGGCTTAGATCCACTAAGTAACGCCATGGCTCAGCGAGTAAAACGTAATATGACTGCTTTTGAGTGCGTTCGTGCAACCTTGGTTGCCTACGTAGCGAAAAAGCCGACATTGCTCGCCATTGACGCTGGTCGTAAACATATTCAGCTAGACATCAAACCAACATTCAACCAAATGGAGAAGTGGTTAGCTGAACAGGAGGGATAATGCAAAAACAAGAGCATGTAGTGTTCAAACGTGCCAAAGTATACAGCCATGATGAGTCGTCTCATGGCGGCGCGTGGAAAGTCGCGTTTGCTGACTTCATGATCGCCCTAATGGCGCTGTTTCTTGTACTTTGGGTTATGCAGGTGGTAGACAAAGAAGAGCGTAAAGCGATTGTTGCCCACTTGCATAGTTCAAGCGTATTCGACAAGAGTTACGGCAACCCATTTGATACGTCACAAAGTATTTCTCCTATCGACTTGGCACAGGACTCTTCTGTGCCAAGTAAACACAACTCCAACCATGTAGTAAGCTCTTACTTTAAAGGTGATGGGGATGGACCAGAAATTGATTCTTTGATTCCTGGTAACTTCGATACTCAAGAGCAACTTGCCGCACTAGCAAAAGTAATTGAGCAAATGACTGCCCAAATTAATGCGCAGGGAAATGTAAACGTCACGGTGACACCACAAGGTTTGCGTATCGTCCTTCAAGATGATTACAAACAGCATATGTTCAGCCGTGGTGGTGCAGAACTTACTCCTTTTTTTGAAGATTTACTGCTCGCACTAGCACCTGTATTTCATCGTGTTAACAACCCTCTGATCATCAGCGGACACACAGATGCAATTCCATTTAAAAAGCGTTTTGGTCGTCAATCTAACTGGGCGTTATCAGCCTCTCGAGCAGACGTAGCAAGAAATACGTTAGTTGAAGGCGGTATGCCGGACGATAGAGTAATGCAGGTAACGGGTATGTCAGATAGAGCGCTGCTTAATCCTGATGAGCCAGATTCTAGCGAAAACCGTCGTATTGAGCTGTTTGTTTTAACGACTCCTGCCGCTAAAGTGCTTGAAACCCTTTTTGGCAACCACCAAGAAAGTGAACTGCAAAAAGCGAAAGATAAGGCTAAATTTAACCAACCAGTCATTCGTCAAGAAGTCATCAATTACTCCGGCGATACCGCCACCAGCGAAGTAAAAATTCAAGAATTATAATCTTAAAAGGTCACCACTCTGATGGTGACCTCTCTAACCAAAGCCTCTGTTACTGTGACTTTTTAGTTGAGTTCTATATGCACATAACATCATCCGAAAAAAGAAAAAGCGACTTACTGAAGAAAGCCTTTTTATGGCTCATTGTCTTCGATTACCTTTTATTGGCGTTTTTCTTAACTCAGCTATCAAGTATGACACTAAACAGCGGAACCATGATCAGCTTGTTACTTGTTGTTTATAACGTCTTACTTGTTTCGCTATGTTTTCAACGAACCAACAAGCAGGACTCTTACATTATCTACCCTGTTTTGTCCGCAACGTTATTAGCATTTGTCTGCTTTCTTTACTTCTTTTTTTTAATTTAGCTCCCCGACTCGACCATTGATTTTATTTTTACTGCTTTTTCGAAGTGGTCGAGCTGATGAGTCTGAATCCACCACGTAGCCGCTTCCATCAACAGCTCTGGGTCGTCATTTTTATTAGCGAAAAACGCATAAAATGAGAGACCAACCAATTCACCTTTACTCGCGATCTTTTTGTCACAGACCTCTATAATTTTGTCTCTCAGCGAAGCTCTCATTTCTAACCCCTTAACCTAGTACATACTCACTAACCATACGGTTGAAAGAAATCAAATCAAACGAGCCTTTAATTTCAAAACGCACTCTTCCCACCTCACTCATGAAGAACTCGATTTCACAATCCAAATCAAAAGTACCAGAGGTCTCGATAGAAAATGCATTGATCTTACTGTAAGGCAAAGAAGTGTAATCCACTTTTGAGCCGGTAATCCCTTGCACATTTGCCGCTATCACTCGCTTGTTCGTAAACACCACTTGGTCACGAACTGTTTTAAAAGCAGCGAAAATAGTCTCACCATCAATCAAGAACTTAAGGAAGTCTTCTCTGGCATTAGAAACGTCAATCGGCTTAAGCTTAAATACAGAGGAATTGTCGAAATCAATCATAATTAATCCTTTGAGTGGGCGTTAGAACGAATTATCAACGTATCAGATAGCACCACTTTTGCCTACTCGCAACGCACGTTTCTGCTTGATTCGCCCAACAACGAAGCGTCACTCACTTCCACCCTTGCATCCATTGCTCAGAGTCTTTTAGGTCTTGCCAGTTCATCTCTCGGTCGCGTTTACTCATGACTGCCTCGATGACACATCTCACAACGTTACCATCTTCATCTAGTTCCATTTCCGTCACGACAAAATGCTTCTCTTTGTTTTTAGGTGAAATTGCCGTCCATTTACTGTGCAATAGTTTCTTAGGGTGGATTCTGTTCATCGCATTGTACCAATTTAACTACCATGTTGATGTATACGACTGAATACCAAGAGAGAATCAGATTTTGTTTTTGCAAACCGACAAAAGATAAAACCGCAAAAGAGATCACTCCCTTTCGCGGCTCTAACTACAATCCGACTAGGTCTTCTGACCATTCAGTCGAGGGTTTAGGTACTGATTTTGTAGCAACTGTAACCCTTTACCGACCAGAACAATCACTACCGCGCCAATCAGGACAGGCGTGAAGAGAAAACTCCATCCCTGCCCAGACGCCATGATCAAAATTGGATTTGCACCCGCAGGTGGATGAGTGGTCTTCGTAATCAGCATCGCAGAAACACCTAGCCCCGTCGCAATCGCGAGCGTGACCGGCGTGACGTCAACATACTGGCTAAACGCAATACCGATAGATGCCGTAATGAAGTGACCAATGATAACGTTTTTTGGTTGAGCGAGAGGGCTGCTAGGCACCCCAAACACCAACACCGCCGTAGCACCAAATGGCGCCATGAGAAGTACTACCTCAGTAAGAGATACCTCGGCGTAGGACAATACGCCAATAGCCAACGTAGCGCCAAGCCCGGCAACCAACGATAAAATTAAATTATTCATAAATACCTCAAAAGTAGACCGAATTGTCTACAAAATAAAATAGACAAATCTGTCTACCTTTGTCAATATGTATTTATGGAACTTTTTGAGGACGTAGTTATGAACAAAAAGAAACAGTTATTGATCGACACAGCTTTGTCACTGTTTTATAAACAAGGCATCAACTCTATTGGCATCAATGAAGTCCTCAATGTTTCCGGCGTGGCTAAACGCACGCTATATAACCATTTTGAGAGCAAAGAAGCGCTTATCATCGCCGCATTAGAACAACGCCACCAAGTATTTATGGAATGGTTGGAGGAAAAGCTTTCTTCAGCACAAACGTGCGCGGAGGTGATCGATCAGTTATTTACAGCACTCAACGGCTGGTTTCATGGCTCTGAAGAAAAGTTGGGCGAGTTTCGCGGTTGCTTTTTCATCAATACGTCCGCGGAATTCAGTGACGACAGTGGCGAGATCGCAACGTATTGCCGCTACCATAAACAGCAAGTCAGAGAGCTAATTCAACGCTATCTCAAATCAGAAAACGCTTCATTACTCGATGCCATTTGCATCATGAAAGAGGGCGCGATCACTACCGCTTACATGACGAAAGAGTACGACAACGTCACGAAGAAATGCGTGACCATTTTGCACAAGCTTTAATGCGTTCAGGTATAGTCATTTGCGGATTAAGTATTCAAACCAAAGGCACCAATCGGTGCCTTTTGTTTTAGTTAATCAGTGTACTTACAGCTCGTGCTCAGTACGTGCGATGATGTCGTCTTGCGCATCTGGTGATAGCGCGGTGAAAAACGCTGAGTAGCCTGCAACTCGTACAACAAGATCACGATATTGCTCTGGGTTCTTCTTCGCAGCTAGCAAGGTCTCACGAGAAACGATGTTGTACTGAACATGCCAGCCTTTGTGGTGGTTGAAGAAGGTACGAATCAACATAGAAAGCTTGAGCTTATCCCCTTCAGACTCAACCGCTGCCGGACTTAATTTCTGGTTAAGCAGCACGCCACCCAAGATCTTATTCGCTTGGATCTTACCCACTGAGTTATACACTGCCGTTGGACCTAAACGGTCTGAGCCAGACGACGGGCTTGCACCTTCTGCTAATGGCGTTTTCGCTTTACGACCGTCTGGCGTTGCCATGGTTGAAGCGCCAAATGGGACGTTTGCCGAGATACTTGATGTACCTGCGTAGTAACCGCCGCCAATTGGACCACGCCCATGACGCGTATTAACGAACTGCTCTAGCTCATCAATGTACACTTGGTAAGCGTCTGCCAGTAGTTGGTCTACCGCGTCATCATCGTTACCGTATTTTGGTGCAAAGTTGATAAGACGTTGGCGAAGCTGTTCGTTCTCCATGCCGTCGAAATCTTCTGCCAATGCTTTTGCCAACTCTGGTTGGGTGATTTGCGCATCATCGAAAACAAGGTGTTTGATTGCAGCTAGGCTGTTACCCAAGTTTGCGATACCGACTTGCAAACCAGATACCCAATCGTATTTCGCGCCGCCTTCTTTCACGGTTTTACCGCGAGCCAAACAGTCATCCACTAGCGTTGAACAGAAGATGTCTTGAGCTTGCTGTTCAAGTACGCTGTCGACGACTGTATCAATCTCAATCGATTTGCGGGTGTAGTAGCGGATTTGCTCTGCCCAAGAAGCCGTTACTTGCTCAAAGTTCTCAAAGTTGCCTTTTGCTAATGACTTATCGTGCGGCAAGAAAGCTTTACCCGTTGTTGCATCCACACCTTCGTTCAATGAAGCGAGCAAGATACGAGCGAAGTTAATGAAGCTCATGCCCGTACAACGGTAACCCCATTTGCCCGGAACCGCCGTCTCGATACAGCCGATAGAGGCGTAGTTGTAAGCATCTTCTTTCTCTACGCCAAGCTTGATGAATTCAGGGATGACAATCTCATCGTTGTTGAACGCTGGCATACCGAAGCCGCATTTAATCACTTCGATACAACCCATCAGGAATTCTTGGTTCAAACCTTCATGGTAACGCACACTCAAGTTAGGTTGCGTCGAACGTAACTGACCACAAGATTCTAGAATCGCCCAAGAAAGTGGATTCACTGCGTCTTCTGGATCACCCTTTTCATTCAACTTCTGACCGCCGATACACACGTTTTGATACAGCGGAGAACCTGCCGATGCTTTCGAGTGCGCACCAGAGCGAATCTTGTTAACTTCAAGCAACTTCAACCAGCAGCTTTGTAAAAGCTCTAGTGCAAAGTCTTTTTCGATCGCGCCGTTTTCGATATCGCGAACATAAAACTCGTTGAGGAACTGGTCCATACGACCGAAAGAAACCGAGTGACCGTTCGATTCGATTTGTAGCATCAACTGAACGAAGTAGCTCAATTGCAGTGCTTGCCAGAAGTTTTCTGGTGCGTGGCTCGCGACATGACGACAGTTTGCCGCAATGCTTTCTAACTCAGCTTTGCGTAGCGGACGCGTCTCTTCTAGCGCCATTTTTGCCGCCAATTCAGCGTAGCTCACCATGTGGTCTTGAATGGCAAGCAGTACAATTTCGACCGATTTGTAGAACTGCTCTTTCTTCAAGCCTTCAAAGGTCGAAACATCATTGTTAGCACGGTGCTGACGAACATCCTCTAGCAAACCGTTCATCCCTAGCTTCAAGATTTTCTCGTTATCCACGGCAAGGTGCGCGTCACCCGAAGTCATGTTGCCTTCAGCTTTAATGATGGTGCTGGCTAAGATTTCTTGCTGCTCATCAGTGAACAAGCCATAACAACGGTCTTGAACGGTTTTACCGCGCCAGTACGGTGTGATGCTGTGAATGCTTTGCTTATCTTCTTCAGTGACAGCAAAGCCTGCACCAGGGCGGTCGGCTAGCTCATCAATTTCCGCTTCAATCCAACGTACAGTGTATTCCGGGAAAATAGGCGCAGCACGCACTTTGCTCGCTTGGTTACCGACGATCAACTCATCGTGTTTAATCCAAATAGTACGAGTGCGTAAATGCTCTTGCAGTGCTAGCGCACGTTGGACAATCACAGGTTTGTCTTCGTTTGCTTGATAAGCACGAGTGTATGCCTCTGCACGCTCGGTACAGACAGGTGGCGTTACGATATTTACCAGTGCCGATTTGTGCGCTTTGATACGCTCAGGAAGGTAATTTAGGTCCATAGTTAACCTCTTACAATCACGCTAAGTTGGGTGTTTTCGCTTGCGTATTGCATGGCGCTTTCTAGCAGTTCTGGTTTGTTTAATGGCTTGTCAGAACACTCGTAAGGCATATCGAGCAAACGGTATTTATTGATGCCGAGCGTGTGGTACGGCAGCAAGTGAAGTTCTTGGCAGCTTTCTAGTGAAGCCGCAAAATCGATGATGTCTTTCAACTCTTCGATGGTGTCATTAAACCCCGGCACAACGGGAACGCGAATCACAATACGCTTCGCGATAGGTGCCAGTTTTCGGAAATTGTCTTTGATGCGTTTTAGTGAACCTTTCGCCCAGCTAAGAAACTTTTCTTCGTCGGTGTGTTTTAAATCCGCCAACCAGCAATCGATATGAGGCGCGGCTTTTTCAACGTTCTTCCACGGAACATGCATGCACGATTCAATCGCAGTCGAGACTTGGTTGTCATGCAGACGCTGTGCGAGTTCTGCTACCAAATCCGCTTGCATGAGTGGCTCACCACCGGAGAAGGTCACGCCACCTTGGCTTTGGTCGTAGAAAGGTTTGTCTTTCATTAAGGTGTCGAACAGCATGTCTGATTTCGCCTCTTCACCGCAGACAGTCAGTGCTTGCGTAGGACAGACGTCTCGCAGCGCGATCAGTTGGTCTTCTTTGATGGCTTTGCGATTGATGATGATCTGGTTGTCGATGCGTTGAATACCATCACCCACCCTTTCGCTACCCGCTGTGGGTTGAGTTGTGGCTTGATAAGCAGAAACGCACAGTTGGCAACCTTCCATACAGCTTCGCTGATCAAACAGCAGTGAATGCTTTTCGCTGCGGCTTTCTGGGTTTTGACACCAAGGGCAAGACAAGCTGCATCCTTTAAGAAAAAGAATGGAACGAATGCCATCGCCATCATGGGTAGAGAATCGTTGGATATTGAAATACATCTCTGCTTGCCTCTTGGTCTGTGCTACCGCTGTGTACCTAATTCGCTTCTTTTGCTCGTTGAGTCTTATGAACAGCTTTTCTGTTTTCTAACTGAAAGCTTCATTTGAGCGTTTACAAGTTTCACTTAACTTTCATTTAATGAAATTATTATAGTTTCAAATGAAATTTCAATTGATCAAAATCAAGATCTCGTTCGATTGTCAGATCTATAGTGATCCCATCATCAAAACGAAGATTTTGTTTAAGGTAGAAACCATGATTGAACTTTATTTAGATACTGCTGATGTGGCAGAAGTAAAACGCTTTAACCAGTGCCTACCGCTAAAAGGCGTGACGACAAACCCAAGCATTTTGGCGAAATCAAAACAGGGACTGAATGAAACCCTAGCAGGCATGCAAGAAGCGCTTGGCGGTACACCTCGCTTTCACGCTCAAGTCGTGAGTTCAACCGTCGAAGGTATGCTGGCAGAAGCGCGCCAACTGAATGAATTACCTTACGATATGGTGGTAAAAGTGCCAGCAACAGAAACCGGCTTAGCAGCAATTAAGCTAATGAAAAAAGAAGGAATTCAGGTTCTTTCTACCGCTATCTATTCAGCTCAACAAGGTTTCCTAGCGGCACTGTGCGGTGCTGACTACCTAGCACCTTACGTAAACCGCATTGATGCGATGAACGGCAACGGTGTTGAAGTGGTCGCGGATCTTCAATTGTTGCTCGATCAAAACCAACTACCAGCGAAGATTTTGGCAGCCAGCTTCAAGAACACTCAACAAGCGATGGAGGTGATGAAACTGGGCATCGAAGCCATTACATTGCCAACCGATGTGGCGGCACAAATGTTCGCTCACCCAGCAGTAAAACCTGCGGTTGAACAGTTCGATAAAGACTGGAAAGAGGCGTTCGGCGATAAACTTTCATTTGAAAGTTAATTAAAAGTAAGAACTCAATATCTTAGTCAATAATAAGGGAATCTTAACTCACCCTGTGCGCCGGTGAGTTTGAGATTCCCTTTTGTATTTCATATAAAGAGGCGAGGTTTACAGCAGCTCTCTATTGGTCAGTGACCAAAGGTACACGCGCTTGAGTAAACTGATTTTGAGCCTCTTACGAGTACCTCGTTTGGAATGTCGAAGTTGGTTTGGTAGCACAATAGCTTTCATCTCGGTTTTCATTTCTTTTCCATCCACCAACACAGTAGACCTCCGATGCAGTAAGCCAGCATGTCTTTCCAATCAAATGTGGCGCCCAAAATCACTGCCAGAGGCGATGAAGATTCGATACCAAGCCAAGCTGCAACCTGTAACAATTGCCCTAACTCAACAGCAAACGCAATCAACACCACCAATGAAACCAGCCAGTTAACGGGCATAGAGAACATACTTGCAAGAAAGTAGTAGAGCCAAACCACAACGAGAACATCACCAAATGTCGGGCGAATAAAGTTGTCTCGAACATAGAGTGCAATAACGACCAATGCGATAAAACACACCAAGCTTTTCAGTCCATTTTTTGCAGAAAATCGCAGGTAGATAGCGGACGTCTCTTCCACCATATCGCTTGGCTGACCAGCAAGAGTGACTCGTTTAAACATCTTCACGATTCGCCTTTGCACTTTCTTCTGCTTTCTTATTTCGTGCGTACCAGTCGATGTTGCGTGTAATGACCATAGTGAAGCTCAAAATCGCAAAACACAGTAATGTCCCCATGACCAATGCGTAACTCTCTGCTTGTAGCAAGCCAAACAGTAATCCGTAGAGAGTGAGCAAACACGCTCCGAATATCGCGCCGTGCTTGGTGTTGCTCAACATACCGCTCACGTACACACTTAAAAGCCCCGTCGATGCAACTGCTGACACCACATACGCCCAGTTAAAGCCGAGGTGTTCACTCACCGAAATCAGCAACAGATAGAAAAGTGCTAAAGCCAGACCAATAAAGCCGTATTGCACAGGGTGCACCGGACGCGCTTGGAACAACTCCAATAAGAAGAAACTCGCAAATACTAATGTGATAACCAACAGTGAATAGTTCACAGCTCGGTGAGACTTCAAATAGTGATCAACGGGGTCAATCAAATCTACGCCCATTTGTCGCTGTTCAAGCTCGTGACAAGCGTGATTCGATGACAAACAGCTTTGGAACAGCTGCGCGATATTGGTTGAGAAGTTGTTGCTCGCCCATTGCGCGTTAAATCCATCTTCAGATACCTCTGACGACACCGGTAAGTAATCACCAATAAAGCTTGGATGCGCCCATGCTGAAGAGAGCTCCACTGTTGTTTGACTGCCAATTGGTGTGACTTGAAGCTGTCCCATCCCTTGTAGCAAGAAGTTAAGATCGAATGCCAAAGGTTGTTTTGCGTTTAGGTCTGCGGGTGTTAGAACACTGTGGAAGCCTTGTGGTAACTGATCTAACCCCGTTCCCGGTGCGACTTCGATGTTAGCACTCGCCATGGTCATGTCATCCAAACGAATCAATCCACGGCTGTCTTCAATGCCAACCACTAGGCTCATGTTTTCAATATCAAGCCCCTGCAACGCCGCGAGATCGTCTGCATCAAAAGTGCCTTTCAGTGCCACTTGTGCTTTGTATAAACGCGCACGGTAAATGCCTCGGTACTTTTCAAAACTGTCCAGATTCGCGCTCATATCAAAAGTGCTGGGTAGAAGGAATTTACGGCGCTCTTTAATCTGTACTTTGTCATCTCGGTAACTGGTTTCGGTGTAGTTAACCATGATGAATGGACCAATGATGCGCTGTTCGCCGCTGCTGCTGCGTGCGATGTCATTTCTGACTTCATCTTGGCGATATGAGCGCTCTGAGATCAGCCCTGTGACCATTGAAAGCGGGATTTGCAATAAGACAAACAAAAACAGCACGAAGGCGAACTTCGTGCCGAGTTGGTTATTGAGGATCTTTTTCATATTTCATTCTCCATTTGCTGATGGGAGTAATCTAAATCAGCAATTTGGAGAACGAATGGAGCTAATGTGGAGTTTCTATGGAGTTGGTAAAATAAGGGTCACTTTCACGCCAGAATCGACGTTTTCGACTTGCAACTTACCTTTGTGCAGCTTGGTCACTTGCTCAACAAAATTCAGCCCAAGCCCAGTGCTCTTAACGCCATTTTCCCGAGCGAGGGAGTAGAAGCGCTCGGTCAAACGAGGCATCGCATAGTCGGGAATGTGAGGACCTGAATTGAAAATCGACAGGCACACTTTCTCTTTCGCGACC
Source organism: Vibrio sp. Vb2960 (assembly GCF_033337665.1). NCBI lineage: Bacteria > Pseudomonadati > Pseudomonadota > Gammaproteobacteria > Vibrionales > Vibrionaceae > Vibrio > Vibrio sp. Vb2960. Next base: position 175,596 of record NZ_JAWORD010000002.1, on the reverse strand, counting down.
TCAGTTTTCCATTCAATGCATCCCTCTGAATCAACAAAATCCAACGCATTGTCCATCAGGTTAAAAACGGCTTGTTTTAGTAAGAAAACATCACCAAGCACGGCGAGATGGTCATCAATTTGGATGTTGGTAATCACCGACTTTGCACTCAAACGCGTATCCGCCGATTCAACCACTTCATTGACCATTTGTTTTAGCGAGATAGCTTCGACTTGTTCTAGCTCGGGGCGCTTTTCAAGACGAGCAAGTTCTAGCAACTTATCAATCAATGACTGCATGCGGTCGCTCTCTCGCTCAATGTTGCCAGCAAAGCGCGTGACCTTTTCTTCAGGCAACGGCATTTGCAATATTTCACTCGCGCCTTTAATTGCTGATAACGGGCTTTTCAGCTCATGAGTCAGCGTTTGTACGTACTCTTCCACATACTGTTTACCATCGAGCTGATTGCGCATTTTCTCTAATGCGTCGCTTAGCGTGCCGTACTCATAAAAGATACGAAATGTCGGCTTAGAGACCTTTTCACCCTCACCCATTTTGGTCGCGTAGTCTTCTAGCTTGTTCAGTGCCGAGTGAATTCGCCAAGCAAACAATGCCCCTGCCAATAGCACTAAACCACTCATCCACACCATCCAAAACAGCACATTGCGTTTAGAAAGATCGATGAAGGGTTGTACTGAGCGATTGGATTTTGCCACCGTCACGCTGCCAATGATTTCGCCTTTGTGGTAAATGGGCGCAGCAACGTACATAACGGTTGAGAGCGGATCTTTCGGGTCTTCGATGGTACTGCGTGCGCCGTATTGACCACGCAACGTGAGATACACATCATTCCATTGCGAGTAGTCTTTGCCTACGTCTTGTTGCCAAGAATCCGCAATCACAATGCCTTGTTTATCGGTGATGTAAATTCGATGGTTGATCGCTTTTTTGCCAATTTCCCAAATGCGCGCTTGAGGTTCTCGCTGCCCATAAGCCGCTAGCAGTTTGGAAAAGCGACTCTCAGACAACTTGTCGTTGGCGACGTCTTCTTCAGCCAATACCGCGAGTAAGTTCGCCATATCCACCAGCGTCTCTTCGGTGGTTTGACGCACGGTTGGCTTAAGTTCTTGGACGACAGTTTTGCTCACCATGTAAGCCGTCATTCCGACTAAGATGAAGTAGAGAAAAAACAGTCTGAGTCCAAGTGGGATCTTCGGCCAACGATTCATCATTCACCTTTAATGCAGTAAAAGTAACCAAAGCCACGTTTGGTACAGATGCGTTCAGACATCTCAAACGGCTTCAACTTATGGCGAATCGCTTTGATATGGGTATCGATATTACGCTCATATGCAGCCTCTGGTGCCATGTCTGCCGCGATCATAAGTTGCTCTCGACTCAATACATTGGAAGAGACAGAAATCAGTTTATCGAGGATCTTGAACTCCACCGCGGTCAGCCCAAGCATTTGCCCGCCAACACCGTAGTCGAAGTTCTGCGCAACCAAACCTTGGTTCAATTGAGGCTGTTCTGGAACAGCCACAGGCTCTGGTTTGTGCTCCATCATTGGCGCTTTAGCTTTGATTCTAAGTTTAATGCGAGCCAACATTTCACGCGGACTAAATGGCTTAGTCACGTAATCATCCGCGCCAATCTCCAAGCCCACGACGCGGTCAATTTCATCGCTTCTTGCGGTGAGAAAGATAATGGGAATATCAGAAAACTCACGGATGGTTTTGCACAATTCAAAACCATTACCATCCGGTAAGCCTACGTCTAAGACAAGTAACGCTGCGGAGTTGTGCTGCAAAAAGGCCAAGCCCTCTCCTGCCGTTGCAAACCACTCTGCGTGGTAGCCATCCATCTCTAATACATGAATCAGGTTCTCTGCGATAGCAGATTCATCCTCGATAATAAGGACGGTGGGTTGTTCGCTCAATGTCTTAGCCTCATTGACGGTGTTTATCTTTATGTTGGTATTATCACTTAATTTGGGGCCAAGGCTAGTGGATTGATGCAGCAAAGGCGCAGTTCGTGGATAATACTAATCAAACACACTTCTATTCAGCATAATAAATTTATCACTTAGATTAATGAGTCACCACAATTGTGAATACAATGATTTCAACCATTGATATGAACAGTGTTCATTTTAAACTCAAGTTATCAATTCGATTTTATTTAAAGGACAGTCACTGATGAAAAGAGCGCTAATCCCCCTGGCTTTACTGACTTTGCTCTCAGGTTGCGCCAGCATGTCTCCGGATGAGTGCAAAACGGCAAACTGGTACAACGTAGGTTATCAAGATGGCCGAGACGGCAACGATCCAAACATTATCAATAGCTATACCGAAGACTGTGGTGAAGCGGGTGTGACACCCGACCGAGCGAAATGGAAAGAAGGCTTTGATAAAGGCACTATCCAATATTGCTCACCAGACAATGGGTACACTGTCGGTATCGAAGGCAAAGAATATTACGGTGTATGCAGCAGCAAAGAGTTTATTGAGAACTACCAGTTAGGTCATCAAGAATATCAACGCCAGCAACGCATCCAACAAATCGATACTGAAATCTCGGTCATCGATAATCAGCTTGATGGCAATCCAGACAAAGATAATGCCAAGAGACTGAAAGAGAAGAGAAAGCGATTGGCTGACGAGCGTTCAAGCCTCTTGTCGCCAACCATCAACTTGAATCTGAATTTCTAAATCGATTGGATTTAGCTTCCAAAAATTCATGGCCCTAGCTCAGTTCTAGGGTCATGAATTGACTGTTCGGATCGAGTTCGTAATCCCCGAACGGCTCGCAGTACACAAAGCCATGCTTTTCATACAACAGGCGCGCTGGTTTAAAAAACTCCATCGAGCCCGTTTCTAAACTCAAGCGCTGCAAACCTTTTTGCTTCGCTTGCTCAATCACATGAATCAATAATTGAGATGCCACACCTTGGTTTCTTGCCGTAGGCGTGGTGCGCATGGATTTCAGCTCCGCGTGTTGGTCATCCAACTCTTTAATCGCCGCACACCCAAGCAGTTGCTCACCTTTCCATCCGGTCCAAAATGTCACTTCTGGCGCTTTGAGCTTATCTAAATCTAACGCATGCACGCTTTCTGGTGGTGACGTGGCGTACATGTCCTGTAAATGTCCTTCCAACAGCGCTATCACTTGCGACCGTTCTAAATTGTCGATTTCAATCCTCATCTTTCCATCCTTGGTTTTTAACTATCTAAGTCACCTTAAGTATATGTTTTAAAATTAAATGTCCATCCCAAAACTCAAAGATACCTAGGTTTGTACAAAACTAAGGCGATTGAATAATAGAAAAGCCCCAGCACAGATATCAAAACATCATGTGTTGGAGCTTCATTTGCATTTCTATGTAAGCCTATTCGTAAAGTTCTGGCGTACTTTGTAACTGTTCACTAAATTTGAAAATATCGTCAATCGAGTCGATTGGATGGCGGGTTTCTGTTTTAGCTTCATCAAAGAGGCCAATGTACTTTTGTTTGGTATTGAACCAAAGGCGACATAATGGCTTCCGATTGTTGTCATCAAGCAGGATACCAAAATAACTTTGCGTATCACGGGCACACACTCGCTGTACATCAACTTGTTGTCGCAATATCGCCTTAACTACATTAAAACCCTCGATCTCTTCATCTGTCGTTTGAACTTTGGGCTTATCTTGAGCAGGTTCGACGGATTCTTCAAAGGTGTTAACGCTATCGTCTACCTTGATCGGTGCTTTATCATCTCCACCAATTGCAGATTTCAATCGAGCATTAATGCTGTCGTTCAAGAATTGTTTTAGAGCCTTCGTTGTAATATCCATGAACTGTGCTTTGACTTTTGCGGTTTGGACGCCATCGTACACTTTTGAAGTAAAGAATTTTACAAACTCCTCTTCAGGGCTCTGAAACTGTTCATGAAGTGCTTTTTTAATTTGATTGAGGTACTTGAGCTCACCGGCAGCATCAACTACAGACTCAACATCAAAAGAAGACTTGGTAAGCTTTTTCACTTCGGGAATTACGTGCTCATCAAGATTGGCAAGATCCAAAGTCAAAAACGGCTTTTCATCCATTTTATTTGGAGCGTCTAAGTCCGTAAAAAACTGATATTCAGATCCATTAGTTAAAATCGCAATACGTGCATTGGTTACTGAAAAATACCGAAACAATTGATTAGCATGTTTAGTGGCCAATGGCTCACCAAATTTTTTACACTCGATAAGAATTTGTACAACCCCATCTTTAATGAGCGCGTAATCTACTTTTTCTCCCTTCTTCGTAGCAATGTCAGCAGTAAACTCAGGGATAACCTCATTTGGATTAAAGACATCATAACCTAATACAGAGTGCAAAAATGGCATTACTAATGCGTTTTTTGTTGCTTCTTCTGTAGCTAAACTCGCTGATACTTGGGGAATTTTTTTGGAAAGAGCTTGAACTCGTTCTATAAAATCCATAATACACTCCATCATATTGTTCATTTAAACACTTAAAGTATATATGACACTGGTATCTTAAAATGTTGTGTAGTTAAAAGTTTGAATGCCATATGCAAACACTTACCCAACAGCGAACTTAAAGCGGCTGTCTCATAATGTGTTGCGGTCCAACGGGGCCGCCGTGGTAAAGCTCATTGGTATCTTCAAACCCTGATTTTAAATAGCACTGATAAGCGGGTATGTTGCGGCAATTCACGGTGAGATAAAGCGCATCAAACTCGGGATAATGGCGTTTGGCGAAATCGGCAAACTGTTGAATGGCTCGCTTGGCGATGCCTTTGCCTTGATGACGGTGATCCACCAGCAAAGCACGCACGCCTAAACTGTTTTTCGGGCAAAAATCGTATTTCTCGCTGTAAGCAGCATCAAATAGAAAAAAGCCAACCACGTCATCGTCCGCCAGAATCAGATGCGGAAGCTCTGTAGGTTCAAGACGCGTAAGCATTTCACCCACATCCGCGACCGTAAACTGCGATTGCTCTTCTAGCACGCTAAGTTCGCAAGTTTGTTCATGTCGCTCAGGCGAATACTTTTCAATGGTAATCATAATCTTCCTTGTTGTTTTTATGCTCAATTCATACAGGGTATGTCGTAAATAGAAATACCTAGTGTCGTATTTCCCACTCGCAGGCAAACGTTTAGCACTCTATTATCCTCGCCATTCGATAGAGAGGTTTCCATGTCCCGTTTTTTACTTTGTAGTTTTGCACTCGTTTTACTCTACCCTACTGCCATTGATTTGTATCTTGTTGGTTTGCCTCAAATTGCGTCAGATCTCAACGCCAGTGAATCTCAGTTGCATATTGCGTTTTCGATCTATTTAGCTGGCATGGCTACCACCATGTTATTCGCGGGGAAAATTGCAGACTCTGTGGGACGAAAGCCTGTTGCCGTCGTCGGCGCGATGATCTTCGTGCTCGCGTCTTTTCTCGGCGGGATGGCTGAGCAACCAAACACTTTCTTGATTGCTCGCTTTTGCCAAGGCATCGGGGCTGGATCTTGCTATGTCGTCGCATTCGCGATTTTACGCGACACGTTAGACGATGAACGCCGCGCGAAAGTATTGTCGATGCTCAATGGCATCACCTGTATCATTCCAGTGATCGCACCCGTGATTGGTCACTTGATTATGCTGAAATTTCCTTGGCCGAGTTTGTTTACCACAATGGCAGGAATGGGCATTCTCGTCAGTGTATTGGCCATTTTTGTTCTCAAGGAATCACTACCCAGCCAACAAGGTGAAGAACAGACAGCGCCAGAGAGCCATCAAGAGACTTTCTTCGAGCGATTTTTTATCAGTAGGCTGATCATTACTGCACTTGGAGTGACCACCATTCTGACTTTTGTTAACGCTTCACCAATTGTCGTGATGAGCATGCTTGGTTTTGATCGCGGTGGCTATTCTTCCATCATGGCTGGTACTGCGACGATCAGTATGTTGATTTCGTTCTCGGCACCATTGGTATTGGGGATTTTTAAACAGCGAACCTTAATGATAACCTCTCAAGTATTGCTCGTTTGTTCAGCCATCGTGCTCAGTGCAGCCCATTTCCATGATGGACAACCTTTTTACTATGTGTTCGGACTTGGGCTGATTTGCGCTGGCTTCGCTTGTGGCTTTGGCGTGGCCATGAGCCAAGCGCTCAGCCCATTCTCTCAACAAGCTGGCGTGGCGAGCTCAATACTGGGCATTGCTCAAGTTTGTAGTTCCGCGTTCTATATTTGGTTTATGGGTTTCATCGGCGTTAGTGCACTGAATATGTTGGTGTTTATCTTAGTGTTAGGTAGCGTAATCAGCCTTGCTCTAATACTATTGATTCCAAAGCCTGTTCACGATACCCATTATGAAGAAATCCCTAGCGCGACTTGATTTAAACTTACTGTTCACTCTGCAATTATTGTTGCAAGAGCAAAGCGTCTCGAAAGCCTCGAAAAAGCTGAACGTTACGCCCTCTACCGTAAGTAAGTCGCTCAACAAACTTCGTCATTGGTTCGATGATCCTTTGTTTGTCAAAACACCTAAAGGTCTTACGCCAACGCCCTTGGCGCAAAGCATGGAGCAAGATCTTGCAGAATGGCTGCAAATTGGCTGCCAGATTGCAGAAAAACGCAGCGATATTACGCCTAAAGGAGTGCGTTTTGATATCACGATTGAGTCGCCATTAGTGCTCACGGTGCTGGACAGACTCATCGTCGCTATCCATCAGCGATACCCTGAAGCGAAAGTAAAAACCAGTAACTGGGATTACGATTCACTCGACGCCATCATTCGAGGCGAGGCAGATATCGGTTTTACCGGCCGAGAAAGTCACCCTAGATCGAAAGAGTCGTTGGATCTTCTGCCGTATTTCTTGGATTTTGAGATTCTATTTTATGACCTGCCGATGGTGTATTTGCATAAAGATCATCCGGCATTACAGCAAGAGTGGAATCTCGAGACCTTTCTGAGCTACCAACACATCAATATTGTTTGGGAAAAAAGTGAAACTTGGGCGTTGGATGAAGTATTAACGGAACTAGGGCTACAGCGCTCTATCGGGCTGACGATGTCCAACTTTGAGCAATCCCTTTTTATGGCAGCGCAGCCGACGCATGACATGATCACCACCGCGCCGCACTATTGCAAAAGTTACACAGAAAAGCTGCATCTCGATTTGGTGTGCTTGCCAATTCCATTAGACCAAGCTCAACAAGACAAGTTACTGATTCCATTTACCATGATTTGGCATAAACGCAATGCGTACAATCCCAAATTGCTATGGTTGAAAAACACCATTAAGTCATTGTACAAACAACCTTCCCAACCACAGTAAGACTCAGGCTAAGGTCAGGTTTTATCTGGTTATTTTTAATGACTTTCTTGCTCTGATAGCTATAACTAATCACTTTATCAACTAATAAAAATGTTCTTTTGGATCTACACTAGCTGTTCATTTACACGCTAAGGATCAAGGATGTCGACCTTTTTACTCACTGCTATTGCAATGCTGGCGTTCGCTGCTAATTCATTATTGTGCCGACTTGCCTTGGCAGAAGGGTTAATTGATGCAGGAAGCTTCACGCTCGTTCGATTGATATCCGGCGCTGTTATCTTAATCGCAATGCTTGTCGTGAGAGGTCAGTGGAAAACCGATCGGCCAACTTCTCGCTTTCGCTTTTTTGCTGGCGTGGCGTTATTTGGTTACGCTGCCCTTTTCTCTTTCGCGTACTTACAACTGGCGACAGGAACTGGTGCTTTGCTTTTGTTTGGTGCCGTGCAACTTACATTACTGGCGATCTATTGGTGGCAAGGCGAGCGCTTTCAGTTTCTCGAAGTCATCGGTATCGGCCTTTCGATTGTTGGCTTTGTTTGGTTAATGTTGCCATCTGCCACTCGCCCCGATATCAGTTCTGCACTTCTCATGTTAATTTCTGGCGTTTGCTGGGCTGCGTTTACTGCGCTCGGCAAACAAGCGCCTTCTCCAAGTAGTGGAATCACGTGGGGATTCATCGCAGCATCAATAATTGGCGTGCTCCTTTCGCCATTAATCTTGTCCTCAATCCAACTTTCTTTGAGCGGAGTGTTGCTCGCTATCGCATCTGGTGCCATTGCCTCTGGCCTTGGTTACACACTTTGGTACCAAGTCATGCGTAAGCTCTCTTTACTTCAAGCCGCCGTCAGCCAACTTTCCGTGCCAGCCATTGCTTTACTACTCGGCAGCATCGTACTCCACGAGCCTCTTTCACTGCATACTCTTTTAACCAGCGGCATCATTCTTGGTGGGATCGCTTTGGTTTTTTTATCTCGATCCAAAAAAACAAACGAACAATCGGCAAGCCGATAAAAAGTAATAACTTTCCCTCTCAAATACCCATTCATCATCTATGCTTTTTAAAGCAGTAAAGCTCATTGCAGATGCTACAAGTGGTCTGCTTTGGTACCAGGCGAAGAATATAAGGTGAGGATTGGCTCACACAATGCAGCGATTTTGTTTCAAAAGTGAGAATCATCACAGATCGCGAATTTGCTCGTTTTAGGCGTTTCACCAATAACGCCAAGGGCTAGCACGAGATCAAGCCAAATACGCACTTTTTGTTTTGACAAAGGGTTTACAAAGCACACTTTTTCACCCGCTATATTCCGCCCCCCGAATTTATTCAGAACAAGATTCTGATTATTCATATAAGAAATTCATCAACTTATAACGATAAGCCTGAGCAAACTTTGACACTATGAACGACAAAATAAAATTCGCTATTAAAGTATCGCTTAGCCTGACTCTGGCTTATCTGATCCCGTTTGCCATGGGTTGGCCGCAAGCATCGACGGCCGCAACCACAGTGATGCTGATTGCATCCACAGGCAGTCGTCGTGAATCCCTCGCCAAAGGTACCTTACGCGTGTTAGGTACATTGGTTGGTGCCGTGGTTGGCTTGTTAGTGGTGGGGTTGTTTGCTCAAGACCGCTTGCTGTACATGCTGAGCGTGTCGGTTGTGGTCTCATTCATTTTTTACTTCCGTAATGCCTATCAAAAAGATCCAACGCTACTCATGCTGACCGGCGTGATGACACTGATGATGTCCAATGGCGGTGACGCAGAAGGTGCGTTCCTTTATGGCGTTGACCGCGCCTATATGACGGTGTTTGGGGTGGTGGTTTACACACTCGTGGGGACTTTCTTATTCCCGACCAAAACAGAACAAAACCTAAGACAGCTCATCGAACAACTCAACCAAGTACAACGCGCGTTGTTCACCGCTATCTTGCAAAATTTCGAGCAAAAATCGGCAGGGCAAATCTCTCCTCAAGAAGGCGGAGAAGAAAATCCAGAAGCGGAACAGCCACAACCTAGCGTGGACACTCTCATCGAACAGATGTTTGCCGCTCAAAATGCGCTCGAACAGCGCTTTGCTACGGTCAGTGTGGAATGCAGTGACGTGTCGGCCTACATGAAAGAGTGGCGCTTGGCAGTTCATTTGAACAAGCAGGTAACGCAACAATTGACCGTCGCGGCGCACAGCCACTTTAGCCACCAGCAAGACCGTGAAAGCATCAGCAACTTTGATCAAGCCGTGGCGGAAATTGACGCGCTATTTGATACCTGCCAACAAGTCTGGGACGAAAAAGAACCCGCTTATCGTGCTCAGGAATTCAAAGTCAAATACAACCAAGCGTTGCTAGAAGACGCAGCGCACCTAGAGAAAGGCTCTGCGCTTACGCTTGGTCACCTATTGGAACTGATGCATCAAAACTTGTCACGTTTAGCTGAGAGCATTAGCTGTATTGACTCTGTGACGAACAACGTCTCCTTTGACGTGCCACTGCCGAAACCGAAAGGCAAGTTTCTATGGTGGGACGCAGAAAACTTTAAAACTGCGGTCAAAACCTTTGTTACCTATTGGGTTGCAGGACTGATTTGGATTTACTTCAATCCACCAGGCGGCTACTCATTCGTGGTCTTCTCGACCATGTTTATGTCTTTGCTGTCGTTCGTGCCTGTGCACCCAATTTTGTTGCTTGTGCTGTTCACTTTCGGCTTCTTGTTCGCGGTGCCTTCTTACGTCTTCATCCTTCCGCAATTGGATCTCGGGTTAGAACTTGGCCTGTTCATCTTTATCTACACCTTTATCGGCTTTTATCTGTTTAACGGGCCAGTGACGATTTTCTATATGATTGGCTTGCTTGTTCTTGGTTTAGACAACAACATGTTTTATCACTTCGGGATCCTCATGACGATCATGCTGTTGTTCTACATGGTGGTGTTCATGATTATTTTCGCGCACTACTTCCCGTTTAGCTCACGACCAGAACACCTCTTTTTGACCATAAAAGAACGCTACTTCCGACATACCCGAGAGCTGTTCACTACCTATCAACAGCAGTCCAGCTCGGTTATTACGCCGCTCAAACGGGCCTTGCACTTGGTGACGCTCAATGTCTCATCGAAAAAGCTCAAAGTCTGGGGTTCGAAAATCAACCACAAACACTTTGATAAAACCACGCCAGAAGCGATTGGCGCGTTTAGCAAAGCGTGTGATGTACTCAGTAATCACATCAACATCTTAATGGCCGCCGAGAAAAAGTTGATGGCCAATCCGCTGATTACTCAGCTTCGTCAACAACACCGCGATTCCATCATTCCTTTGATGGCAGGCGCTTTAGCCAGCCATCAAGCAACACAAGAACTCGACTCCGTATTCGACCAATACAGTCAGGATTACCAAACATTCGAAGATAAACTGGAAGATTTTTTTAGTGAGTTGGATTTATCTGACTACGCTTATTCAGAGATAGCCGGTTTTTATATCTTGCTGAATTTAAAACGGAACGTGTTCGAAGCAATCAAGCATTGCAAGCAAACCTACGAGGATATCGATTGGGTGAACTTACAACAGAAGCGTTTTTAAAGGTGGGGATATGATGCTTCCAAAACTAACCAAACCAAGCCTCGCCATACTTTCTTTGCTCGGACTCAGTGCGTGTACCACGGTAGGACCAGATTATGTTCATCCAAAGCAGGCGCCACTGCCAAGTGACTGGTCGGTGCAAAAAGCAGCCAAAGATACGCAGCAATCAGAGCAACAGCTACAACAATGGTGGCAGCAATTTAATGACTCGACTCTTAATCAGCTGGTTGAGTTGGCGAGCAAACAAAACCTCGATTTAGAAGCCGCAGGGCTACGAATTGTCCAAGCACGTTCATTGCTTGGTATTTCGACTGGCTTGCAATACCCACAAGTTCAAACCGTGTCAGGAAACCTAGCGCGTGCCTACGTAAATGATCAGGGCGTCAATAACGCCACTTTGTCGTTTGATGCTGCTTGGGAAATGGATGTTTGGGGCAAGTATGCTCGCGGTATTGAGTCGGCAGAAGCGGGTTACTACGCATCCATCGCATCGTATCACGACATCATGGTCACCATAACCGCCGAAGTGGCGCGCAATTACATCAACTATCGCACATTCCAAGAACGTATTTTGCTGTCTCGCCGCAACATAGAGATTCAAGAGCGTGTCGTCCGCATTACACAGGTGCAGTTCGACTCTGGCAACGTTACAGAATTGGACGTTCAACAAGCTAAAAACCAACTCTACACCACCAAAGCAGCGCTACCGAGCCTCGAAGTGGCAATGAAGCAATCACGTACTGTGTTGGCTTTGCTACTGGGTCTGTTACCAGAAGAAGTAGATGGACTGCTACAGTCGGATGGGATGCACAAGCAAATCGCTGAGTACGAAGCCCAGTTCAAATCAACGGGCAGAAAATCGGCGCTATCGGGCACCGACGAGCGCTCCATTGTGCCACGTCCACCGCTTTTGGATACGCAAGTGGATGCTAACTTAGTGATGCGACGTCCGGATTTGCAAGTCTCTGAGATGCAAGCTCGCGCGCAAAGTGCGCAGATTGGCGTGGCAGAAACCGCTCTGTACCCAAGCTTTTCGTTGTTCGGTTCCATCGGTATCGACAGTACGGTTCCCGATGGCAGCAGTTTCAGTTTTAGCGATTCGCTCACCATGGTGGTTGGCCCAACGTTCAGTTGGAACATTTTCCAATACGGACGCGTGAAAAATAACATTCGTTTCGAAGATGCTCGCTTCCAAGAAACGCTGACGAACTACAACAAAAAGGTACTGCAAGCCGTTAATGAAGTCACCAATGCAATCGAAGCATATGACCTGTATTTGCAGCAAAAAGATTTACGCTTGCAATCGGTCAACTCTTCCATTCGTGCGTTCAACATATCCATGACACAGTACGAAAACGGACAAATTTCATTCGAACGTCTGCTTAACTCGGTAGAAAAAATGACCCGCGCAGAAGACAGCTACGCAACGATCAAAGGTAATGTTGCGAACCAAGTTGTCGCGCTCTACAAAGCCCTCGGTGGAGGCTGGCAAACCCAAACAGGCAAACCTTTCATCAATGAATCGATTGCCACGCAGATGACAGAGCGCACTGACTGGGGAAGTTATTTAAATGAAGAAAACCGCGTATTGCCGCCTTTGCGACTCGAAACTCCGGCTGAGACCAGTGATGAAAACAAAACGGAGGATCGGTAATGCCTCATGAACTCTCTTGGGGAGACGTTTACTTTTCTCCTACGCTACTCGTGCTCTTTCTCGCCGTCACGGCCACGTGGATAACGGTGATGATATTGAACAAGACACGTTTGTCTCGCTTCATCGCTTTTCCGTCTCTGACGTTTATTGCCATCATGGTCGGTTATGTGGTGGCCATCGACAGCTTTTATATTCAATTTTAGGTGCCAAACAAGATGAAAAAACTATTCGTAATCGCACTCAATCTTGTCATTCTTGGTGGCGCAGCTTGGCTCGGCTATCAAAAGTTTGAGGAATACTTTAATAACCCATGGACACGAGATGGGCAAGTGCGTGCTAACGTCATCAAAGTGGCTCCTCGCGTATCAGGCCCAATTGTAAATGTCGCGGTGCAAGACAACCAAGAAGTAAAAACGGGGGATTTACTGTTTGAAATCGACCCTGCGACTTACCAGGTTGGGTTATCTCAAGCCGAAGTAGCACTGGAGCGCTCCATTGTTAGCTCTCGCGGTAAAAAAATCGAATATGACCGCTTAAAAGACATTCGTGCCAAAGACCGTGGCGCGGTTTCTCACAAGGATCTGATTCGTCGTGAAATCGCTTACGAAGAGTCGCTACTGCAAATCAAATCTGCAGAAGAGCAACTAAAATCAGCACGCCTTAATCTCAGCTTTACCAAAGTTTATGCGACCGTCGATGGTTTTGTATCTAACCTCGATATTAGAAACGGTACGCAAGCGGTCGCAAACCAACCACTGCTCGCACTGATCGACAAAAACAGCTTTTGGGTATTTGGTTTCTTCCGTGAAAACCAACTTGCGCAAATCGAACCTGGCAGCCAAGCGCGTGTCACTTTGATGTCTCACCCAGACACGCCAATTGACGCGACGGTTGACTCGATTGGTTGGGGGATTGCGCCCAAAGACGGTACGGTCGGCTACAACCTTCTTCCAAACGTAAACCCTGTTTTTCAGTGGATTCGCCTAGCACAACGTATTCCGGTGCGAATCTCCCTACAAGAACTTCCTGAAGATATTGATCTTCGATTCGGGCTTTCTGCGTCCATCATGGTGATGAAAGAGTCATCCGCAGAAAGTGAACAATAACTAAGTGAGAAGAGCCATGGTCATTGGTAAAAACCTCAAAAATATTAATGAAGAAAACAACTTCTTCTATCTAACCTTAGCACTAGTGATTTTGTTGCTAGGGAGTGCGATGGCACAAGTCGTAGGTGAAGGGACGATTGAACACATACTTCAGGCTTTCACGGTTCTGACGTTTATCGTCTGTTTTGCGAGCCTTCGCTTTGACAAAACCTGGTCTCGTTTCCTCTACAGCCTGTTTGGTGTTTGGGTTCTTGTGATTGTGATCAAGACCGTTTTCGACATCAGAGAGATGAATGTGGTGATGCTTGCCCTCACCTTTGCGTTCTTTTTCGGCACTTTTAAATCCATCGCGAGACAGATTCTTTTCACCGGCCATGTCAACAGCAACAAAGTCATTGGCTCGGTAGCGCTTTTCTTGCTACTTGGTCTGATGTGGGCGATTGCCTACCTCATTCTGCTTGAGTTTTCGCCTGAAGCCTTTACCGGTATGGAAGCGATTTCTTGGGGGCAGAACTTCTCCAATGCAGCGTATTTCAGTTTCGTTACCTTAACCACGCTCGGTTATGGCGACATTAGTCCTCTAACACCACTGGCTCAAGTCGTGGTGTATTTAGAGGCCATCACAGGTGTTTTTTATATGGCGATTGTTGTTTCAAGTCTCGTCAGTTCTAACATTGATCATCAGGTAAACAAAAATGGATAAACAATCGGTAAAAATCGACAGTAAGCTTTTCATCAGTAATATGGTGGAATCGGCAATACGCATTGGCTTGATCTTTGTCTTGCTGATGTTTACGTACGACATCATCAAACCCTTCATCCTTCCGGTTATTTGGGGCGCTATTATAGCCGTCGCTTTAATGCCGCTTACCCAAAAATTGCAGCGTGTATATGGTGGTCGTAGAGGCTTGGCAGCCACAACCATTGCTTTACTTGGTATTGCCCTCCTTGTCACGCCACTTGTTATGGTATCAGGCTCCATTGTGGATGGTGCAACGCACGCGCTTGAAGTACTACAAAATGGACAAGTGAAAATACCAGGGCCAAAACCTTCCGTAGCGGATTGGCCTATCGTGGGTGATAAGCTCTACGAAGTGTGGACCCTATTCGCTACTAATCTTGAACAAGCTATTCAAACCTTTATGCCACAAATAAAGGCAGGACTCACATCTTTACTGGGTACACTGGGGGGCGTATTGGGAAGTTTACTGCTTTCAATCTTGTCACTTGCGATTGCAGCAGGTTTCATGACGTACTCTGAATCTGCGGCATCAGGCTTAAGAACCATCGCGATTCGAACCGCAGGTGAAAACGCAAAAAGCTGGACCACGCTTATCGCAGCGACAATTAAAAGCGTACTGCTTGGCGTAGTCGGTGTAGCGGCGATTCAAGCACTGTTGATCGGTGCTGGTTTCTTCGTATTTGGCGTTCCGGCAGCAGGTTTACTCACACTGCTTCTAATGATCTTATGTATCGCTCAGCTCCCGGCGTTGCTCGCTGTGCTACCTGTGATTGGCTTCATGTACATGACCCAAGACACCTCAACAGCAACCATGTTTACTGTTTGGGTCGTAGTTGCGGCTCTTTCTGAAAACCTGTTCAAACCAATGTTGATGGGACGTGGCGTCGACGTGCCAATGCCTGTGATTCTGCTCGGTGCCATCGGTGGTATGCTTTTCTACGGCATCGTTGGTCTGTTCTTAGGTGCCGTTATCCTAGCAATTTGGTATGAGTTATTTGTTTGGTGGTTGAGCATTGAGAAAGCACAACAGCAAGAAGAAATGGCAGAACAACAAGACGCTTCTGATGACCAATCAGAACCTGGACATGGTGCAGGCATATAATAAATCAATAAGTTAGAAAGAAATTTAATCTATAACTTATAGAATCAAACCGCTGAATTTCAGCGGTTTGATTCTATTTGGATCACAGTTTCGTCGTAATAAATGCGATAAAAATGACGTTCTTGTTAAATTTTCATACTTATTACACTTGGGAGTTGCAATCGGGCAATGAACGATGCACTCTCGATGACCACTAATTTGCTTAGGATAAAAACAATGAAATTGATCAAGCCTTTAACTTGTGCGCTTGCTCTCGCAATGAGTGGCATGGCATTCGCAGATGTAACCGTGAGTGTTCCTGACAACGTTTCAGTATTAGCGGCTAACGGTGAAAAAGCAGATCTTTCGGGTGGTTTTTTCGCCTCTGAGAGAACACTGACGTTACCTGATGGCCTTAACCAAGTCGTATTTCGTTTCGCCCCTTACTTCAACCAAGGTAATGACCGTTTAAGTGTTGAAAGCGATGTTATCGTTACACGATTTGACGCGACCAATGCCGAACTCACTCTACAAATGCCAGAATACCGCAACCTACGTGATGCGGAAGAGAAGATCAAAGACTTAGATTGGAAACTGGTTGATGATTCTGGCAACGCAATCGCGGTTGACCAAGACAAGTTGCTCAAACCGGGTATGCAAATCGGTCGTGATTACGTACGTGAAATCGAAGATTATAACCAAGCTGGCGGTGCAGCAGCCGTGGCTTTTGCTGGCGCAGCGACCATGCAGCCAGTCACGCTTCCTGCAAAGGTTCCTGCGGATATGAAGCAAGTGAGAGCAACTGCGGTTAAAGCGGATTCGACAGCTGAAGAGATGCTGCACTTCTGGTACCAAAAAGCAGACGCAGAAACCAAAGCTCGCTTTAAGAAATATGTTAATCAACAGTAAATCTGGTTAACTTTATCGATATTAAAAAGCCACTTCACGTGGCTTTTTCGATCAAAAAATTAGGAAACTTGGACAACTTTAGTATTGGCGATCAAGTCATGCAACAAACGTCGCTCCGGATGAAAGAACAACAATGCCAAATTTACCAACGGGATCCCCGGAATGAGCATCTCCAGTAAGTAGCTAATAACAAGCCTTAACCCTGCTGTAACTTTCGTTGCCTTACTATCATTTTTCATTACAACTTTAATACCAATCATGCGCATACCAATGGTTTGCCCATGACTCAATGCATTCCAGTTGATCATTAAAACCGTTGGTAAAGAAAGCAAGTAAAACGCCTGAGTTTCACGAACAAGCGTGAGGTTATCTGCTAAAGAGAGCTGAAAGTCGTTAAGAAAAGAGTTAATACTCAATGCAATTATTAACACGACCACCATCGTAAAGAGCAGGTCGATAAAACCAGCAATGATTCTCTGTTGCTTGCTCGCGATAAAAGCATACATGGACTTCAGTCACCTCAATGTAATTGGTTAAGCGAGAATGACTGAGTGTACAGACGCGCAATGGTGAGCGCAGTTTAGGTATTGCCAATATAATATTCAACTAAGAACATACTAAATCGCGGTCGTATCTCAAAAGTAATCATTACATCTTGAGCATAACCGTATCAATTTAACAAAACGCTACCAGTAACGTTCGTAAATGATATTTCCCCCGGTTTGATGGCGATACTTTTCCAAGCCTAGCTCTTGTAAGACGGGCACGGTATCTTTGATCATTTGTGGATTCCCACACATCATGACAAAGCTACGCTGAGCTGAGAATGGCGCATCAGCGGCGTTGGACAGTAAACCCGATTCGATGAGTTCAGGAATTCGGCCTTGTAATTTACCATCAACCACTTCCCTGCTGACTATCGGTATATACTTTAATCTGCCTTCATATCGTTGCTGAAGCTGTTCAATTAGGTATTTATAAACCAGATCTTTTTCGAAACGAACAGCATGAACCAGCACAATGCGCTCATTGTGAGGCGGTAGGTTTATATCATCCAGCAGCGACAAAAACGGTCCAATCCCCGTACCTGTAGATAGCAGCCACAGGTCATGAGCCTGTTTAGGAATAGAGTCATGGATTAAATCGCCATGTGCGGTGGCACCGACATAAATGCTATCACCAGATTTAAGCTTTTGGAGCCGTGGAGAAAGTTGTCCTTGAGGGTCGGCTACTATTAGAAATTCCAACCAATCGAATTGCTCGCTTGGCGCATTAACCACAGAGTAAGCACGGCTGATCGGCTTACCTTCATCATCAAGCAAAGCAAGCTTGGTGAATTGGCCAGCTTTAAAGGAAAGAGGCGCGCCAGATATTCTCAAACTGAACAGCTCACCTGTCCAATCAATGCGTTTCTCAACTCTTGCGAGGTTGAAACCTTTGAGTTCAATCATGAGACACCTCCTATCTGGTTACTCTTAGTTAAACTTACGCCTTCAACTCGATTATGTAAAGTTTCTGGTTTACATAATCAAACCACTATTTCATTTCACATTTTAAAAACAATTTTATTACATATTAAATGATTACATCTAGAATAAATGCTCAAAGTGATAAGTCGCGTCGCAATTTGTGGCAAAGCAGATGAAAAAGGAGCAATAAAAATGGACACACTGTTAAAGGACTTTCCCGTTATCACAGAGATAAAAGTCGCATGGGGTGAAATGGATGCTCTGCAACACGTTAATAACGTGGTCTATTTTCGCTACTTCGAGACCGCACGTTTAGATTACTTCAACAAAATTAACCTGCTGGTCGACCTGCAGACCTCGCAAATTGGGCCAGTACTGAGCGAGACTCAATGCCGCTACAAATTGCCTGTTACTTACCCAGACACGCTATTAGTCGGTTCTCGCGTAATCGACATGCAAGAAGATCGCATCACGATGGAGTACCAAGTGCTGAGTAAGAAGTGGGGTAAAATTGCGACCATCGCGACCGCCACTGGTGTGATGTTTGATTTTAAGAACAACGTTAAAGCTGCGATTCCAGATCACGTTCGCCAGTCGATTTTAGACTTGGAAGGAACCGTGGGTAGTACGCATCATTTGGAGTAGCAAGAAACGAGAGATTAAAGGCGAGGTTCCCGACAGCGCTTCTTCATCGCTATCGGGAATGATGCTGAGGTACCATTCCAGCCCGCGTGATAAGAAAACTAGCGTCATTCTAGCGAGCCATAGCGAGAGTAAGAATCTACTTACCGCTTGCTGCAGACCATAAAGCCATGAATAAACTCAATACAATCTGAGAGTAGATTCTGAATCACGCTCGTTCCTCGCTGTTCAGAATGACGGTTCGAGTTTGGCTCTGAGCTCTACAAAACCATCTAAAAAAGCGATTCCAGACAAGCCTAAGTGACCATCCGAAATCTCGCTTGAGACGCATCAGCAGCGCGACTCTTCCAGCCTACCCGATAAGAAAAGCTGCGTCATTCTAGCGAGCCAAAGTGAGACTAAGAATCTACTTGCCGCTTGCTACAGACCATAGAGCCATGAATAAACTTAATACAATCTGAGGGTAGATTCTGAATCACGCTCGTTCCTCGCGGTTCAGAATGACGGTTCGAGTTTGGCTCTGACCTCTACAAAACCATCTAAAAAAGCGATTCCAGATAAACCTATGTGACCATCCGGAATCTCGCTTTAGACGCATCAGCAGAGCGACTCTTCCAGCCTACGCGATAAGAAAAGCTGCGTCATTCTAGCGAGCCAAAGCGAGACTAAGAATCTACTTGCCGCTTGCTACAGACCATAGAGCCATGAATAAACTCAATACAATCTGAGGGTAGATTCTGAATCACGCTCGTTCCTCTCGGTTCAGAATAACAGTTCGAGTTTGGCTCTGACCTCTACAAAACCATCTAAAAAAGCGATTCCAGATAAGCCTAAGTGACCATCCGGAAAATCACTTTGGACGTATCAGTGGAGCGACTCTTCCAACCTACGCGATAAGAAAAGCTGCGTCATTCTAGCGAGCCAAAGCGAGACTAAGAATCTACTTACCGCTTGCTGCAGACCATAGAGCGGTTAGCAGAACGTCTCGATGTACAGCGCTTCGACTTTGTCCCGCGCCCATTGCGTTTTACGCAGGAACTTCAGCGACGATTTGATTGAAGGATCTTTCTTGAAACAGTTCACACGAACGCGCTCATACATGCCATTCCAACCAAAGTGTTCAACTAGTCGGGTGACGATTTTCTCTAAACTCAACCCGTGAAGTGGGTTATTCGGCTGCTGTTGGCTCATGCTATTGATCCGGTAAAGTGAAGTTGCGCGCTAATCTAACTCAAACTCGCCGTGCAACCTAATGTTTTAACCTTGAATTGGCCTACGACTCTCCCCTATAGTAGCCCAAACTTCTTAAAAGCCCTTTTCATTATGAAAGCCCTCAACGACCTCAATATTTTTGTCGAAACCGCGCGCCAAGGCAGCTTTTCAAAAGCCGCTAACAGCATGGACATGACACCTGCCGCCATTAGCGCATCGATTAAGCGTCTTGAAGGGCAAATCGGTTTCCCGTTGTTTGTGCGTTCCACCCGAAGCCTTCGTTTAACCTCAGAGGGCGAACTGTTTTTAGACAAAACCACGCAAGCGTTGGCAACATTGCAAGAGGGGTTGGATCAGATCTCAAGTGCGCGTGGCGAGTTATCTGGTCAACTGCACATTACTGCGCCCTCCGATTTTGGTCGCAATATGTTGCTCGATTGGGTGGATGAGTTCATCGATCTCTACCCAAATGTTTCCATCAAACTAGAGCTGTCCGATAGTTTGACGGATATGTACACCAAGCCTGTCGATATTGCGATTCGCTACGGCGAGCCGGCCGACTCCAATCTGGTCGTGTTGGCATTGTGTGGGGCAAACGAACGGATCTTATGTGCATCGCCAGAGTACGTAGCTACACATCCAGAACTCACCTCTCCTGCCGATTTAATGCAACACAACTGCTTGTGCTATATGGTCGCGGATTCGGTCTACAACAAATGGACGCTCACGCGTGACGGCGAGAAAGAACAAATCGTGGTCAGCGGTAACTTGATGAGCAACGATAGTGACTTGCCACACCGGTTAGCGATAAAAGGCAAAGGCATTGCGAATAAATCATTGATGGACATTAGCCGAGACTTAATCGAGGGAAGATTGGTGCGAGTGTTACCAGAGTGGGATTGCGGCCCAGTGCCGCTCTACATGGTATGTGCCGATCGTCGATTATTGACGCCAACGATTCGGACTTTCCGCGACTTTATCCAACAAAAATGCTGCCAGCAACGCGCCAACGTGCTGGCAACCTTCTGTCATTAGGCGATAAATCGAAGAGGACGAATCTGGGTATATTCAACCCAATCATTCTCTTCCAATGTTTCAAGAAACGTCGCCATATGCGGGCTTTGCAAATGCTTATCCAAGGCCTCTTGCGATGCCCAGATTTCTTGGAACATAAATAGGCCATCAACTTTTTCGTCGAGATACAACTCGTATTGGCAACAGCCTTCTTCTTTACGAGTTGGCTCTAGTAAACCAGCAAGCAAATTCACCACCTGATCCTTACTATCTGGATAGGCTTTCACTTCTGCGACTAAGTGGATCATCGTTTTATCACTCTTTTGCGATTTATATATTGATTACGGGGTTCTACGTCACCTGTAAGTAAGCTCGAATTAGATCTCGGTGAATACGGTTTCTGCGTCCCAGCGAGACTTTGGCGTTTTCGCGTTGAAGTCATCTTCCGCGTGGTAGCCAAGCGGCACGATCACAACACTGGTATAACCTTTTTCACGCAAGCCAAATTCTTCATCCAGCACTTTTGGATCAAACCCTTCAATTGGTACTGCATCGATTTCTAACGTCGAAGCACCCAACAGCAACGTACCCACGTTGAGGTAAACTTGTTTCTCCATCCAATGGTTTGCATCTTTCAGATCAAAACGGTGCATGTTCACAAAGTAGCTACGACCACCGCGTACAGCCGCTTTCGCTTCTTCAGTTGGGAATCGACCATCTTTTTCTTCTTGCACCATTAGCGCTTCAATGTAGTCGTTATCAATGCCTGTTTTCGCACAAAACACCAATACGTGAGAAGCGTTGAGAATCTTCGCTGCGTTAAATGCGTAGTTCTCTTGCGCCGCTTTAGCGATGCGCTGTTTGCCTTCTTCTGTGCTTGCCAGAATGAAATGCCAAGGTTGAGAGTTCACACTCGATGGACTAAAACGAATCAGCTCTTTAACTGCATCGATTTTTTCTTGAGATAGCTTGCGCGTTGGGTCAAACACTTTCGTTGAGTAACGAGATTTTGCAGCTTGTACGATATCCATGAGGCTCTCCAATTAATGAGTTTAAGCTGAGTAACAGCATAACCTCATGAGATAAAGGGAAAAACCGATTTCGATTAAAAACATTTTCAAAATAAATTTGAAAATAAAACGATAAGAAAGGCTTTGAGCGTTCTCACTGAACTTCTTCATCTTTTCGGCAATAATGCATGTTTGCTCGCAACCAAACTCAACTCATGCTGCCTCAAGATAACGTTATTACATCCTTTCTGTGCAAAAAGCTCGGTCACAATCACCTTCGAATTGCCGGCGAATATTGGCACATTGAGAAGTTGGTGGCCTTGCAATGCATGATGTTGAAAGAAGCGCCTAACCTCCAAGAAGGGCTGCTTTGGTGGAGTAAAAGTGTCTCATTATTCGACCGCCGTTTGTACGTCACATTGCAACATGGTGATGCCCAAATCCATCTGCAAGTCGAATGTAGAACGGGCGATATGCCAAATTGGGCGGAGTCGGTGTTTGGCTTGCTCAAAATGCAGTTGGAAATGCTTGAGTTAAGCGAATCAATACAGGTACAAGTTCACGCCAACAATCCACTCGCGGCCAATATTTTTCTAGAGGAAACGCGAGATTCTAAAACGAGTTCAAGCGTGTTTGAACTGGTGAAACATGTTTATTTGCTGCTTTCTCACCAACCAATTGAACAGCCAGAATTGCTGAGTGTTTTGAACGCCTTGTTCATCAAAAACAGTAATTACGCGCTCAAGTTAGAGCAAGCGGCAAGGCAACTGGGCGTCTCCAAACGCACCTTGCAACGTCGACTGCAAGAAAAGCAAATGAGCTACTCTCAATGCGTTGATTTCGCTAAAAGAAAGCAAGCACTCACTTTGCTTGCCGACACCCAACTCACAACGCAGCAAATCGCCTATCAACTTGGTTATGAAGAACCTTCGAACTTTCACCGCACTTTTCGTCGTTGGTATCCGTTTTCACCCATGCAATATCGCCAACAATGTTTGGATAACCGAACTCAACTAAATCAACAACCGATCCGCTTATACTACGCCAAAGCCAATACCTTCGACGATAACCACATCGACCAACCTGTTGGCAAAATCTGGATGGAAGTGGACAATATTGCGTTTGAAAAAGTGGTCTCGGTAGAATGCCGTGACCGTGATGGCGCATGGCGGCGCTACCCCGCCTTCTTCGAGCGTTTTTTAAGTCATGGTACCGAGCTATGGGCAACGACCGAACTTCCGGTAGCGCATCCCCTTACCTTTCGCCTGTGTTATGAAGTCGATGGAGAACGTTACATTGAGAATAACCACCAGCGTGATTATGTGGTTTCTAAGGGGCTTTTAATTGGCGCAACGGAATATATTGTCCCGACTCGGCAGCTTATTAATATTGGGGCGCAATACACGCTCTTTATCGAACTGGCATGCCGACTTGAAAACGTTGTGAGGATTGACTGTTACGCCGATGATGACCCCACACCTCACGCAATGCGCTTGACCCAACACTCGCAACATTATGCTTGTTGGGTGCTGCAATTATCGCTCACTCAAACTGCAAAGCAGTGCCGTTTCCGCCTTTATGATGAATCCGGCAACGAGCTCGCGAAAGAGCATTACCCGATACAATATCCTATTGTGCAACCGCTCAATTAAAACTGTCGGTCAGATCAAAATCGTCTCTTCGTGACATCATTTCACGTCTTTTTTGGCGTGAAATGACACTCTCAATTTCAAACCTTTGCTTTATCGTTTCTGCATTACTGCATAACGGAGGCAGAAACTGTGTTTGAAACTCTACCTAACCCAATGAATAAAATAAAAATACTTCCTTTAGCGATCGCTCTTGCTCTCTCTGGCTGTGGAAGCGACGAAACCACACCAATCGATACAGGCAGCCACGTGGCATCTCCTGATTGGCAAGATCAAATCATTTACTTCCTGATGATCGACCGTTTTAACGACGGCGACAGCGCTCTCAATGATCAAGGGCAAAACGAATTCGATCCGACGTCGGATAAAAAATTCAGCGGCGGCGACCTCGTTGGCGTGAGTGATAAGTTAAGCTACATCGAAGATCTCGGTGCCACATCGATCTGGATTACTCCGCCAGTTGCTAACCAATGGTGGGATGCAGAGCAAAACTACGGCGGCTACCACGGGTACTGGGCGCGCGATTTCCAAAAAGTGGATGAACACTTTGGCGACATGGAAAGCTACCAAGCGTTAGCGCGAGAAGTGCACGCTCGTAATATGTTCTTGATTCAAGACATCGTGACCAACCACGTAGGTAACTTCTTCACTTACGATGACCCATACTATTACGACCCTAGCCTACCTTGCCAAGGTTTCCGTTTGATTGAAAATGCGCTGCCAGCAGGGCAAGAACTGCCTTATCCGCTCAACATGAATGAGTGTAAAGAAGACGGTACTGGCATTTACCACTGGACGCCAAGCATCACCGACCACAACGATCCCGTCCAAGAAAAAACCTGGCAACTGTCGGATCTGGATGATCTAAATACGTCCGATCCTGAAGTACGCGCTTATTTAAAAGAGAGCTACCGAAAATGGATCCGCGAAGTGGGCGTTGACGGTTTCCGTATCGATACCGTGAAGTTTGTTGAGCACGATTTCTGGAACGACTTCCTACACGCCGACGATGGTGTGATGACGCAAGCGGTTGATACCGGTCGTGACAACTTCCTGACCTTTGGTGAAGTCTTCGAAACATCTACGCCTTACAACACAGAAGGCGAAGAGAAGATGCTGACTTACATCGGCGAAAGCGGCTCGCCGGAGCAGTTAACCTCGGTGTTGAACTTCCCATTGCAAGCAACCATGACTCGCGTGTTTGCAGCAGGACAACCGACCGATTACCTACGCTTCCGTCTTGAAAAAATGATGGCGATGTTCCCGAATCCATACATCATGCCGAACTTCATTGATAACCACGATATGCCACGTTTTCTATCACAAGGCAGTGTCAATGATATGAAGCAAGCGCTGATCACAATGATGGCTGTGCCGGGTATCCCTGTGATTTACCAAGGGACAGAACAGGCGATGTCAGCGGCGCGCGATGCGATGTTCGCCGGAGGGTACCGTGAAGATGGCAACTACGTAGACTCGTTCGACCAAAACAGTGAGATGTACTTGTTTATTCAAGAACTTGCCAAGCTACGCACTGAAAACAAAGTCATGACACGTGGTGAAATAAAAGTGATTGGCAGCGATAAAGCGGGCGCGGGCGTGTTCGCCTTTACTCGAACGTTGGATAACGACGAAGTCTTGGTTGTGATGAATACATCCAACTCGCCGATGTTGATGAACCAACTCGATGTAGAACAAGTTGGTGGCACCGTCTTCAAACAACAAATCATGTCGAACTGGGTAGACGCTCCAGAGCAGTTAATCGCAGATGAAAACGGTCACGTAACCCTTGAGCTACCAGCCAAATCTGCCGTGATTTACTCAAAAACTAACGATACCCAATCGGTAGATACCCCAGACCTCAACATCCAACTGGCGCAGGATTGGGAAGGAAAAACCATCACTGGTGATATTGTTATCGCGGGTAGTGCGAACGCCAACGAGAAGTTGAACCTTGTCGTCGATGGTAACTTAGAAACAGCGCAAGCCATTACTGCAGGCGCTGATGGTCAGTTTAGTGTCACGCTGTCGACTCGTCACTTTGCAATTGGCGAACAACAACACCGCTTCGCGATTTATTCTACTGAGAAAAAAGCTGGCATTGAAGATGTTAACTTTGTGTCGGACTTAAGCTGGTCAAACACGCCAAACGACACTATTGATGACGCGGGTGATGCGCAAGATGGCATGGGCGGTCCTAACGGTAACTATTCGCTACCAACGGATCCAACATTCGATAAAAACAATAGCCAACTCGCAATCAACAAAGCTGAGGTATTTACCGTTGGCAGTAACGTACGTTTGACCTTCACCATGGACAAGATCACCGACACTTGGTTACCACCAAACGGCTTCGACCACGTGGGTTTCACCATCTTTATGGATTTACCGGAAGAAACGGCAACCAACTTGTCTGAGCTACCGAAGATCAACGCTTCTATGCCAAGCGGAACCTGGAGTCGCAATGCGGTTGTTTTTGGCTGGCAAAGCTCGATTTACAACACCAAAGGAGCAAATGCGACGACATGGGGAGAAGCCGTAACGCCAGCACCAACAGTGACAGTAGACAAAGCCAACAACACCATTTCAATGGACTTTGCTAGCGATGCACTAGGCCGCCCAGATTCGCTCGATGGTATCCGCTTCTATATCACGACTTGGGACTTAGACGGCCTTTCGGCAACTTACCGTCCGCTAGAGCAAGACAAAGGCCCTTGGAACTTCTCCGGTGGCGCATCGGATGAAAGTAAGATTTGGGACGATTTACCAATCATCACCTTGTCGGAATAAACCGTTAAATAAGACACCGCCCAGCGTTATAGCAGGGCGGCCATCAACAAAAAAATGCAGAAAGACACTTCTGCTCGTTTTTATTCTAGTTAAAGAACGATTTCACCCACAGCACCAGACTGTCCCAAAGCTGAGCGAACCACGAGCCCTCTTCTACCGCTTGGCTGCTGACCAAGGGATAACTCGCCACGGTACTGTCATCGCTTTTCCAAACGACCTTACCAATCTCATCTCCTTGCGCGATCGGCGCAATCAACGGTTCATTTAACACCACACTCTTATCAAGCCCAGCCGTCATTGAACGAGGCAGAGTGAGATAGGCATCTTTAGCAAAGATCGCCTCAACTTGATTGGTATTTCCCTTCCAAACGCGAACTTTAGACTCAACTTGGCCTTGCTTAGCAACTTGCTTGGTGTCATAAAAACGAAAACCATAGCTGAGTAGATTCTTCGATTGGCTGATCCGAGCCTGTTTACTTGGCGTGCCCATCACCACCGAGATAAGGCGCATTCTTCCTTCTTTGGCCGAGCTCACCAAGCTGTATCCGGCATTGCTGGTGTAGCCGGTTTTGCCCCCGTCGACATCAATGGAATTGTCCCACAACAACTTATTGCGGTTGTACTGCGTAATGTCGTTCCACTTGAAGACTTTCTCGCTGTATAGCGCATACACATCGGGAACATCGCTGATGATCGACTGCATGAGTTTTGCCATATCGGTTGGTGAGGTTTGGATGCCATCACTATCAAGACCATGGGAGTTCACAAAATAGGTGTCTTGCAGTCCTAATTTCTCCGCCCAACCATTCATCAAGGCGACAAAGCCGCGTTCACTGCCTGCAACATGCTCAGCCAGTGCAACGCACGCGTCATTTCCTGATTGGATGATCACGCCGCGCATTAAGTTCGCAACACTAATTTCATCTTTCGGTTTGATGAACATTTTAGAAGAACCGGGAAACTTGGCCGACCACGCGTTTTCACTCACGGTGACAACATCATCCCATTTCAAACGCCCCGCTTTGATTTCTTGTCCAACTACATAAGCGGTCATCAACTTGGTTAAACTCGCCGGAGCAAGGCCTGCTCGTCCGTTATGCTCGGCAATAATGGCACCGGATTGAAAGTCCATTAATACGTAGCCTTTTGCCTGTAACTGAGGTGGATTGGGCGTAACAACGGCAAAAGTAGGTACGCTTATTAAACAAGTCACAATTGTCCATCGAGCCAGTGACACTTTCATCCGACTTCCTCCATGCTCTTACTTTGTCGCAACTCTATTGAGCATAGCTCACTCAACCAGTTGCACCAGTCGCTAATCGTTTCATTTTCTTGAACTTACATTGATTTGACCAAGGTATGGAACTGAAGAGGCAATTGGGAAATAGCATTGGTTCTTCGCGCCATTCGCAGTAAAGTAGCGCTACCCCTCAATAAGGAAATAAAGATAACAATGAACGCTCAATCATTTATCGACGCAGGATTGCATTACACTCCCCACAGTTTTACCGTTCCTCTGGATTACCAAGACGCGAGCAAAGGCACCATTGAAGTCTTCGCCCGTGCGGTTTGCCTAGTTGGCGATGAAGAATCGACCAAACCTTGGTTGGTTTACTTTCAAGGCGGACCTGGCTTTCCCTCTCCGCGTCAAAACGGCAATAACGGCTGGGTAAAACGCGCGCTGCAAGAGTACCGAGTTTTGCTCCTCGACCAGCGCGGTACGGGCAATAGTTCGGTGATTAATCATCAGACTCTGGCTCATTTCACACCGCAGCAACAAGCAGACTACTTAAGCCACTTCCGCGCAGACAACATTGTTCGTGATGCGGAATACATTCGTGAGCAATTTGGCGTCGAAAAATGGGCGATCTTAGGTCAAAGCTTTGGTGGGTTTTGCTCCCTCACCTATTTGTCTTTGTTCCCAGACAGCTTGCTACAAAGCTACATCACAGGTGGCGTGCCATCTGTCTCGCGTCATGCCGACGATGTGTATGAAGCCACCTTCAAACGCACCATGGAGAAAAACCAAGCGTTCTTCCAACAATTTCCCAATGCGCAACAACTTTGCCAAAACATTGCGAATCACTTGCTGGAAAACGAAGAGTACCTACCAAATGGTCAACGCTTCACGGTGGAGCAATTTCAACAAATCGGCATCAACTTTGGTGTGAGTGATACTTTCTTGCCAACTTACTATTGGCTAGAAAGCGCGTTGATTGAAGTGGACGGCAAACCACAACTTCGTTATGAGTTCTTAAACGATATGTTGGCGCAGCAAAACTTCCAAACCAACCCGATCTACGCCATTTTGCATGAATCGATTTACTGTCAAAGCTTCGCGTCGAATTGGAGTGCGCACCGCGTTCGCCAAACCCGATCAGAGTTTAATTATGAATCTGGCAAGCCATTTTACTTTACGGGGGAAATGGTCTTCCCATGGATGTTCGACCAATACGTTAACCTCAAACCACTAAAAGACACCGCAGAAATATTGGCAGCGAAAGAAGATTGGACTGCGCTGTACGATCAAACACAACTGGCTCAGAACAAAGTGCCTGTCAGTTGCGCCGTTTACGCCGATGATATGTTTGTTGAAATGGATATCAGCCGAGAGACGCTCGCGTTAATCCCAAATTCAAAAGCGTGGATCACCAATGAGTACGAGCACAACGGTTTACGTGCCGACGGTGAACGTATTCTCGATAGGCTCATAGCCATGGGCAAACAGACCGCAGCTACGTTGAAATAAGCACGGCAGACGTTAGAAAAACGCCTTTTCAGTATGTGGTGAAAAGGCGTTTTATAGCGGTTTATGAACAATGGCGATCAGTCATTCACTCTTTGTCCCTAAACCTTTATCCCTCACAACCTCATGTATAAAACTGCGACATGTCCTTTCCTTGTCAATGACTCCGGTGATTACTTGGTGCTTCTTGCGCCTAACTTTTTTGAAGGGCCTAAAAGAGAATAACAGCATAAATTTAAACCAAAAGTATCGGCTCCAACCTACCTAACCCACTATAATTAATGCTTATAATTTGAACACATAGCGGCTTCACCTGCGGACAGGCTCCCCCTATCAAAGACCGCCAGGCCCCGCCTACTCATAATATCCGTATAATTTGTCCGTATTTCCGACTAGTTTAGTCAGGTATACTTCGTGCCGCTAAAATTTTAAGGTCGTTGACCACCTGTATTTTTAAAGGAAACCTCATGAGTCAGTATGTAGTTTGTGCGCTGTACAAGTTTGTTGAGCTGAATAACTATCAAGAGCTACGCGAGCCATTACTTGCGTTGATGGAAAAACACCATATTCGCGGAACATTACTACTGGCAAGTGAAGGTATCAACGGTACTGTTGCATCTGATCGTGCAGGTATTGATACGCTACTGGAGTGGCTAAACAACGAACCTCGTTTGACTGGCACCGTATACAAAGAGTCGTATTCTGAGACCCAGCCATTCAATCGCACCAAAGTGAAACTGAAAAAAGAGATCGTAACATTAGGTGTTGAAGGTATAGACCCTCGCCACGTAGTGGGTACTTACGTGAAACCTCAAGAGTGGAACGATCTTATTGCTGATCCTGAAGTGTTTGTTGTCGATACACGTAATGATTACGAAATCGAGATCGGGACATTCAAAGGCGCTGTAAACCCAAATACTGAAACCTTTCGTGAATTCCCAGACTATGTAAAAGAAAACATGGACCCGGCAAAACACAAGAAAGTTGCGATGTTCTGTACCGGTGGTATCCGCTGCGAAAAATCAACGGCTTACATGAAAGAACAGGGCTTTGATGAGGTCTACCACCTAGAAGGCGGCATTCTTAAATATCTTGAAGAAGTTCCTCAAGAAGAGAGCATGTGGGAAGGCGATTGTTACGTATTTGACGGTCGTGTTGCAGTGAACCACCAGCTAGAAAAAGCAGATTACGATTTATGTAACGCTTGTCGTCTACCGATCACTGAAGAAGACAAACAGTCAGAATTGTTCGAGCAAGGCGTGAGCTGTCCAAAATGTCACGGCACACACTCAGAAGAACAAATTGCTCGATTCCGCGAGCGTGAAAAACAAGTTGTTCTTGCAGAGCAGCGAGGCGAGCAGCATGTTGGTGGTGAAAGTGCCAAGCAAAGAGAAGCCCGACGTGCCGCTAAGTACGCGCAAAAAGAAGCGCAGCGTAAACAAGACTAAGCCCAACTCTCCTTATATTTAGCGAGCTGCCGTAAGGTGGCTCGCTTTTACTACGCACCAATACTCTTTCAATACAATTTTGTATCCCTCACCAATACCTCTAGTTGATTGTCTCTTTTGCCTTCGGGTAGCCCCACCATTTCATCATAAGCACTTTGATGCACTAGAACCTGCTTATTTGCTTTGATATTCCTGCACTTCTTTTGCATCTCGATCAGGGAATGAGCCCTCAAAAAGATACCGTTGTCATCAGTGATAAATTGCGCTTCTCCATCAATCACGACAGATGCCTGGTACAATGCGAGATCAAGCGAATGAATGACCAATTTGTCTACATAGAAGTATTTTTGTAACTTACTCAATGGTATTGCCATGTGTCACCTCCCTGAAAGTTACCTCTACGTTTTGTAGAATAAAACCGATCATTGGATGAGATTTCTTCGGTTTACTTGCGTACAACATCGGAAACAAAGAGGATTCCGATGCAAACAATCAATGTCGTGTGGTTAAAGCGAGATTTAAGGCTGACTGACCATCAACCACTAACTCAAGCATTATCAACAAAGCACCCAACTGTGCTTTTGTATATTGTTGAACCATTGCTATTGAACAACCCACACTATTCTGAGCGCCACTGGCGATTTGTTTGGCAATCACTGCAAGACACGGATGAAACGCTCAAAGCGTATGGGCATCGAATCACGGTGCTGTTTGACGATGCCTTAGCATGTTTCCAATCAATTCAAGCGCAATATCAAATCAACGCTGTTTTTTCTCACCAAGAAATAGGACTCAACTGCACCTTTGAACGAGACCGACAAGTTGCCGCTTGGCTGTATGAGCAGAACATCGACTGGTTTGAATTCGAACACGGTGCTGTAATCAGAGGTGCAATAAACCGGCAAGGTTGGGACAAACATTGGGACTCTGTCATGAGAGCCTCAATAAGCCCTATTGAGCTCCAAACCGACTTATTGCATTCATTGGATGCAGAAGCTCTCGGCTGTTCGTTTTCGCCACCATCATCCTGGCTATCAAAATGCAAAGGAATGCAAACGGGAGGAAGCCGGCTCGCTTGGAAAACACTAGAGGACTTTTTCCATCGTCGAGGTCGTGATTACTATCGAAGCATTTCTAGTCCCACAGCCTCACGCACAGCCTGTACTCGACTTTCTCCATATCTCGCTTGGGGTAACATATCCTTGCGTGAAGTTTATCAATACCTTTTGAAACACTGGCAAGTCGCTGGGTTTCGTCGCAGCTTAATTGCATTGTCTTCACGGCTTCATTGGCACTGTCACTTCATCCAAAAATTCGAATCGGAATACGACATGGAGTTTTACTGCGTTAATCGGGCTTACGAACCATTGATTAAACAAAGTAGTACTTTCGATGAAGAAAAGTTAGCAGCATGGAAATCCGGGCATACTGGCGTACCTTTGATTGATGCCTGCATGCGCTGTTTGCACCACACTGGTTACATTAACTTTCGCATGCGTGCCATGCTGGTTAGCTTTCTTACTCACCACATGAACATGAATTGGCGAGTAGGTGTAACGCATTTAGCGCAACTGTTTCTCGACTTTGAGCCCGGAATTCATTACCCACAATTCCAAATGCAAGCAGGAGTAACCGGGACTAACACAATCCGTATTTATAATCCGATCAAGCAAGCCCAAGAACATGATCCTGACGGCACGTTCATCTACAAGTGGGTACCTGAATTGCAAATGGTTCCTCCCCCTCTTTTATTCGAGCCTTGGACAATGACCCAGATGGAAGCTGTCATGTATCAGTTGCAGCCAGATAGCCGTTACCTTGCACCTATTATCACACCAGACAACGCAGCTAAGGCAGCAAGAGAGCGCTTATGGACGTGGCGGAAACGAGCCGATGTGAAACAAGAAGGCAGACGAATTCTTGCGCGACATGTTAGACCCTCAAAAGAAAGTAGGACGCGATGATCATCTCTCAATCACAATGCGTACAAATGCAAACACACTCCAGGGAACCCGTTGTACCCTCAACTAGTAAGGAACACATTATGTTCAAACGTATCTTAGTTATCGCGGCGACACTGATGGCGACGTTATCTTTTATGCTGCCCGTCAAGGCTCATGAGCATGGCATGATGAAAGCCGATATTGTCGACGTTGCCGCTGAAAATGGCTCTTTCAATACGCTTGTTGCTGCGGTGAAAGCAGCGGGCCTGGTTGACACTCTCAAAGGGGAAGGCCCATTTACTGTTTTTGCACCAACGGATGACGCTTTTGCAAAACTGCCAGACGGCACAGTCGACATGCTCTTAATGCCGGAAAACAAAGACAAGTTAGTAACTGTTTTGACTTATCACGTCGTCCCAGGGAAAGTGATGGCTGCCGATGTTGTTAAGCTAGACAAAGCGACTACGGTTCAGGGGCAAGATGTGATGATTAAAACCATGGGCGATAAAGTCATGGTTAACGATGCAAATGTCATTGCAACCGATGTGAAAGCTAAAAACGGTGTCATTCACGTGATTGATACTGTCATCATGCCGAAATAACACCATTCAAAGGGCGGTACACTCCGCCCTTTAGACAGAACTTCTTCCACCCTTAGCACGATTCCTTTCCACTTATCCCCAACAAACCTCCACTCATTCACCATGACTATAAAAAAGATAAAAACAAAATTAAAATCAATACCTTGCAAGACGACACTGCACAATATTGACGAGGTTAAGATATCGTTATCTTTCAATTTGAGAACAGGATTCCATGTCAGTGACGTTTACTTTTCCACATGTAAATTCTTAAGCTAAATTTTGGCTGCTCAATCACATTTCGGCAAACCATTCGAAAGGGTGGGACGCAAAGCTTCCGGTCTGTCAGCATTTAAAAATCTAAAAGAATGCTCATGATAGCGGGGTTACCATGACGCAGTGTTACAGAAGTCCAATTTCTGTAGCGTTGCTTTATGCTCAGCATGCGCCGGGGTGTGACACTAGTTTGTCAGCCATAACAGAGGACATGTGATGAAATCATTTCCAACCAAATCCGTACTCGCGTTAGCACTTGCAAGCATTAGCTCAGGTGCTGCGGCTCACGGTTATGTATCAGAAACCAATGGTGGTGTCGCTGCAAGTCGCTCGGCACTATGTAAGTATCCAACGCCAGATACTAACGAAAAAAATAATAACTGCGGTGCGATTCAATATGAACCGCAAAGCGTTGAAGGCCCTGATGGCTTTCCCGAAACAGGGCCTCGCGATGGTAAAATAGCGAGTGCCGAAACCGCTTTAGCAGCTGCCCTTGATGAGCAAACTGCCGACCGTTGGGTAAAACGCCCTATTCAAGCAGGTACACAAACTTTTGAATGGACATTTACCGCTAACCACGTGACGCGCGACTGGAAATATTACATCACCAAGCCTGATTGGAACCCAAACGCTTCACTATCACGAGACTCTTTTGATCTAACTCCTTTCTGTGTCGTCGACGGCAATATGGTTCAACCCCCGAAACAGGTAAGCCATCAATGTAATGTGCCTACTCGCGAGGGATACCATGTCATCCTGGCAGTATGGGATGTTGGCGACACTGCAGCCTCATTTTATAACGTGATCGATGTGAAATTTGATGGTGACAGTCCCGTTATTCCAGATTGGAAGCAAGGCGGTCAAATTATTCCTACAATGGATTTAAATATTGGGGATTCGGTTTATACGCGCGTATTTGATCAAGCAGGTGAAAACGTGGCGTATAGAACTGAACTAGAAATTACCGATGCAGCAATAGGCCAAGCTAAAAACTGGTCTTACGCACTCGCGACTAAGCTAAACCAAGAACAAGCAAAACTGCAAGCTGGGCAGTATGCAGAGGATAAATTCACTCCTGTTTATGGTACTAATCCGGTGTATCTGCAAGCAAATAGCGGCCTTAAGCGAGTAGAGATCGGCTATAACATTGAAACTCCTGTTCCAGAATACTCACTCACAGTAGATGGCTTAGCAGACGAATATATCATTGAGTCAACACCGACAACGTTGGATCTGACACTAACTGCTGAAGGCGATTTAAATGCAGAACTCACCGTTTACAACCACCATCGCGAACCACTTGCAAGTTGGGCAAACGAAATGAAAGACGGCTCGGTAGAAGCGATATCGCTCGCTTTAAGTAAATCGGAGCCGGGTCACCATATGCTCGTAACACGTATTAAGGATAAAGATGGCAACTTGGTGGATCAGCAAACACTCGACTTTCACTTAAAAGAAGAGTCAGTTACTCCACCACCATCTGGTGAGTACGATTTTGTCTTCCCTGAAGGACTATCTAGCTACACTGCGGGCACAAAAGTGCTTGCCAGCGACGGGGGCATTTATCAATGTAAACCTTTCCCATATTCTGGTTACTGTATGCAGTGGAAAGAAAGCGCAAATCATTACGAGCCTGGAATAGGTTCACACTGGGAGATGGCTTGGGATAAAGTCAACTAAATCACCCTTTGAACGTTACGCAAAAGAGCCTCACTATGAGGCTCTTTTATAATCAAATGCAAAAATGACAATTTTCCCGATCTAAACCATGAACACCAGATAAACTAGTGAGATGCGCTCGCCCCTCAATCAGTCCCATTTCATACCCTTCTAGTAAAACGGATTGTCGCATTGATAAGCGCTGAACATGAAAATTATCTGGTGGGGCAATCACCCTAACATGTGTTCCTGGTGGAGGGTTACGAATAAACTCTAATGATTGATTATAGTTATCTGCACGTCTTAACATCGCATCCGCCATTTTGGGGTGCTCCGCAAAAAGTTTCTTCATCAGCCATGTGGTCTTAACTGGCTTTTTGGCATAATTCAGTGGGTGAGAGAGTACTACGGTTATGTCGCGAGCCCCTCGACGATAAGCCTCACGCACTGGGATAGAATCAGCGACCCCACCATCGGTATAACAACCGCCAGAAAAACAAGGGGTATGCTTGTAGGCAATCGGTAATGCTGTTGTCGCTTCAATCGCATGGTGAAAATTATCACGTGTCACGCGGTAATAATCTGCCTGCCCTGTATCTACATTTGTTGTCGCTGCGAGAAAAGGAACGCCATTAAACAGTTTATTTTCATCGACGGGATACAAGCGATTAGATTCTTCAAACAGCCACTTCACATCGATGAGGTCCCCACCTTTAACGAAGCGAGTTGGGTCAAAAAAGCGTTTGCTTGTGGCCAGCTTAGTAATGACGTTAATACTGCGATGCGGGTAGTCGGTCAAATACCCAATCAAATTTGATGCACCAGCAGATACACCGATTGCAAAATCAAACGGTTTATAACTCTGCTCTAAAAACGCATCTAACACTCCGCTTGCGAAGACGCCTCGCATCGCGCCACC
Organism: Vibrio sp. Vb2960; assembly: GCF_033337665.1. NCBI lineage: Bacteria > Pseudomonadati > Pseudomonadota > Gammaproteobacteria > Vibrionales > Vibrionaceae > Vibrio > Vibrio sp. Vb2960. The sequence goes on along the minus strand of NZ_JAWORD010000002.1, from coordinate 139,867 downwards.
TTCTACTACAATTGCTTTTGTTGCCATATTTCCCCCATTCTCCTTGCCAAAAGAGTAATGAAATTCGTGCAATCACAACAATTGAATATTCTTATTATTGAAATAGGTGAAGTCTATTTATTTCTCTCTTAGAAAATGAAAACTAAAGTTCAAAAAATCCGTACCCGTTAGAAATGTAATTGCGGGCTTAACCAAGGTGGCAAGGTCTAAGAGAAATCTAGGAGAAAACCGTTTTATAGGCTTCGCCCGCGCCATCAATGAACATTTGAGTACCAATAACCGCTAGAATTAAGCCCATCATTTTAGTCACAACATTTAGAGCACTTGGTCCAACCGCTTTGACCAATTTGTCTCCAAATAAAAACAGTACATAGGTGATCACACAAAGGACAGCGAAAGAAACGATAGTAATAATGGTTTGATCGAAACCACCCGCTGTCGCAAAGTTCATCGCGGTAGCAATCGTTCCAGGCCCAGCTAATATTGGCATCGCCAGTGGAGACACTGCAATACTCAATGCCGCCCGTTGCTGAGCTGGTGAATACGCCTTCTCTTTGGTTTTCTGATGCGTCGAATCACCTTGAAGCATGTTAAAACCTATCAAAAACACCAAAATACCGCCTGTTATTCGCAATGCATAAAGCGTGATACCAAACAAATCAAAAATTAACTTACCGGCAATAGAAAATATCGCGATGATAATAAATGCAATAAAAACCGAGCGAAGCGCAATGGAACGGATGGTTTCTTTATCTTCATCAGCAGTTAAACTCAAAAAGATGGGAATATTGGCGATAGGGTTCATGATGGCAAAGAAGCCCATAAACACCGTAACTGTATGAACAATGAGTTCTTTCATATTTTCCACTGCATTTAAATTATTGATTCTAAAAACAGTATATACGCTCTCAAACAGAACGAGTGGTGTATTCTCGATTCGCCTTCACACTTATGCGCCAAGCATTGTTTTTCTTTTGAGATAGTTTACCGACTCATCAAATGTCGCTAAGGTGAGTCTTCAGCCTTTACACGTAACAGGGGATGTTAAGTCACCATGAACAGCACGATTCAAACAATTCTCAATCACCGCTCAATTCGAAAATTCACCTCACAACCGATTGAGAGCGAACAATTAGATGCCATTCTTCAAGCCGGCCTTGCGGCGTCCTCATCAAGCATGTTGCAAGTCGTTTCAATTATCCGCGTGACCGACAAAGAAAAACGTACGCTATTAGCTCAATATGCCGGAAATCAAGGGTACGTTGAAAGCGCGGCTGAGTTTTTGGTGTTTTGTATTGATTACCAGCGCCACGCCAGTATCAACCCAGATGTTCAAGCTGATTTTACCGAGTTAACGCTAATAGGCGCTGTAGACTCGGGCATCATGGCACAAAATTGCTTGCTTGCGGCGGAGTCGATGGGACTAGGAGGTGTGTATATTGGTGGTTTACGAAACAATGCCCAAAAAGTAGACGAATTATTAGGTTTACCTAAAAATACCGCCATTTTATTTGGTATGTGTCTTGGTCATCCAGATCAAGCCCCTGAAGTAAAACCTCGCCTACCTAAGCATGTCGTGGTGCATGAAAATCAGTATCAAGACCTAAACTTGGATGATATTCAGACGTATGACCAAACTATGCAAAACTACTATGCAAACCGTTCGAGCAATCAAAAACAGAGTACTTGGTCGCAAGAAGTCACCAGTAAACTGGCTGGCGAATCACGTCCGCATATCCTGCCTTACTTAAACAGAAAAGGGCTCACTAAAAGGTGATGACTACAATACGATAGGATCAAAAAAGGCCTCTGAAGAGGCCTTTAGAATTTATCAGCAAAAACTTGCTTAGTTACCGCCTGTCGCGCCAGTGCCTGGACCCGGTGGATCTTCAGGTTCAATTGGCTCACCGACTTCCGCATCTGGAATTTGTGGTACGTCAGGTTCGATATCTTCTAATGGAATGTCGTTATCGATAGCCTCTTGTACATCTGCAACAACTTTCTGAGTATCTTCAGCTGGAATCGTTACGTAGATAACATCTCCTGAATCATTCTCAGGATAATTTGGGTTCGCCGCGATTACATCTTCTGTGATTGCTTTTGCAGCAACAGCTACAGCTTCAGGCGAAGCTGTTGGGTTCGCTTTGATGATATCTGATACAACGTTTGCTGTTGCAACTAGCTGAGTAGCAAGTGCGCTGTTACCACCCTCACTGCCAAGTCCTGCTACTACAGATTCTGTATCACGAAGGATTTCGTCAACTGTTTTACCACTTGCATTGATATCTATACCCAAATTCTCGAATACTTTTTCAGCGATATCAGAAGAGTATACTTCACCATCTTTTAAAGAGTTAGCAACCAAAGTCGTAAATGGAGAGCCTGTTACCAATGAATCCGCCTGGGCTAGGCCTTGAGGGATTTTGTAGTCAGATGTAATAGGTTTGCCATTTGACGCGTCTTTACTATCTTCTGTGTGCGTTAATACGAAAGCACAATCACCTGGCGCATTTACAACGTTGATATTTTCAAAACGCGCTTTACCAACCATACCTTCATAGTTTGTTGTATTTTCAATCGCGTCGTATGTCTCACCACCACATACTGCTTGAACTTTCATGCCGATAACAGCTGGGTCATAAGCCTGAACTGAGTATCTTTTTACCTCAGGGTCGCTGTCACTACCACAACCTGCTAGTAGGACTGCTGCCACACTTGCCGTTAAAAGTTTGATTTTCAAAATTAGCTCCAATATTTGTTGTTATATCCGACCGCAACAGGAAGCATAACGGCAGTTGCATATAGTGTAAATAGGATGCATACAACTTTGGCATGAGTTTTTTCACATTCTTGCCTGTTTGCTTGTGCAAAATCATGCATTCATCTCAATAACGTTAAATAGACACAATTTTGTCATGTATTCGTCAGTATTTTTTCAAGTAACTTGTTGCCTTTATTGCAACCAGATGGATAATAGTTGACTATTTTTTGTGGGTCGGATTTTCACACCTTCATTAATGAAACTAAGAGCTCTAAGTCGCTAGCAGCCATTTGGAGTGTTTATTACACAAATAATTCTGAATGGACTCGCTTTCTAAAGGCTTAAAACTGCAGTAAATCATCAATATTGATGAAATGCAGTTCAATTAGAATGAATCAATTTCAGTCGGCAAACTTTCTTTCGGTAGTTATAAACCAATGAACACATTTAATAAATTTTTGGGGATATCAGTACTTCCTATCCTTCTTACAGGGTGTACTTTGCCTGGTAGCCACCTTTCGGTCAGTGACAAAACAGTCATGAGCACTGAATCGAGTGATATAGAGTCTCAGGTTACCGTTTATCCCTTAACTTTGGAGCGCGTAACGTCTTTAAATTCAGTGGACCCTTTTTCAAAACCAAACCCAGAGTTAGATATTGAAATCGCAAAATATGAATACGAAGTAGGACCTGGCGATATCCTAAATATCACTATTTGGGATCACCCAGAGCTAACGATCCCAGCGGGCTCATACCGAAGCTCAGCCGAAGCGGGTAACTGGGTGCATTCGGATGGCACGATCTTCTACCCTTACATAGGTGTCGTACATGTTGAAGGCAAAAACGTACGTCAGATTCGTGCAGACATTGCAAGCCGCCTTGCAAAATACATTGAGAGCCCACAGGTCGATGTAAGCGTTGCGGCATTTCGCTCTAAAAAGACTTATGTAACTGGCGAAGTTAACAAGCCAGGACAACAACCAATTACAAACATCCCCCTTACACTTCTAGATGCTGTGAATAGAGCTGGCGGACTGGCTGCCGAGGCTGATTGGCGTAATGCGACACTGACACGCAATGGCGTTGTTGAAAACGTTTCTTTGTATGCTCTGATGCAACAAGGCGATTTAACTCAAAACCGCCTTCTAAAGGCTGGCGATATTGTTCATATTCCTCGAAACGATGCGCAAAAAGTATTTGTTATGGGCGAGGTTAACGATCCGAAATTACTCAAAATTGATCGTAGCGGCATGAGCCTTACTGAGGCTCTTAGCAGCGTTGGTGGTATCAGTGAAATCTCCGCAGATGCTACCGGTGTGTTTGTCATCAGACGTTCAAAAGAAGAAGCTAAAATGGCGGACATTTATCAGCTAGATGTTTCTGACGCTTCTGCTTTGGTGATTGGTACTGAGTTTGATCTCAACCCTTACGACATAGTCTATGTGACGGCTGCACCTGTTAGTCGTTGGAATCGTGTGATTGCTCAGCTCGTTCCAACCATTTCCGGCTTTAATGAACTAACTGAAGGTGTACTACGAGTACGCACTTGGCCGTAAAACAACGTGCCGCAAGAAAATTATCTCTTGCGGCACGTAATCGATAGCTACTCAGCTCAATTGCGCAATATAAAGAAGCCAGCAATTTAGTTGAGATCATAAGCATACAACTTAAAGTAGGGTAAGCATTTGTTTTCTAATATTCTTGTCGTCTGTGTTGGTAATATTTGCCGCTCTCCAACAGGAGAGCGGCTTTTGCAGTCTTTACTACCAAACAAACATGTCGCATCAGCAGGAATCGCAGTAGATAAGAGCCATCTAACGGGAAAAGCTGCTGACGAGATGGCAACCACTATCGCGAACGAACATAGCGTAAGCTTAGATGGACACGAAGCACGACAATTAACACCTGAGCTTTGCGCTCAATACGATCTGATATTGGTTATGGAAAAAGGTCATTTAGAAGCCTTAACCAAAATCGCTCCTGAGGCACGAGGTAAAACGATGCTGTTTGGACAGTGGATAAATGAACAAAACATCCCTGATCCATACAGACAAAGTAGAGAAGCTTTCGAACATGCATATACGCTTATAGAAAAAGCAGCAAAAGCGTGGTCTCAAAAACTATAAGCCGTAAGGCTAAATAAACGCCAATGGCAAGGTATTTAAGAAGTTAAAGTAATGACAACACAAACTATTAAGCAATCACGTCAAGCCGACGATGAGATCGATTTGGGAAAGTTATTTGGGATCATTCTCGATGCCAAATGGCTCATTCTATGTACCGTAGTCCTATTTTCGATTATAGGCGTCGGCGTTGCCATTCTATCAACACCTATCTATAAAGCTGACGCTCTTATCCAAATCGAAAGTAAGAGTTCAGGTGGTATTTCAGCGATGGTTGGTGATATGGGAGAGCTGTTTTCAGCAGAATCATCAGCGACAACAGAAATAGAGATCATCAAATCTCGTATGATCTTGGGCGGTACTGTTGATAAGTTCAACTTAACGACTGTCGTTTCTCCAAACTACATGCCAATTATTGGTAAAGGCCTAGCTCGACTACAAGGTGAGCAAATCAGTCTGAGCGTTTCACGATTTAATGCTCCTTCTTACGCAGTTGGCGTTCCTTTAACTCTTGAAGTTATTGATTCTGAAAAACAGACGTTCAGGCTCTTAGAAGATGACAATAACGTCATTCTAGAAGGTAAAGTTGGTGAACTGCTTGAGAAGAATGGATACCAGTTTTTGGCGACTGAGCTTGTGGCTCAAACTGGTGACTCATTCACGGTCAGCAAAATCAGTAAATTAGATGCAATTAATAAACTTCAAGAAAACTTATCGATTAGCGAACGTGGTAAGCAAACCGGGATTATATCTTTAAGCTTCTCTGGTGAAGACCGCGCTAAGATTCAAGATATCTTGAACGACATTAGCCAAAACTACTTCTTACAAAACGTTCAAAGAAATTCTGCAGAGGCAGAGCAAAGCCTCGAGTTCTTGAAAGGTCACCTCCCAGACATCAAAACAAAACTGACCGCTTCTGAAGACGTTTTAAATCGGTTCCGTCAAGAAAATGAATCTATCGACTTAGGCCTTGAAGCTCAGTCAACGCTGAAAGTAATGGTTGAGTTAGAAGCACAGCTAAATGAGCTTACATTCAAAGAAAGTGAGATCAGCCAACGCTTCACACAGGATCACCCAGCTTATAAGTCGCTACTTGATAAACGTGAAACACTATTAAAAGAGAAAGAACGTCTTAATAAACAAGTTCAAAAGTTACCGAAAACACAGCGTGAAGTTCTACGTATGACACGCGATGTAGAAGTAAACCAACAAATCTACATCCAACTATTGAACAAGGTTCAAGAGCTCAACATTATTAAAGCCGGAACAGTTGGCAACGTTCGAATCTTAGATAACGCTCAATCTTTCTCTAAGCCAATTAAGCCGAAAAAAGCGCTTATCGTTGTGCTAGCAACACTGCTTGGCGGTATGGCAGGCGTTGCTTTCGTATTAATTCGTGCAGCATTCCACCGTGGTGTGGAAACACCAGATCAAATTGAACAGATTGGCATGCCAGTTTACGCAAGCGTTCCAAAATCTATTCAACAACTGGAATTTGCAAACAAGCTTAAGCGCAACAAAGGCAGCAACAATGAGCTAGTCCTTCTAGCGGAAGCTAACCCAGCCGATCTTTCCATTGAGGCTCTACGTAGTCTTCGCACTAGCTTGCACTTTGCAATGATGGAAGCGAAGAATAACGTTCTTATGATTTCAGGTCCTGCACCATCTATCGGCAAAACATTTGTATCGACCAACTTTGCGGCCGTCGCTGCGAAAACCGGTCAGAAAGTGCTGCTTATTGATGCGGATATGCGTAAAGGTTATTTGCAGCAATGCTTCGGTCTACGTTGGGACAACGGTCTTTCTGATTACTTGAGCGGTAAGACATCCCTTAGCAACATCATTAAATCTACATCCATTGATAATTTAGATGTTGTGACTCGCGGCCAAGTACCACCAAATCCGTCAGAACTTCTTATGCACCCTCGCTTCAAGAGCTTTGTTGACGAGATGTCTGCACAATACGATCTAGTCATCATCGATACACCGCCTGTACTCGCAGTTACCGACCCAAGCATTGTTGGCGCGCTTGCAGGAACAACTCTGATGGTCGCTCGTTTTGATCAAACGACTTTGAAGGAGATTGAAGTCGCGCAAGGTCGCTTCGAGCAATCAGGCGTTGAAGTTAAAGGTGTGATTCTCAATGCAGTTGAGAAAAAGGCATCTAACTCATACGGCTATGGATACGGCTACTATAACTACGCGTACAAAAGCGAATCATAAGTTGAATTTAGATCGCTAATTAAACCAAATATGACAAAGCCCTGCTAGAAACAGCAGGGCTTTTTCTATTGCACTCTTAATTGCTTGTACGTAATCAAACTAAGCAAGACAAAGAATATTGGGTCACTCCAACCAAAACCGACAAATACTCCGATAATGCCGGCATAGGTAGTAATCACTGCCCCTAAGCCATTAGTAATCAATAATGCTTTAAACAGCTGTTTCGCAGTATGCCCTGATTCCACATTACGTAACATCAAACTCACCGCTGCGATTCCACCTAAAAAGATCGAAGTATGCTGCGATAAAAACAGCGCGTACTGGTCGTTAATTTGTACTCCATACATCGGCCACATTATGGTTGGTACAAAAAACAACGCAAAAGCGAATACCGTATATACGACACCATGAACGGTTAGAAAAGTGCGGTTGGTCATCATCTCCTTATCCTCTAATAGGCCCTTGATTGAGCGTCGTTAACGGCACATTGATATCGAAAATTTGACCTCGTACTTCGACTACGCCCATTTTTCGTAAGCGTGCGGCATGCATTTCGAGATAAGCTTGCGCCGTGGCTTCATCTTCAAAAAGATAGATACCACCACCGAGTTTGTCTTTTTCGCTTTCCGTCCAGATTTTCCAAATCATGCCCGGCTCTTGGTTAATCGACTTAGCTAAGTCGACCAGAGCATTCGACATCTCGTCACCAAACGGACCATGAAATTCAAAATCAACTTGCAATAATTTCGCCATCTTGAGTCTCCTCTTCTTATTGACTCGTTTTCGATGACAAGATTATTACCTTTATAAAACTGACAGAAAAGTTCATAATTTCGCCATTAACTGTCTAAAAAATTGACTCATGAGACTAAAAACGACCTTAGAACAATGGCAAACGCTACAAGCGATTAATCAAGAAGGCAGCATTCAATCCGCAGCTTTACTGCTCAACAAGAGCCATACCACATTGATCTACTCGGTGAGGAAGTTAGAAGACCAACTTGGTATTCAACTTATCGAAGTACGAGGGCGCAAAGCGGGTTTGACAGAGCACGGCAAAACCATACTGCGTCGTGCACAATCCATGCTTGAACAAGCGCGGGAACTAGAAGTCATCAGCGAGCAGTTAAAAAGTGGGGTGGAATCTCAAATCACGGTCGCAGTAGATCATCTTTGTGACCCTTGTTGGCTTTATGCACCACTCAGTCAATTTTTGGAGGACAACAACACGACCTCCGTTCAAGTGGTTGAAACGTCACTGAGCAAAACAACCGAAATGGTCGTAAATGAGCTCGCTGACATCGCAATCATCAACTTACCGATAACCAACTACCCTGCCGAAGCATTTGGCGTAACAACCATGCTGCCTGTAATCGCAGCACACCATCCACTCGCTAAAAAGCCGCATGTTTCCATCGACGATTTTGCAACCACCAGCCAAATTGTCATCCGTGACTTAGGTGATTCAGACAAAACGAAAAGAGATGTCGGTTGGTTACGCGCACGTCAGCGTATTACCGTCGATAACTTCGACCACGCTTTTCACGCCGTAGAGCAAGGCGCTGGATTTTGTCGGCTACCAGCGCACTTAGTCGCAGCCCGCAAGAGCGATAAAATTAAAGTATTGGAGATCGAACACTCCCATCAATATCAAGTTGCGCTGCACCTCACTTTGCCCAAAGGAGCCAAAAGTGGTCCTGCGACTCAAGCGCTTTATCGTACTTTACTCAAAAGTGTAGAAACTCGAGTCTAGCAACAGTGGTATTGAGTTGAATCGCTAGTGTTATCGGCTATTGATTCTCCCTAAATATAGAGAAACGGCCATTTTGTGACGCTACACTCTCACAAAAGGTTGCACGAAGGATAGCGACCACCTACTATCACTCTGCTCATGCCTAAAGCACCCAACACTCGCGGAAAGAACTCGATTCACGGCAATATCCTCACCTGCTTGGTTTAGCAGGCACAATCTGTTTTTACCTTCTTTTTAGCTTCTATATAGGCGAGTGTGGAAGAAATAAGAAAGGTGAAATATGAACTCTACAAATAGCTTCTCGATCAATATCAATCAGCAAAAATCCATTGCTAAAAAAAGGCTCAAAGCTATCCGCCTATACGATGACGCCACGTTGGAGTTAGTTAAGCGATTTCACTCCAAACCAGAATCTTTGGCTCCCAATACAATTCAATTGGCTGACGTTCAACATGCACTCGCAAGAGAACTGGGCTTATCCAGTTGGAGTAAACTAAAAGCTCATGTCGAAGAGCTAGAAGCGCACAAACTAGCCATCAAAGAACAAAAACCGCCCCTAGATGCAAAAGTAAAAACGCTACACGTTCGTTGTGGCCACGACATTCAACAACAACTTAAAGCCAGCGGATTTGAAGGGACATTTTTAGCCCTGATCGATCCGCTTTGTATTGGCCCCATACCAGCAACACCACAGAACTTCCTTGCCATTCGTGCCCAATATGTCGTAGAGACTCTGCTGCCTGTGATGAAGCGTGAAGACTCGGTTCAAGATATAGTCACATTGGAACAATCAAACCTCGATCTGTTGCAAAGTGATGTATTTGAACGAATCGTCTTTTGGGTCGAACATGACAGTTATGATCAATTGATGCTAATTCGTGCTCTAACACAGTTAGAGAATGTAGAGAATAAAGTGATAGAGATCATTGAGTTGAACCAGTTCCCGGGCACTGAACGATTCATCGGCTTTGGGCAGTTGCCTGAAGAAGCTATTCGTTCTTGTTGGCGATATCGTAAACCCGTATCTGCTAAGTTATTGAGCCAAGCAAAGCAGTGTTGGCAAGCAGTGTCATGTTCCTCACCAAAAGCTATCGTCAGTTTGATAGAGCAACATCAACTGGATTGCTTACCCAATATACTCGACGTGCTTAAACGCCATTTGCAAGAGTTACCTAATTCACAAACTGGATTGAGCTTGACACAACACCTCGCACTAAAGGTTTTGAGCTCGCAAAATCGTTCAATTCCCATCAAAGATTGGTTTGAACAATATCAACAACTAGAACCTCTTCCTTACCTAGGAGACGTGATGTTTTACGCGTTACTCCTCCCTCTAGCACAGTGTCAAACACCTTTGATCACGATTGAGTCACGTGAAAGGCACTGGTGGGAACAAAGCGTCCGTATCACTGAGGCTGGCAAGCAGTGTTTGGAAGGCTTAATACGAGCGAAACAATGCTATTGGGTTGGAGGGATTAAAAATACCAGTCAAAGTTATTGGAGCTGGGATCACCTCCAACTAACTACACTTGCCAACCATCATTGAGTTGACAAATATGAAAGCATAAAGGGTTCGTTGGCTCTGATGAACACTCAATACTAAATTATCCCTAAAGAAGCGACCGCTAGTCTGAATACAGCTTAAATAGTTATGCAGAAATGCATCCACTCAAAGAGAGTATGCACTCTATCTCTTATTAGAATTTATTGTAAATCCTCTTTGTTATCGGTTGTATATTCGATAAAAGTGTTAAAATACAAACTTTTTATCCAGCCAATTCGTTAATATTTGGTTAAAATTCCATTTTTATTAGTGATAAAGTTCACATCTATTAACCATTTAGAGGATTATTCTTTCGTATTTTCTCACTCCGCTGCTAATCTGCTCGCCGCTTTGAAGTGAACTCAAGGTGCATAACTATAAGGAGTGTTCTCATGAATACCAAGAAACCGATGTCGCTCACCAGCCGCGTAATTTTAGGTATGGTAGCGGGTATCTTGACAGGATTTGCAATTCGCACACTTTTTGCCGACAACGGATTTGTCGACGCATACATTGTTAATGGATTATTCGAAGTTGGTGGACAGATCTTCGTTGCCAGCTTAAAAATGCTTGTTGTACCGCTAGTATTTGTTTCGCTAGTTTGTGGTACCAGCTCTCTAAAAGACCTCTCTACACTGGGTCGCATGGGTGGTAAAACCCTTGCTTTCTACGTAGCAACAACCGCTATCGCAATCACACTTGCTCTAACCATGGGTACGCTATTCCAGCCGGGTGCTGGTGCAGACCTAACGGCAGCAAGTTCATTCAAATCAGCAGAAGCGCCATCTTTGGGTCAGGTGATCATTGATATGTTCCCGACTAACCCAATCAGCGCAATGGCAGAAGGTAAAACCCTGCAAGTTATCGTGTTCGCCGTCCTATTCGGTATCGCGATCAGTGCAGCAGGTAAGCCAGGCGAGCGTATCGCAGCATTCTTCTCTGATCTGAATGAAGTGATCATGAAACTGGTCGCGATTTTGATGAACTTGGCGCCTTATGGGGTGTTCTTCTTAATGGCGAAGCTATTTACTGGTCTTGGTCTGGGCGCGATCGTCAATCTGGCAGAGTACTTCTTAGTACTGGCTGGTACGCTTGTCCTACACGGTCTAGTTACTTACAGCTTAATGTTAAAAGGTTTCACAGGTCTAAACCCAATTACGTTCCTACGTAAGATGGAAGACGCGATCATGTTTGCTTTTTCTACAGCATCATCGAACGCGACGATTCCAGTGACAATGGAAACAGCAAAGCACCGCATGGGTGTTGAGAACCGTGTATCATCGTTCACAGTACCACTTGGTGCAACCGTGAACATGGACGGTACGGCGATCATGCAAGGCGTAGCAACTGCGTTTATTGCTCAAGCTTTCAATATTGATTTAACTATGGGCGATTACCTAATGGTTATCATGACGGCAACTCTGGCGTCTATCGGTACCGCAGGTGTCCCTGGTGTGGGTCTAGTAATGTTGGCAATGGTATTGAACCAAGTAGGTCTGCCTCTAGAGGGCATTGCACTTATAATGGGTGTTGACCGTCTTCTTGATATGATTCGTACCGCGGTAAACATCACTGGAGACAGTGCAGTAACCGTCATCGTTGCGAAATCAGAAGGTGCATTGGATGAAGCTCGCTTCAACGACCCAATGGCAGGCGTAGCCGAAGAAGAAGTGCACCTGAAGCGCACGGAAGCATAAACCCTTCCAAACTCAATTATCCTGTCTAAATGAAAGCCCCGATGGAAACATCGGGGCTTTTGTTTTATCTGGAATCTAAAGAATAGGTAATAACCCTACTCCGTCATCGAACTCAGTTTTTCTCTCGCTTGTTCTTCATGCTCGTCGGTGATGGCATTGCCGACCGAGTTCGCCGCTAGAGTCAACGCTGCCATGTCATCGGTAAAGCCGACACCTGCTAACACGTCTGGCACCATATCTGTTGGTAGGACGAAGTAAGCCAACGCACCACCTAAGATTGCCTTGTGGCGAACAGAGGTGTTGGAATCTGCCATCGCGAGCCATGATTTAATGCCCATAACAGCAATCTCTTCGCCTGCTTTCTTGACGGAATTTTTCATTTTACGCCAGAAGGTTTTCTCATCTGGCGCTTGCATCGTTTGGTCTAAGACGTCATCGGACGCCGAATTTACAGACATGCTTGTGGTCATCGTGCCTCCTAAATTTATGACTGTGGCATAGATATTATGACCATGAACCTGAACGTAGGATTAATAGCGCGTAATGATAATGAAGGAAGGAAACAAAATGGCTAGATAAAAAATCCCCAAACCGAAGTCCGGGGATTATTGCTTTGGAGACAAAAAGTCTTGGAAATCAAAAGTCTTAGAAACCAAATGGTTTTGAAACCAACAGCTTTGGGAACCAAGCTTTAGAAGCAGAATGCCTTATTGAGCAATCTTCTCCAGTACACGCATCAGCATTTTGATACGTGGTTCAATAGACTCAAGCAACAAGTACTCTTGATCACTGTGGAAGCCTGCACCGATAGGCCCTAGACCATCCAAAGTTGGAACGCCAAGAATCGCCGTGTTGTTTGCATCAGAGCCGCCACCCACTTCCTTCCAATTGATGTCGATCGCCAGTTCACTTGCCGCTTCTTCAACTAGCATCATCAGGCTTTCTGTTTGTGGGCTTGGCACCATAGAAGGCTTATAAGCTTCACGAACCAATTCGATACTCACACCATCAACGAACGGTGTTTCCAGCGTACCGTTTAGCTTGCTGTCGACATCATCGTATTCTTCGTTGCTCCAGAAACGCACATCCACGATCGCTTCAGCGTGCTTAGGGACGATGTTCGCACCGTTACCGCCAGAAACAATACCGACATTCAGCGTGGTACCAGATTCAAAGTTGGTCATTGCGTTGACTGCGAGAATCCAATTCGCCATCTCAGTGATTGCGCTGCGACCATTTTCTGGCTCGTTACCTGCGTGAGCTGCAACGCCATTAAAGGTCATTTTGTAGCGAGCCATGCCTTTGCGCGCTTTCACTAAACCGCCGTCTGCACGTGCTGCTTCTGCAACCAGTACATTCTTTGCGTTTTTCGCTACTGATTGAATCCAATCCACAGAGTCCAGAGAACCCGTTTCTTCATCTGGGTTCATGCAGATAGCGATAGACAGCTTATCCAACACCGCTTGGTCTAGATTGCGCATCGCGTATACGATGTTCAGCAAGCCAGATTTCATGTCCGAGACGCCCGGACCGTAAGCTTTCTCTGCATCTTGAGACATTGGACGAAGCTCAGCAGTACCCACAGGGAACACGGTATCCATATGACCAATCAGCATCACATCGATTTGCTCAGCTTCCGGCTTATTTCGAACTTCGAGACCGATGCCCGCTCTGCCACAGTCGATGCGTTTTACGCTCCAATCTGACATCGCTTGGTACTTCTCTTCAAATTGAGAAGCGATAAACTCGATACCATCAGTAGTGTAAGTGCCACAATCCACATTAATTAGGGGACGTAGCTCTTCTAGATATTCATTTAGAGAGAATTGCATGACTCACTCCTAGACAAACAGATTCATCACCAGCATTGCGCCAAACGCGTTCAATACTGAGATTGCAATCATAACTGGGATGTAACGACCTTCAGTACCAATTGGCCCCATGATACGACCCATGTACTGAACTTGAGAGCCCATTAGGTAGATAGCAGGCGCAAGAATCGCAATGTGCGTGCCGTTCAGGATACCTTGGTCAAACAGCGTAATCACTACGCCAACCGCACCGCCCATCGACATCCAAGCACCGATCAATACCGCTGCTGCTTCACCCGGCAGACCAAACACCGCCATGATTGGAGAAAACACCGTGCCCATCAGATCCAACGCGCCAGTGATTTGAAGCGCTTTGATGATAACGAACGCCATCAATACGTTAGGCACCGTAGAGGTAGTCGCAATTACCCAGCCTTTCTTAGCACCCTCGACGAAAATATCCGTCACCATTGGTTTTTTCGCTTTAACGTCACCCATTATGCCGTCTCCTCTTTTAAGTTCTCTGATTTGTTTTGGTCTTGCTTGTCTTCTTTACCTTCCGTCATGTTCAGGTAGATACGGAACAGGTTCGCGCCGATGATCTTAAATGCGAACATCACCACAACTGCTAAACCAATAGAAGACGTTACTGCTAGAGAGCCGTCAGCCATCGTCAGTGTGAACAGCACAGCACCCGATGAGAAGAAGTTCACGATGGTTGCACCTGCAGTGAACTGGAACATGGTAAACACGTCCGTTTCACGCTTAGTTAGGTGACCTTCATCTTTTAGCTGACGCGTCATTGCCGCACCTGCATCGGTACTTTGTAGAGAAGCAATTAAAGCCAGACCAGAGTTACCAGGGATGCCCATTAGAGGACGTAGAAGAGGAGTAAGAAGCTTACGAGCTGCTTCAAGTGCACCGTAGTGCTCAAGTACGTTGATCATACCTAAGGCGAACATAACAGTTGGAATCAAAGTAAGTGCGAAAATGAAACCGTCGCGAGCACCGCTACCACCAGTACCGCGAAGCGACGTTGTTGCAACTTGCACACCGTCAGCCGTTTCGGTGACACCATACGCCACCTTGCCGAAAGAGCCATTGAGCGTTGTAAAATCGAATACACCGTACCATTCGTTGGATTGCATCAGACCAGAAAAGAACACAACCGCAAACGCCAGAGCAACGTAGCACCCCAGTGTAACTTTACGCTCAGTTTGAACAGGAATTTTCATAACATTACCTACACATGTGGAACTTAACACATATGTTCACCTGAATAATGTGCTAGAGAGATGATCAAAATCAATCCGCCTGCCGAACATTATCGCGACTCAGTTATGAAGTTTTGTTTTATGATTTCAATCACAATTGAAATATAATAAAAGTTTGTTCTAACAATTAGGTATTTTAATCTATATCGATAGCTCACGACTTCTTCATCAACTCAACAAATGATTCTGACGAATATTGCTTTCTACAACATTCATGACGTACTTCATACTTTGGCATTGAGGCAATATCGATTAACTCGAAAGTAACATTCAGCCACGAAATTTAGGTTAGGATGGTCCGGTCATATGTAAACGGCATAAACCAGAATTAACAGGACTATACGACCCATTGTTACGCTCACAACCTAAAATAGCCAAGTGGACACTCGCCCTCGTGTTTTGGGTGGTGATGGTATGTTTAAGCCAAAACTCCGGCTTCTCGAAAAGCTGCCCTAAGGCTCACCAAATACAGAGTCAGCTAGATGAAAGCGTGAATTTATCACCATCTTGCGACCTTTCAGAGAAGCTGGTTCAAGCGTACCAACACCAGTTTGATCATATTCTTATTCCATTTTTTCTGTTTGCTTTGATTGTGGCGCTGCCGATGGCATCCACAACAATTCGTTATCTGGAATACACAGAACCGATACGGGAAAAGTATCGGGTTCACCTAAAACTTTGCGTGTTTAGAGAATAAAGCCAGCAAGGCGAGAGACCTTTCTGCCTGACTTTTGTACATATTTTATTCACTTCACATAACAAACAACGAAATTTAAAAGTTTTAGGAAATATTATGACATTCACTCGTACACTTTTGGCGTTAACGATGGCTATCGTACCTGCCGTATCTTTCGCATCAGAAAAGACCGCAGAACAAAAGCTAGAGGAAGTTACTCAGATACTAAAAGAAAACCCTCAAATTCTTGATTCATTGCACCAAAACCTTCAAGAGTACATTGCGTATCAACAGTCATTTGGCGACACCTTGAAGGAGGTTCGTCAATATCTAAGTGATGGCAAACATTCCTCTTTTGGTGCTGAAAACCCTGAGTTAACCATTATTAACGTAACAGACTACAGCTGCCCTTTTTGTAAACGTTTAGAAGGAGAGCTGGTCAAAGTTGGTAAGGAATATCCGCAGGTAAAAGTGCTTAACCTCAATGTCTCTTTTAAAGAACAATACGAGAAAAACGGCTACAACTCGGCAAGTTACGCATTAAATGTTTGGCAAAACCAGCGAGATAAGTACGAACAAGTGCATGAGTTATTGGTGAAAAAACCGGGCGCACATGACGCACGTTCCTTAAATCAAATCGCGAAAAAAACGGGGACAGAAGCACAGCTTGTCGACGACAAAGAGACCAAGGCGTTGCTTGATAAAAACTATCAGTATTTCACGCAACTTGGTTTACGCGGCACGCCCGCGTTGATCATTAATGATCAAGTCATTCCTGGCTATGTGCCGTTTGACGAGCTAGAAAAAGTCATCGACCAAGAACTGGCGAACTAATACAACAAAGCCCTTCCCTGATAACTCAAGGAAGGGCTTTTTCTATCTAGGCTTAAAACGAAGTTCTAACTACTTATCGCGACCCACAAACGCCACAACGACTTTGTCATTGCCAAGCGAGCGAGAGAACACGTACGCGCCTTCTTGTTCAATTACTTGATGCTGACCCGCACCAATCGCTGGGTGCGCTTTACGGAACTGACCAAGAGTTTGCCAGTGTTTGAGCAGCGCTTGCTTCTCATTAGATAGCTTCCATACCATGTCAGAACGAGTGCCTTGGTGGAAATCGTCCGCGTAAGGACCAATGTTACGACCAACTTCATCACCATAATAAACCTGAACAGCACCAGGACTCAGAAGCAGTGCATTCGCGGCGTTACGCTGCATACCGTAATCTTTGAAGCGAGAGAAGAACAGCTCGGTATCGTGAGAAGACATGTAGCTCACTGGGTTGAAGTCTTTCTCATTGGCGATAGTATCTGCGTAACTTTGGTAGGTGTCTGCCATTTGGCTGAAACACGCCGCGCCTTTATCTAATTTCTTCTGCATGTCGAAGTTAATCAACGCATCAAAACCATCGTCAAAGTAAGGGCTGCGATAAGCGGTATGTCCCCATACTTCACCCATCATCCAGAATGGCTGACCTGACTTACCGTTCTCTTTACGCCACTGCTCAAGACTGCTTGAAGCCTCTTCTTTCAAGCGTTTCCACACATCGCCTTCAACGTGCTTCACCGTATCAACACGGTAACCATCAATACCAAAGCGTTTCACCCAATCAGTTTGCCACTCAATTAGGTAGTCCGAGACGGTGTAATTGTCACGCGCCTCTACGCGAGTACCAGGGTTATCCAATAGCCACTGCGCAGGCTTCACGGCTTTGTCTGATTCGGTGATAAAGTCAGGCAAACCCGCCAATGACATGGTGATATCACTGCTGCCCGGAGCTGGGTATCCCGGTAGACCTGTTCTTACCCAGTCACCGCCCCACCATTTCGCCCAGTTTGGACTCTGGTAATCAATATTCTGGTGATAGCTATGCCAATTTTCACCCGCTTTTGGTTGCCAGTCACCCCACTTATTCGGTAAATCAGCGTTTGGTTTTAACACCTCAATACCGTCAAATTGCAAATCGGCTAACGTTGAGTAACCGGTGTGGTTGATTACTGCGTCCATCAAGACTTTAAGGCCACGTTTGTGTGCCTCTTCCACCAGCTTTTTCAGATCAGCTTCGTTACCGAAGTTCTCATCAATCTTGGTAAAGTCACGCGTCCAGTAACCGTGGTAAGCGTAGAATGGGAATGAGCCGCTATCGCCGCCGCCAACAAAGCCGTGCACTTGTTCAACGATTGGCGACAACCAAATCGCATCTGTACCTAGGCTCTTGATGTAATCTAGCTTTTCGATCACGCCTTTTAGATCACCGCCGTGGAAGGTGCCGATCTCTTCTTTGCCGTCTTTCTTGCGTCCATAGCTGTTGTCATTGCTCGTATCAGCATTCTTGAAACGGTCGACCATCACGAAGTAAATGTTGGCATTGCGATAATCAAACGATACTGCTTCTTTGGTTTTCTTCACTGGCTCTAGTAGCACCAACCCGCCTGAATCTTTGCTTGGCGTCAGCGATACTTGCTGATCTTTTACTTCGACCATCTGCCCAGAGTAAGCATCACGCAACTTGGTGCCATCGGGGAAACTGTCACCCAGCGCAATGGTGACTTCGCCGCCTTGATAAACCTCACATTGCACTTGTGGGATTGGGCGTTTGAATTCTGTCTTGGCGGCTTTCTTAGGTTCACGCTTGAAGCGCAATGTTTTCGCTTCCGCATCAAAAGCAAAAGAGTAATCGCCAGTAAAGCGGATTTTTAATGGCAGTTCTATTGGCTTTCCACAGTTCAGCGCGATAGGTTTGTTGAATTTGACCTTTTGACCGTCAGGCGCGACACAGTCGCCTTCAACACCCGTGATTTTGAGCGTATAGCCATCTTTGGTTAATGGCACAACCAAAGGCTGCTCTGCACTTAACGGAAAGTCACGGCTGTTGGTCGTGGTAGAAATGGTGATGTTTGGCTCGGCGATGGCACTTGCCGATGCAAGCAATAAGGTAGTCGTAATCAGATTCAGTTTCATCGTTCAGTCCATTGGTTGCGCATAGGCGCAGTATTCGTGTTGTATTTTTATTCACACTAATAGTAAATGGATGAAAAACTGAGCACATCATTCTGAAAGGCTACGCCCTAAAGCTTGTGACGCTTCACATTTTATTGATATAGGGGCGTAGTTCTATTTAAGTGCAATAGATTGAGGGAGTTAAAGTTGCACGCTGCCAAGATTGCTCATTTGATTCATCGCCCATCTTGTGCGGCGAGCAGTGTACTCACTTTGTGGGTAGACTTTGATTCGATATGGGTTTGGCAACACCACGGCTAAACGCGCTGCTTGCCACTTCGAGAGTTGCTTTGCACTGACACCAAAGTAATTCTGCGCCGCTGCTTCGGCTCCGTAAATACCGGGACCAAATTCAACCACATTTAGATACACTTCTAGAATACGCTCTTTACTCCACATCAGCTCCATCAGTAAGGCAAAGTAAAGCTCGTAAGCCTTGCGAACGTAGGAGTGAGAAGGAAACAAAAACACATTTTTCGCAGCCTGTTGGGTAATAGTGCTCGCGCCTCTCGACGGACCATTATCACCAGCCTCGGAAATCACGTCGAATAGCGATTCGAAATCGACACCATAATGATGAGGGAATTTTTGATCTTCGGTCGCAATCACCGCTAACTGCATATTTTTTGAAATGCGCGACAAGGATACCCATTCTTGTTGACTATTGTCTGGATAGTTCTTTGGTGGCGCAACAATGCGGCTTAACTTCCATCCCCATATTGGTGGATCGACATATTTCACCAAACCAACCAAAACGACTGGGGCGATCAGCAATATCAACACCATTTTAAATAGAAATGACTTAAGCCTTTTCAACATGTGTAGTTCCCCAATGCATTAGCGATTGATGATAAACAAACCCGTGAGCTTGCCTGATTCAATCAAGAACAACAAGTTTTAGAGGTAAAAAATAGGTCAAAAAAAGCCCGATTTACAATGTAAAACGGGCTTAGAATTTGATTAGACTAAATTATTTGTGCAGCTTGTAGAACACGGTTGAAAGTGGAGGCAAACGAAGCTCAAGTGATTGAGGCAGTGATTCACTTTCAACTTTTTCCGTTTTCACACTGGTCAGCACTTTAAAATCGCTGCCGCCGTATTTGCTATCGTCTGTATTCAGTAGCAGTTCGTATTGACCTGCATTTGGAACGCCTAAACGAAAGCGCTCGTGTGGTACGGGCGTAAAGTTGGTGATGATCAGAATACGCTCACCTTCTTTACTAATACGCTCGTGCGCTAGGATGCTCGCATCCGCTTCGTCTTGTAGACGCCACTCAAAACCAGCAGGAACACAATCTTGATCGTGCATCGCCGCTTCATTTCGGTACAAGTGGTTCAAATCTCGCATCAGCTTTTGGACACCTTGATGACGCTCATATTCCAGTAAGAACCATTGCAACTGATCATCGTGGTTCCACTCCGCCGTTTGGCCAATTTCCGCGCCCATAAAGTTCAGCTTTTTGCCCGGTTGACCATACATATAACCGTAGTATGCTCGTAGGTTTGCGGTTTGCTGCCATTCATCACCTGGCATCTTGTTATGGATAGAGCCTTTTCCGTACACCACCTCATCGTGAGAGAGAGACAAGACGTAGTTTTCGCTGTG
Source organism: Vibrio sp. Vb2960 (assembly GCF_033337665.1). NCBI lineage: Bacteria > Pseudomonadati > Pseudomonadota > Gammaproteobacteria > Vibrionales > Vibrionaceae > Vibrio > Vibrio sp. Vb2960. The sequence goes on along the minus strand of NZ_JAWORD010000002.1, from coordinate 119,397 downwards.
CGCATAAACCAGCGGGAAGGTGATGGTATTGTGGTGGTATTTGCGGTGAACAGGATCTTCTTTGATGTATGAAAGACTGTCGTGCATCCACCCCATATTCCACTTGAAGCCAAAACCTAAACCACCCATAAAGGTTGGCGCAGACACCCCCGGAAACGCCGTTGACTCTTCCGCAATCGTCATCGCATTCGGGAAGTGCTTGTACACTTCTTCGTTCATCCATTTTAAGGTTGCGATTGCGTCGTAGTTTTCGTTGCCACCATCGACGTTTGGTACCCACTGGTCGTGGCTACGTGAGTAGTCGAGGTAAAGCATCGATGCGACTGCGTCCACGCGAATGCCATCAATATGGAATTGTTCAAACCAGTACAGCGCATTCGATACAAGGAAGCGACGCACATGTTCACGGCCTAAATCATAGATGTATGAGTTCCAATCTTGGTGCCAACCGCGACGCGGATCTGGATCATGGAACAGAGGCGTACCATCAAAGTTCGCTAAACCATGATCATCCGATGGGAAATGCGCCGGAACCCAATCCAGCACCACACCGATACCAGCTTGGTGACACGCATCCACGAAGAATTTGAAATCATCAGGTGAGCCGTAACGGCTAGTTGGCGCAAATAAGCCAACGGGTTGATAGCCCCATGAACCATAGAATGGATGCTCAGACACAGGCATCAGCTCAACGTGGGTGTAGCCCATATCCACAAGGTATGGCACCAACTGCTCCGCGAGTTCGCGGTAGTTGAGGAAATCACCGTTCTCGTCGCGCTTCCATGATCCAGCATGCAGCTCATAAAACGATAACGCTTCATCACGCTTTTGTGTCACTGCGCGGTTTTGCCATTTCGCATCTTGCCATTGGTAACGCTTGTGATCGTAGGTGATGGATGCGAACGATGGGTATTGCTCAGAGTAGAAACCCCAAGGGTCTTGTTTGTGTGGCAGCCCTTCCCCATTTGGCCCTTTTAGCTCAAATTTGTACTGAACGCCTTCTTCTAAGCCAGGAATAAATAGGCCCCAGATACCGTAGTCTAGGCGTTGCATTGGATGACGACGGCCATCCCATTGGTTGAAGCAACCCACAAGGCTAACAGCAGATGCATGTGGTGCATAAACAAGGAAACGCACACCAGAGATGTTTTCACCGCCACGTTCTAGCGTGACAAAGTGTGCGCCCATGTAGTGATACATGTCTTTTGGCGTATGCAGATGCTCGTACTCTTGGTAGATATTGTGGTACTGGTACGGGTCATCAATAATTTGTTCAACACCATTCCAATCGACCGCTAAACGGTAGTGGGTCAGGTGTAAATCGCGTTGCTCTTTTAAGACGAAACCGCTGTCGCCATCACGCTCAAGCGCCACGCGAGGTTCACCATTAACAAGCAGTTCAACCTTGTTTGCGCCCGGCATCCAAACTCTCAGCGAAGCTTCGTCGTCAATGAATGGACCCAGCGCCGCAAATGGATCTGAGTAAGCCGCCTCAGCAAGCAGTTCGTATGCGCGTTCGTGTTGTTTCTTTATTTTCTTGGTTTTGGTGGTTTTCAAATCTTTCTCCCTAGAGCCAACATCCTTTTCAAGACCAGAGATCTGAATCAAACATCGGTTTCTCCACAGCCAACGTTGTGAACTCACAAAAAGACTCCGCTTCTCACGTTCGTTGCGTAAACGGCGTCAAAATACAAAAATGCCCGCTATTGTCGCGGGCATAATAACGGTACTTCATCCTAACGGATTGTGTTTTAGGAATGAGTGACCTAGACGGAACTTTCGTACCTCTGAGCTAACAAAATTGGTAATCAGCTCGTCCATCTACGCCACTCTAGGCATCTTACTTACTCGCCTGTACACGAACTTCAGTAAGGCGTTTAGAAATACGATTCACATCTTCACGGCTGAAGATTTCATCTAGGTTCATCGACAATTTACGACGCCAGTTTGGATACTCATCCACCGTGCCAGGAATGTTGACCGGTTGATCCATTTCTAGCCAGTCTTCAAGCTGAACGCTAAGCAGTGCAGAATCACCCGCGGCTACGTGCAGTTGCAGCGCTTCGCTTAGGTATGAATCCATTGGCACGTACTGAGCATCATGACCAATGCCTTCTGGCAGATAGCCATGCCAGCGAACGCTGTCTAGAATGCCTTGTTTGCACTTCAAGCGGTCAGCGAATAGGCCTTCCAACTGCTGTTCATCAGGGTACAGGCCAATCTCACGCCCCATCTTCAAGTCATCACAGTGCCAGAAACCGCGTAGTGTTGGCATATCGTGCGTACACAGTGCAGCCATAGACTGCTCAGCGTAGTGCTTCGGAGAAATAAAGCCACCGTCGTCTTTTGATGTTTCGAAGAAGAAGACTTTGTACGAATGCACACCCGCATCACGAAGGATATCAACGATTTCATCAGGTACAGTACCCAAGTCTTCACCGATTACAGAACACTGATGACGGTGAGATTCCAACGCTAGGATTGCTAGCATGTCTTCAACTGGGTAGTACAGGTATGCGCCTTCTGTCGCTTTCTCGCCTTTTGGAATCCACCAAAGGCGAAGCAGGCCAAGTACGTGGTCGATACGCAATGCACCACAATGCTTCATGTTAGCACGTAGCAATTTGATGTAAGCGTCGTAGCCAGTCGCTTCTAAAACCTGAGGGTTAAGCGGAGGCAGACCCCAGTTTTGGCCTAGTGGACCAAGTACATCTGGTGGTGCACCGATGCTTGCATCCAATACTAGCGCGCCTTCATCAGCCCATGTTTCACTACCAGAATCAGCAACACCAACCGCAAGGTCACGGTACAAGCCCACAGCCATGCCTTTTTCTTCGGCTAGCGCTTGCGCTTCTTTGATTTGATCGTCTGCGATCCATTGCAGGTACATGTACAAGTGAACACGATCTTGGTTGTCCTTAATGTACTTCTGAGTACCAGCTGCGTCGAATGTGCGGTATTTCTCAGGGAATACTGGCCAGCCCCACATGTTTGCATCTTCTGCATGTAAATCAGCATGAAGTGCATCGAATGAAGCTTGGTGTAGCAAGCTGTCGCCGCCTTTTTCAACAAAGTCCAAGAAGGCACGAGCGCGATCGGTGTTTTTGTCTAAATGGCGAGCTTTAAACTCACTGAATAGCAGCGGAAGAACGCTCATTTTTAGTTGCGAAACTTCGGTGTAATTCACCCAATGAGAGTCTCGCGCTTTTTGTAAACGTTGTTGGAACTCTGCACTACCGACACGTTGTTGTGCTTCTGCACTTAGCGCGAACTCAGGTACAGAGCTTACGTCGATGTACATGATGTTCAACCAACGACGAGAAGACGGGCTGTATGGGCTTGCCCCTTCTGGATTCGCAGGGAACAGCGAGTGAATAGGGTTCAAGCCAATGAAGTCACCGCCACGAGAGGCAATATCACTCACCAGTTGTTTTAGGTCGCCAAAATCACCGATGCCCCAGTTATGCTGAGTACGCAGTGTGTAAAGCTGGATACTAGGACCCCATAGCTTTTTGTGTTGGTTTAGATCGTCTTGTTTGAAACACGCTTTCGGCGTAATGATCAATGACATCTCGTAAGGTGTTTTACGACGCTTACGACTGATGATCAGTTTGTGATAACCCCAAGCCAAGTTCTTTGGCAATGCAAACACTAGAGGGCCACCCTCAGCACGCTCATCACGAACAATTTGGGACTGAAGATAGCCTTCAAGTACCTCTCCTTGTTCTGTTTCTAAACGCCAGCTGAATTCACTCTCACGAGCACTCGTACCTAGGTTTAGTTCCACTTCGACTGGTTCGCCGTCGCGTAAAACAAGAACAGGGGCTAGTACGTCTTTTTTATGTTTCTTTTCAGCAGAAGCCAGTAGTTTTTCATCACTGCTAGTATCGTAGCCAAGCGAAGCGAGCAAGCGGCGTAGCGTCTCCTCAGACACTTTCGCCTCATCTCCCCAAGCACTGACATAGCTATCAGCCAATCTCGCCATTTCCGCGACTTTCTTTAATGCTGTTTGTTCTTTCATCGCTTTCTCCGAAGGTAATACCAACACCTTCCATGTAGGGTTTTATTGTTATCAATAACTTCTTTTGGAAAATGACCAAAGGTAGCGCTTGGCTACCTTGGTCTTAACTAGGTTCTATTAGCGTTTCACCGCTTCAAGTTTCCAGATATTGTTCACGTAGTCGCGGATTGAGCGGTCTGACGTGAACTTGCCAACAAGGGCGGTATTAAGAATGGCCTTCTTCGCCCAGCCAGCTTGATCTTTATATTGTTCGCTCATGTCTTCGTGTGCTTTCACGTAAGAGGCGAAATCCGCGAGACATAAGTATGGGTCACCACCGTCTAGCAGGCTGTCGTATGTGGCACGCAGTAAGCCTGGTTGGCCTGGTGTGAACTCTTCACCCAATAGCAAGTCCATTGACGCTTTGAGTAAGTGATCCGCATTGTAGTAATCAAATGGGTTGTAACCTTGAGCTTTCAGCGCTTTCACACCTTCAACATCTAGACCGAAGATATAGATGTTCTCATCGCCTACTTCCTCACGAATCTCAACGTTTGCACCATCCATTGTACCGATAGTTAGCGCACCGTTTAGCGCCATCTTCATGTTACCTGTACCTGATGCTTCTTTACCCGCTAGCGAGATTTGTTGAGAAACGTCAGCCGCAGGGATAATGATTTCAGCCATGCTCACGCGGTAGTCAGGGATGAATACCACTTTCAGCTTGTTACCGATGCGAGGATCGTTGTTCACCTTGTCTGCAATCTTGTTGATTGCGAAGATGATTTCTTTCGCTAGGTGGTAACCCGGTGCTGCTTTTGCTGCGAAGAACACAACGCGTGGCGTACACTCAAAACCTGGTTCATTAAGAATACGGTGGTACAGAGACAGTACGTGTAGCAAGTCTAGATGCTGACGTTTGTACTCGTGCAGACGCTTGATTTGAACATCGAAGATTGCATTAGTATCGAGCTCGATACCCATGTTCTCTTTCACCCAAGTTGCTAGGCGTTCTTTGTTCTCTTTCTTCACTGCCATGAATTCTTTTTGGAATGTCGCGTCAGTAGCGTACTTCGCAATACCTTCAAGTTGCTCTAGTTTCGCTGGCCATTCTGGGCCGACTTTCTCAGTGATAAGCTGAGACAGACCTGGGTTACAGAACTTCAACCAGCGACGTGGCGTAATACCGTTCGTTACGTTGTGTAGACGTGTCGGGTACATTTCGTGGAACTCTGGGAATAGGTCTTTCTTAACCAATTCAGAGTGAAGTGCTGCTACACCGTTTACTGCGTAAGAGCCGATTACACATAGGTTTGCCATGCGAACCATGCGGTGGAAACCTTCTTCGATGATAGAAAGCTTCTGTTGTTTCGCGACATCACCCGGCCACATTGCACGTACATCTTGTAGGAAGCGGTGGTTGATCTCGTAAATGATCTCCATATGACGTGGTAGCAGGTGCTGGATTAGCGACTCTGGCCATGTCTCTAGTGCTTCTGGAAGTAGCGTGTGGTTGGTGTACGCAAATGTCTTAGAGCTGATTTCCCAAGCCGCTTCCCAAGTTAAACCTTTTTCATCCATCAGGATGCGCATTAGTTCAGGAATCGCAATCGTTGGGTGCGTATCGTTAAGCTGGATAGTCTCTTGCTTAGGTAGATCCGCTAGCGAGTAGCCCGCAGCTTCGTGGCGACGTAGGATGTCACGTACAGACGCTGCTGAGTGGAAGTACTGCTGCATTAGACGCAGTGTTTTACCTTTCTCGTGGTTGTCGTTCGGGTAAAGCACTTTAGTGATGTTACCTGCGTCGATCAGTGCGTGCTGAGCTTCGAAGTAATCACCATTGTTAAAGCTTGCTAGTGAGAATGGTGCGATCGCCTGACATTCCCAAAGACGTAGCGGGTAAACAGTGTCTGATTCGTAACCCACAATTGGAAGATCCCAAGGCATTGCTCTTACTGTCATGCCTGGTACCCATTTGCGAACTTCTTTACCGTTCTCGTTAATCACTTCAACGTGACCGTAGAAACCGATCTCTTGCGCAAGTTCTGGACGCGCAATTTCCCAAGGGTAACCTTCTACACCGCGCCATGCGTCAGGTGCTTCTTGCTGGCGACCATCTTTGAATGACTGTTTAAATAGACCGTATTCGTAATGTAAACCATAGCCGACAGTTGGGAATTCTTGTGCCGCACATGAATCCATGAAACACGCAGCCAGACGACCAAGGCCACCGTTACCCAATGATGGGTCACGCTCTTCTTCTAGCAGATCAGTTAGGTTGTAACCCAGTTCAGCCATTGCTTCTGTTACTTGTTCATACAGACCCATGCTGATTAGGTTGTTACCAGTCAAACGACCGATAAGGAATTCTAGCGAAAGGTAGTTAACGCTCTTCGCACTTTTAATGCGTGGATCTTCTTCTGTCGCAAGCAAATCTAGTGTAGTAAATTCAGCCAGAGCATGCCCCATTGCTAGGTACCATGCGCGGCTGTCTGCATTTTCAATCGTATGAGCGTAAGTTACAGATAGGTGTTTCTTTACGCTTTCTTGGAACGACTTCTTGTCAAATTGTTTTTGTTGAGTAGGTTTCATTACGAAATTCTCACGTCTTTTGGTAATTCATCTGCCATACATCGTGCATTTACCTTTGTGAATAAACATCCTCCTAATTCTCATCCTTTGAAGGAGGAGGGCTGAGGGCGTAGAGGGGGTACCATTGCTAGGTTAGTGATCCAAATCTCAACAAAGTGAACTTTGCACCAGTTCTTAGTGATTTTGATCACAATGGAATGTGAGAAAGGTTAAAACCCGTTCATGACGCTTTTTATAGTCCACTCATCTGATGATGTGAAAATTGTAATATCGGTCACATTAACTCGGTCAGCGTAGAAGAACTTTTCGTAATCTATGTGCAACGCGATCTTAACGCTAACGAAACAAACGATATTTAAGTGACGAAAATCACAAATAAAGGGCGTAGTTGATGGTAAATCCATCAACCCTTGAGAATTAGGAAGTGGATCAAAGTAACGAACATTTCTGATGTCGTAACATCCCTCTCAGCTCACAGGATTGTACGCTTTTTATACAAACTAGAATTAGGCGATGTGAGTTATTTCTAGTTTTCGCTAGCTTTTATATTTAAGTGACCGTATGGAATGGTTTTTCAGACGGACGCAAGCCCCAATAGTAGCGACATTATCCGGTATTCAAACAGTGTTTTTGATGCTGATGGCATCATTCAGTAAGACGGCTTTCAAGGGGGCTTTACTAGAATGATCACGTTGCTGTCATTTGGGTATACATAAATAAGGACATAACTACTAATGTGGATTCCATCTAAGCTTACTCGACCAGGACGCCTGCACAATGCCATCGTGCGCCCACGAGTGTTGGACTTACTACAGCAAGCGCCTTACTACAAATTGGTTTTATTCCGATCCCCAGCAGGTTACGGAAAAACAACAATGGCAGCGCAGTGGCTATCCGATAAGCCAAACGTCGGTTGGTACAGCATTGATGACAGCGATAACGACGGCTTTCGCTTTGTAAACTATCTGCTTCAAGCATTAAACAAAGCCACCAACTTCAGTTGCGCTAACGCACAAAAACTGGCGGAAAAACGTCAGATCTCGTCTTTACGCTCCCTATTTAGCGAAGTATTCGCAGAAATGGCTGACTTTCATCAAGAGTGCTACGTGGTGCTTGATGACTACCATTTAATCACGAATGATGAAATCCATGAATCCATGCGTTTCTTTTTAAAGCACATGCCAGACAACCTCACCGTTGTGGTAACCAGTCGTGCAGCGCCTCCTCTAGGCACTGCAAACTTACGTGTTCGTGATTTAATGATCGAAATTGGCAACGAGATGTTGGCGTTTGATACCGAAGAAACCACTCGCTTCTTTAACCAGCGTATCGCCGATGGTATTGATGAAGACATGGCGAACAGCCTAAGAACCTATGTTGAAGGTTGGCCATCGGCGATGCAGTTGATCGCATTACAAGCCCAACATCAAAACCGCACATTGGCGCAAACTGTAGAGTCGGTATCGCAGTTCAATCACGCGCACTTGTGGGATTACTTGGTCGAAGAAGTGTTTGACTTACTCGATCACGAAACTCGTCACTTTTTAATGCAAGTATCCGTGCTTGACCACTTCAATGATGAGCTAGTGTTTGCCCTTACCCAACGCGAAGATGCACTGGGAATGATTGAATCGCTTAACCGTTACGGCTTATTCATTTATCCGCTCGAAGGGGAACAGAACTGGTTCCGGTTCCATAACTTATTTGGCGAGTTTTTATCTCATGAGCGCCAAGCTCGTATTCCTCAGCAAGAAAAAGATCTCCACCGCAATGCTGCTATCGCTTGGTTACAACAAAAAGCACCACACCAAGCGATTCATCATGCACAAAAATCGAATGATAAGGACTTAGTGGTAGAGATCCTAAACGAATTCGGCTGGAAGATGTTTAACCAAGGCGAACTCAGCACACTGGAAAGCTCAATTAACAAGTTGGACGATGATCTGTTGTTCAGCCACCCAAAACTTACGATGCTCCGAGCATGGTTGGCTCAAAGTCAGCATCGTTATAACCAAGTGGGCCACCTGCTTGAAGAAGCGGAAGAGGAACACAAAAAGCGTAACATTGCGTTAGATATTCATTATCAAGGTCAAGCAAACGCGTTGCTTGCTCAAGTGGCTATCAACAGTAACCAACCAGAAAAAGCTCTCGAATTAGCGGAGCTAGCGCTTAGCCAACTTGATAACACTATTTACCGTAGCCGAATTGTGGCGACTTCGGTTGTTGGTGAAGTTAACCACGTGCTAGGTAAACTAGACCGTGCTTTGCCGATGATGCAACAAACTGAAAAGCTAGCTCGTCAGTATCAAGTATATCACCAAGCGTTATGGGCAATATTGCAGCAAAGCGAGATTTTAATTGCACAAGGTTACGTGCAAGCTGCCTTTGAACTACAAGATTCCGCATTTCGTCTGATTGAAGATCAGCAGCTTCAGCATGTTCCTCTTCATGAATTTTTGCTGCGTATTCGCGCGCAAGTACTTTGGTGCTGGAACCGACTTGATGAAGCGGAAGAATGCGCGTACAAAGGTCTGCAAATTCTCGAAAACCATTCACCAAGCAAGCACTTACATAGCTATTCGATGTTGGCGCGTATTGCGATTGGACGCGGTGAATTAGACAAAGCCGGTAAATTCATTGAGCACATCCAACACTTGATGAAACAGTCGACTTACCACGTAGATTGGACTGCAAACGCTTCACTATCGTTGATTCTATTTTGGCAAGCGCGCGGGAATACCGATGCAATGCAAGAATGGCTCAACACTGCGGTTCGTCCTGAATCGGCATGCAACCACTTTTCTCAATTGCAATGGCGTAACATTGCCCGCGCCCACATTAACTTAGGCCAATATACCGACGCTCGTGCTGCGTTAGATTTCCTCCAAGGTGAAGCTCGTCGCACTAACCTAATCACAGATACTAATCGCAACTTAGTGGTTGAAGCGGTCCTTTCTGCTCGCCAAAAAGATGAGGAGCAAGCCAAGGCTCTGTTAAAAGAAGCATTAGTAATGACGAACCAAACTGGCATGGTCGGAAACTTCCTGATTGATGGTGCAACCATTGGCGGTCTGCTGGAGAAGTTGAGCCTCCGCCATGAACTGGGCGATCTTGAGCGTCACCGTGCTCAACAGTTAATGAAGGACATTTCATCGAATCAACGTAGCCGGTCAATTCACTTTGATGAAGACTTTATTGAAAAGTTGGTGAATCACCCTAATGTGCCAGAGCTAGTACGTACCAGCCCATTAACACAACGCGAATGGCAGGTTCTGGGACTGATTTATTCAGGCTTTAGTAACGAGCAAATCGCACAAGAGCTGGATGTGGCAGGTACGACAATTAAAACCCACATTCGCAACCTGTACCAAAAGCTTAATATTGCTAATCGTAAAGAAGCCATTGTGACAGCTGAAAATTTGCTACAGTTAATGGGATACTGAACTGCTAGATAAACGGGTTAAAACGTAAAGTAAAACACAAGGGTTGGCGTAACACGTCAGCCCTTTTTTATGACTGACAGTAAGAGAAGTGCAATTTGCAAAGCACGTAAGTAACGTTGTTCATATAAAAAAATAGCCAACCGCAATAATCGCGATTGGCTTATATTTAGTGTGAACAAATTGTATTCACTAACAACGTCAGTTGGCTAGGTGACCCTCGGCTTAAGAAGGGTCGAGCAGTATTATGCATTAATCATGCCAAAATGCAAAGACTTATTTTTGGGCACAAGATCTCATATAAGCTGGATTTATTCACGCGCAAATTATCAAAATGCAATTTGATAATGCAAATTGCAATTGCATAATGCAACCAAGATTGATAATTGATAGTAGAGTTAATCATCTCAAAAATGTAAACCAAGCATTAAAAGCTCGTTACGGCGGCATTGTCTCTTGGCGGGTAATAAAGATAGGCAATAGATTGGATATAAAACCAAGTAGTTACAGCACTATTTCATACTTTTTTCATCGCAATGTTTGTATACTCTCTGCCATCGAAACGACTTAGCATTAGAGCAATGAACTACTTAATTACTTTCTTCAAGGGAATCGCCATGGGTGCAGCAGATGTTGTACCTGGTGTATCTGGCGGCACCATCGCGTTTATCACTGGTATTTACGATACGCTGCTTGAAAGCATTCGACGCATTAACCCCTCACTTTTCTCTATCTGGCGAAAAGAAGGGGTTAAAGCCGCGTTTAATCACATCAACGGATTCTTCCTTATCGCTCTGTTTGCCGGCATTTTCACCAGTATCGCAACGCTAGCAAAGTTGATTACTTGGCTTCTTGACACACACCCAATCCCACTTTGGTCATTTTTCTTTGGTCTGATTTTGGTCTCTGTGTATCACATTATTCGTCAGGTTGAGCAACGCGATCTTGTCCGCTTTGTCATTCTGCTCGTTGGTGTCGGGTTTGCTTATAGTATTACTGTGCTCAAACCTTTACACATGGAACCAACGGCCATTAACACCTTATTCGCTGGAGCTATCGCGATTTGTGCGATGATCTTGCCGGGTATCTCTGGCAGTTTTATTTTGCTGCTGATTGGCATGTATGCTCCTGTATTAGCCGCAGTGAAAGGTTTTCAAGTCGATACATTAGCGCTATTTTTGTCTGGCTGCGTGATCGGTTTACTGTCCTTCTCTCACTTATTGTCGTGGTTACTACGCAAGTTCCGTGATTTCACCCTGATGTTTTTGACTGGATTAATGATTGGTACGTTGCCAAAGATTTGGCCATGGAAAGAAACCATCACTTGGCGCACCAATTCGAAGGGCGAACAAGTGCCATTGCTACAGCACAACCTATCACCATTTGAATTTGAACACGTGACATCACAACCTTCTCAGTTAGTACTTGCTGTCGTGATGATGCTTGCAGCCATTGCTCTGGTTTTGGGTCTAGAGAAATTCGCAGATTCAGATAAATAACTTTGGTATCAAACACATACTGAACCAAATAAAAACGGAGCCAATTGGCTCCGTTTTTATCTACTGGCTAAGGGCAAAACATCTCAATTGAAAACTCTGCTGTATTTGATGCAATAAAGTCCGTCGCGTTACTAAGAAGCTGGTCACCGAGGTATAACGCACAATTTACCGAGGTCACGAGTTGGCGAGCGGCGCATCTGTGCTACGATGCTCGTAATGTTAAGTGATAAATGCTGAACCTTAATGAAACTGTTACAAATCGCCGCTGTTTCAGCCGCATTAGTTGCGGGATTTTATGCCCCGACTCTAATAAAAAGCTTTTCTTCTTCCACTCAAAGCAAGTCAATAGATGAATACTGCTTTCTCTCTACAACCTCTTGCGTCCAAGAAAATGTTACGATGACGCTAAACTCAGAAACTGCTCAACCCTTGGTTCCTACCACTCTAAATGTTGAGTGGCATACAAGCGATGCTAAGCAACTCATCCTAAGTCTTTCAGGAAGAGAAATGGAGATGGGTGAGCCTAAGTTTTTGCTGAAGCAAATCGCTCCTGGCCAATATCAAGGTGACATCATTCTCCCGGTTTGCACGGAGGATGCAATGACTTGGGTTGGTGAACTCAGTGATGGAGAGAATACCGTTTACCCTGCTATAAAAATGCAAAGATAAGGAATCGTTATGAGCCGCAATTGGTCCCTATTTCTCGTAGCTGCTTTCGCACTCGGATTTGGCGTAAAGAGCTATTTAGATAATCAGAAAACGAAGCCAGAGCAAGTGGACAGTTCCACCTCTCAACAAACGGTATTGTTTGGGGAAAATAACCAAGCCGTCAATATCTTCGATGTGAATGACCCTCGCATCCGAGTCGTCTATTTTGGCTTTACTCGCTGCCCAGACGTTTGCCCAACTTCTCTTGCAATGCTGGCAGGAGCACTGAATCAAATTGACGACGCGCAAAAAGCACAACTACGCCCGATGTTCATTTCTTTAGACCCAGAGCGTGATGAGGCCGATGCATCAGCAAAATATGCCCATTACTTCCATCCAATGATTGAAGGCCTATCGGCACCACTTGATGTAACGACACCTTTGGCACACAACTATGGTGTCATTTTCCGCAAGACAGAATTGGAAGGCTCGGAACTAAAGTACACGCTGGATCATAGCTCTTACTTTTACTTCTTGAAGCCGGATGGCACGTTAATCACTAAAGTACCGCATACGCTCTCGCCGGCACCGATTGTTGAAGCCATTTCAAAACTAACGACCGAAGGCTCTTCAAATGACGGTTAAGTCAGTGCTGAAGCAATTTTTCAATTTCCTAACTCATACCAACCCCAATGTCGAACAAGACGTCGATACGATCATTGACGCCATTGGGGGCATAGAGAACCTGCTAGAAACTGGTGCATGTGCGACTCGGCTGCGTCTTACCCTCAGAGCGACGTCCGTCATCGATAAGAACGCACTCAAAAATCATGGCGCGCATGGCGTCGTGATATTGGATGATCGTCATGTCCAAATCATATACGGCTTAGAAGCCAACACGTATTCGCAAATTATGGAAGAGCGCATCACAAAACAAAGTTAATATTTTTGCAGTATAGCTACCCTCTTTAAAAAACGGCGGCTATACTCTTTTGGCTTAATTAACTCACTTATTTATTAACCAACGAAGAGGACACAAGATGATTGTATTGAATAACACTAACTGGGCATCGCAAGGGTAACCCTAACAGCACCAACTCTGTGGCATAACCACAACTTCCCCTTCTCTGCCCGGTCTTCACCGGGGTCAACTCTATCCGAATTAGACCCTAATGCGATTTGTATTAAGGCGCTTTGTTGCGTCTGGGATAATTCAATAATGAATCAAACACATACTTTTTGTGACACATTAGTTTCAACTTCAAACCCTCTAAAACAATTGGGTTGGAAACCATTTTTTCAGCAACAACTGACATTAGACGATTACGACAACACTATCTTTGCTCGTGTGATTGCGCACCACCGAAGTGGTTATTTATTGGCAACAGAAACTGGGCAAGTTCATCTTAATGCCCACCATTCTTTACCCAACATGACCGTCGGAGACTGGGTAATCTTAAATGAAGATCAGCAATTTGTTCGCTTACTGGATCGCTTGAGCCTCTTTAGCCGCAAAGCCGCTGGCAGCAAAGTGGCAGAGCAACTCATCACAGCCAATGTGGATACAGTGTTTATCGTCTGTTCCCTTAACGACGACTTCAATTTAAGTCGTATTGAACGCTATCTTGCCTTGGCTCATGAAGCCGAAGTCGAACCCGTCATCGTGCTTTCCAAAGCCGATTTGTGTGACAATACTGATGAACTAAAAAGCCAAGTACAGAAGCTCGACCCTCTATTAGCTATAGAGACAGTCAACGGCTTAGAAATAGAGAGTGCTTCTAAACTCATGACCTGGTGCAAAGAAGGACAAACCCTCGCTTTTATCGGTTCTTCAGGCGTTGGCAAATCAACTCTTGTTAATGCATTACTCGGGCAACAAGAACAGGCAACTGGGCATATTCGTGAAGACGATAGCAAAGGTCGACATACAACTACATCGCGCTCTATCCATCTATTACCTGATGGCGGCATCTTGATTGATACTCCGGGAATGCGCGAGCTTCAACTAGCAGATTGTGAATCGGGGGTCAGTGAGGCATTTTCTGACATTGAGGCTCTCGCTCAGCGTTGTCGCTTTGGTGATTGCCAGCATCAAACTGAGCCGGGTTGCGCAATTCAAACTGCGATTGAAAATGGCAAACTGGAAGTTCGTCGTTTCAATAACTATCAAAAACTATTGCGAGAACAAGCCTTTAACGGTGCGACTTTGGCAGAGCAACGAGCTCAAAGTCGACAATTCGGTAAACTTGCTCGCAATGCCATGAATGATAAGCGCAGGCGCCAACAAAGTTATTAATTTGTTGCGTTTGAGTTGTCAATAAAATCAAAGGAGACGAAAGTCTCCTTTTTAACAACTTTATTAAAAACCATTACTCATAACTAATGATAATTTTCAACATAAAAATCTTATTTAAATAACATTGAGCAAACATTTAATCCAAAAACAAACTAAAACTAGACACAAAATATTACCAAGCTAAGATATGTGATATTCAGCAAGAAAATGGCTGAATTTGTAAAAACAGGATAATTGATAATCATGTGTCTTAGTGACCAGAAGCAATGCTCACCCCTTGTAATATAAGGGCATTATCGCCGTGTAATGATGGACTATTGCCCTGCCACTCTGGCATAAAATTGCAGGAATGATGTATGCAACACAACAGCCTCGTTGCCCGATATGCTCGTGGTAACCTCGTCGTCCAGATCCTTGTCGGTATCGTCTTTGGTATTTTGCTCGCGACAATTTCTCCAAGCCATGCCGAAAGCGCGGGATTAATTGGTAGCCTTTTTGTCGGTGCGCTTAAAGCGATCGCGCCAATTCTTGTGTTTATTTTGGTTGCCGCTTCAATTGCAAACCAAAAGAAAAACCAACACACTTACATGCGCCCAATCGTTGTACTGTACCTGATGGGTACATTCTTCGCGGCGCTATCAGCAGTGGTTCTAAGCTTCCTTTTCCCGACCAATTTAACGCTTGTCACCGGCGCTGAAGGTACAACGCCTCCTCAAGGTATTGCTGAAATTCTACGCACATTGTTGTTTAAACTGGTCGACAACCCAGTAAATGCACTAGTAGAAGCAAACTACATCGGCATTCTTGCTTGGGGTGTGGGTCTGGGTCTTGCACTACACCACGCATCGGCAACAACGAAGGCCGTATTTGAAGATCTAAGCCACAGCGTGTCTCACATTGTGCGCTTTATCATTCGTCTTGCACCATTTGGTATCTTTGGCTTGGTTGCTTCAACGTTTGCGACAACGGGCTTTAGCGCGCTAGCAAGCTACGCACACCTTCTGGCGGTTCTTCTTGGCGCAATGATGATCATCGCACTCGTTGTAAACCCGGCGATCGTGTTCGTTAAAACCAAACAAAACCCTTACCCACTTGTATTCCGTTGTCTGCGTGAAAGTGGTGTAACAGCGTTCTTCACTCGTTCAAGTGCGGCGAATATTCCAGTAAACATGGCACTATGTGAGAAGCTAAAACTGGACGAGGATACATACTCAGTATCTATTCCTCTAGGTGCGACCATCAACATGGCTGGTGCTGCAATCACTATCACAACGCTAACGCTTGCAGCTGTGCACACTATGGGTATCGAAGTTGATCTACTGACTGCGCTACTTCTAAGTATTGTAGCTGCGGTTTCTGCATGCGGCGCATCAGGTGTTGCAGGTGGCTCTCTACTACTTATCCCACTTGCGTGTGGCCTGTTTGGTATCTCAAACGACGTAGCAATGCAGGTTGTAGCGGTTGGCTTCATTATCGGTGTGATTCAAGACTCTGCAGAAACTGCGCTAAACAGCTCAACAGACGTTGTCTTTACGGCAGCAGTTTGTAAATCAGAGCAGCAAAAAGCTCAGTAAGACTGACAGAACAAATAGAAAGGGGAGCCGATGATGGCTCCCCTTTTTTGTTTAATTGCGCTCAATTACGCGGTGACCAAAGCCACTTCTTCAATCAGGAAGTGTTTGCTTGGTTCAACAAACTCTTGCTGCGCAGCAATAGTTTGCAGTTCCCACTCACCCGCATGGTACGTTGCACTCAACACCCCGTAACACGCGTCGTGACAATGTTGGAAAGCTTGTTTAGGAGACCAGCCTTTTAAGAGTCCCGCGGTAAAGATAGCTGAAATAAGATCGCCCACGCCAACAGGTTGTTTAGCAAACTCAAATTGAGGACGCTTCGCAAGGTAAATACCTTCTTGCGTAGCCAATAGCATGTTAAAGCTGCCATTTTCTAGGCAGTAAAGGTGCTTAACTAGCACCACTTTTGGACCTTTCTCTAGCGCACGTTGGCATGCGGTGATCGCATCGTCTAGTGAGTGGATTTCCATCTCAGCAAATTGACTTAGCTCGAATTGGTTCGGAACGATCACGTCCGCCATTGGCATCAAACGCGTTAGAAGATTTTCAGCAATGCCCGGAGCCACAATGCAGCCTTTGTCTGGCGCGCCCATCACAGGGTCGCAAACGTAAAGTGCGTTCGGGTTCGCTTGCTTCACTTTCGTCACGGTATCTTCAACAGCAAGGCACTGCTCTGCGCTACCTTGGTAGCCCGTCAATACCGCTTGGCACTTTTCCAGTGCGCCGATGTTACCAAGGCCACGAACTAACTCGCTGATGTCTTCAGCCGCAAACGCTCGCCCAGTCCAGCCTTCTTGATACTGCGTGTGGTTAGAAAATTGAACGGTATGAATCGGCCATACTTCGAAGCCCATGCGTTGCATTGGGAAAACGGCACTGCTGTTACCAGCATGACCAAAAGAAACATGAGATTGTATAGAGAGGATACCTTGCATAGTACCTTACCTCTTATTGTAGTTATCGATAGTTCAAAGACAGCGGCAAGCGCCAGTTTTGCGAAACCAGTAGTGTATCCGACAAACCAAGATTCTCTAACTCAATTCTCCTCAATATCTTCAGAGTAAGTTGGCGCG
Organism: Vibrio sp. Vb2960; assembly: GCF_033337665.1. Taxonomy (NCBI): domain Bacteria; kingdom Pseudomonadati; phylum Pseudomonadota; class Gammaproteobacteria; order Vibrionales; family Vibrionaceae; genus Vibrio; species Vibrio sp. Vb2960. The sequence goes on along the minus strand of NZ_JAWORD010000002.1, from coordinate 102,275 downwards.
CTGGTTTTCAACACCATCTTCTTAATTTCCATTTTGTCTTTATTCAGTGCGATTTCTAGGGTATCTCCTTCCCTTATCCCGAGCTGAGCCAGGATTACGCTTGGAATGACTACGGCGGTGTCGTCACCGATTTTAACAGGTTGACTTATCATCTTTCGTCTTCCAAATGTCGAAAATGAGTTTTCACGTCATTGGATGTCTAGCCTCAAATACGTTGAGCTGACTTGGGTTTGGCGTAACATTTTAAAGACAAAAGAAAAGCCTCACTCTTGAGGCTTCTGGATAAGATAGGTTATGGTTGAAGGAAGTTTTGAGTGAAATCGAGCGCCTCTTTAGAAAGTTTTTTTTCGTTGGGCGATGTGCTTGCCTGGTCTTCTGCTGTTACCGTTGTCATGTTAGGCTGAAAATCTAGTGTTGATGCCTCCTCCCAAGCTTCGGAGGCGTCTTTATTCTCATCATTCAACACCGCATTGAGCTCCTCTTCCGCAGGAAAATACGCTTCGCGTTTGTACACTTTGTTAAGGGCTCGAATAATAGAGTGCTTTCTCACCATTCCTGAGGCCAGCTTTCTTTGCAACGGCTTCGCTATGGACTGCAATCCAACGACAACATCAACACCAATATTGGTTGCCACTTCATCACGTAACGTACGCGCAGGTTGGTAGCCCATATTGGCAGCAAGAAACAGCCAAACGTAAGCAATTGCATTACCCGTTTTACCTTTATCCTTCCACGCTTCGCCAGCATGATACATCGCTTTAGCACTGCCACCTTCCGCGGCCCGTTCCAGCCAGTAGCAACCTTTAACCATGCTTTTTTCTGTACCAATGCCATTTAGGTAACATAAGCCGACTTGGATCTTGCCATCTGCACTGTCTTTTTCCGCCGCTTTCATAAACCAGTAAAGCGCATCTGCACTGCGTCCTGCACTATTGTCTGGTGAAAGCTGCCATTCCCCCATATAAATCATGGCATCAATGCAGCCTTCTTCGGCGGCAGTTTCAATCAGTTGGTTACCTTTTGGGATATTTTTTTCAGTTCCTCGACCAAAGACCAAGGCCTTGCCCGTCGAAAATTTCGCTTCGGTATCCCCTTCCATTCCCGCAATTGCGGTACGCCAGAAGTTTGCCTGCTCTTTTAAAATCACATCTTCGCGCATGCGTTCACTTAAGCGAACAATGCCGTACATCCCCGTCACATTGTCCAGTTTAGCGGCTTTATCATACCAATACAGCGCTTGACGAATGTTGTCCTTTTCGGCTTCTTTCGCTAGAAATAAAATGGTGGGGATATGCCCAGTTTCGGCTTTGAACTCTCGCTCTTTACGCTCTTGCTCTCGCGCTTTATGCATCGCCTTTCGATAAGCGGCTTCGCGAGCTTTCCTCTCTGCCTCGAGTCTCTGTTTCCGCATCGACAACGAGATCATCCACACAAATATCAGGACGAGTGAAAGGCCAGTTGCCGCAATGGCAATGCCCATACTACTCATAAATAGCCTCTTTTGGTTTCAGGGCCCAATTCAACTCCCTTTCAGGGAAATCTTATGATTACGCGCCGACGTAACGCCGACTACCTTCATTATATAACGACCACTTAGCGAAAATCTGAAGCTTGCGAAGACTTAATGGCGGTATTTTATTCAACATCACTGCAACTTATTTTTAAAAGAAAAATATAGCCCTCATTTTTATAGAACTTAATCACGGTTTTGGGGCTGAGACATTCTCATCCCCTATCATCCCCCCTTACTCATCCCATAAAAATTTACATTTTAATGATGTGCAGAATCTCTCACTATGCGCCTGTTTTATTATTTAATTTGTGAACAAAATCGACTGTGACAGAAAATTTGCACCTGTAAAAAACTTAACAGCCTGCTCTCACATTTTGCTGATGATTCAGTGTATTAGCATCTAATTGAACATTTCCTTTTTTGGCATCTGCCTTTCTAGCGTGTGCAAAACCTTCTTGATGATTGAGTCAGCGAAGGCAGCGCGCAGCTCAATATCAATTCAATAACAATGGATTTGTAAACGTGGACAATAAGACATTTAAATTATCAACAATTGCCAAAACCGTACTGCCTTTGATTTCCGTCGCGGTAATCAGCGGTTGTGGTAGTGATAGCACGAACGAAGATACGACGAACCCTGGCTCAGGCTTGTACCCTGCGGGAGAGAACGAAGTCGTCATTTATTACAAACGTGACGTAGCATCAGCTTCAACAGCAAGCGACTACGAAGGTTGGGGCTTGCACCTATGGAACGGTGAGGGCTGTACCAGCACAGATTTAGACGCAATGGGCATTCCGGGAACAGGAACGGATTGGTCTGCGCCACACCCATTCGATGGCATCAACGACACCTACGGTGCTTACTACGTACTGAAAATAAACCCTGACGCCTCTGACCCACACGAATGCATGAACTTCATTCTGCACAAAGGTGATGAGAAAGCGTTCGGCAGCGCAAACTCAAAAGTAGAGTTGACGAAAATCGGCGAATCGAAAGGTTTGTTTGGCTTCCACGGCAGCAGTGAACTTTACTACGAGCCAATAGAAGAGCGCCCTGTTGATATTGATGGTCAAAAAGCCCATTGGTTAGACGCCAACACCATTGCATGGGAAGCGGCGACCAGTGCGGATTCCATGAAGCTGTTCTACAGCATTAGCAATGACATCAAAATGGATGAAGATAAGCAAATCTCTGGCGGTACAGCAGTTGAGCTGACAAAAGCTGGTGAGTTGTCTGATGGTCTGAAATCACGCTTCCGTCACCTTGCTAGCCTTCAAGCTGCGGGTATCGATGTCGATGACGCGACCTTGCGTACGATCCTGAAGTCACAAATCGTTATGGTGGCTTACAACGCAAATGGTGACGTCATTTCTGCAACTGAAGTGCAAAAACCGGGCGTTTTGGATGCAGTGTTTGCCGATTCCAAGGCAGGTAACGCGATCGGTCAAGAACTCGGTGCGATTGTGGAAGGCGGTGCCGCAACCTTCAAACTATGGGCACCAACTGCCCAAGATGTTGATCTGATAATCTACGATGAAAACTTAGCAGAAGAAGCGACCGTTGCCATGACGGAAGACCCAGCAACAGGTATCTGGGTTTCTGAGGCACAAAGCAACGTTGTCAACAAATATTATCGCTACCAAGTTAAGGTATACCACCCAACAACTGGCGTCGTTGAAACGCGTTTGGTAACAGACCCATATTCAATGAGCTTGTCTAAGAACTCACGATACTCGCAAGTGGTTGATTTAGATGATCCAAGCTTAATGCCTCAAGATTGGAAAAACTACGCACGCCCAACGGTTAAAAAAGACGAAGACCACGTCCTTTACGAGTCACACATTCGTGATTTCAGCTTTAACGACAGCAAAGGCACACCAAGTCTTGATGGCAAATATCTGGCGCTTACAGAACCTGAGCGTGAGTCTGTATCTCACTTACAAGCTTTAAAAGATGCTGGCCTAACAACGCTACATATCTTGCCAGCATTTGATATTGCAACCGTGGATGAAGACGCTGACAAGCGAGTCGATATCACCGACACCGTGGGTAAACTTTGTGGCATCAAGCCAGAAGCCTCCATTTGTGAGACCGAAGATGACGGCAAAGTAATTGAAGAGGTATTAAATAGCTACGACCCAACAACGGGCAAAGCACAAGCGTTGATGAACGATCTTCGCATGCTAGACAGCTTCAACTGGGGTTACGACCCTTACCACTACACCGTGCCGGAAGGCAGTTATGCGACCGATCCTAACGGGTCTAAGCGTATTCTTGAGTTCCGCGAAATGGTTCAAGCGACGCATAAAATGGATCTGAAACTGGTCATGGACGTCGTGTACAACCACACAAATGCATCTGGTGTGAACGAAAAATCAGTACTGGATAAGATTGTCCCTGGGTACTACCACCGCCTAAACGTCAACACTGGCGGCGTCGAAAACTCAACCTGTTGTGATAACACCGCAACCGAGAACTTGATGATGGGTAAACTAATGGTTGACTCATTGATGGTATGGGCGGATGACTATAAAGTCGATGGTTTCCGTTTTGACCTTATGGGCCACCAGCCGAAAGATGTGATGGTTTACGCACTTGAAAAAGTCCGTGAAATTGACCCGAATACCTTGTTCTACGGCGAAGGTTGGGACTTTGGTGAAGTCGCGCAAAACGCTCGCTTCGATCAGGCGACACAAGTCAACATGGCAGGGACAGAAATCGGTACTTTCTCTGATCGTCTGCGTGACGCAGTTCGTGGCGGAAGCCCGTTTGATGGCGGTGTAGATTCTGAAGGTAAGCACCCACTTCGCTTTAACCAAGGCTTTGGTAATGCTGCTTACCCTAACGAAGAAACCAAAACTGACGCAGAATCGGTTAATGGTCGTTTACACAACCAAGATCTGGTTCGTCTAGGTATGGCTGGTAACTTGGCTGACTACATCCTTCTTGATTACAAAGGCGAAACCAAACTGGGTAAGAACGTTGATTACAATGGTGCGCCTGCAGGCTACACAAAAGTGCCATCAGAGAACATCTCTTACGTGTCTAAGCACGACAACCAAACATTGTGGGATAACAACGCCTACAAGATTGCGACAGGCACTTCATCTGCCGAGCGTGCACGTATGCAGTCTGTGTCCCTATCAACGGTGATGCTTGGTCAAGGCATTCCATTCATCCACATGGGTTCTGAGCTATTGCGCTCTAAATCCATGCAGCGCGACTCGTACGATTCTGGTGACTGGTTCAACCGTGTATTCTTCGACGGAAGCGACAATAACTGGAACGTTGGTCTACCACGTGAAGACAAAGACGGTGCAAACTGGGAGTTGATCAAAACCATCGTTGGTGACAGCACGGCGAAACCAGACTCAACCGACATCGAGCTGACTAAGCAACAATTCCTAGAGCTACTAAAAATCCGTAGCACAAGCGAACTGTTCCGCCTAGATACCGCGCAAGAAGTGATGAACCGTGTTGACTTCCGCAACGTAGGGAAAGACCAAGTGGAAGGCTTGATTGTGATGTCTATCGACGATGGTACATCAGCAGGTGCCGATTTAGATTCGAACTACGATGCTGTCGTGGCCGTTGTGAACTCAACATCAACTGAGAAATCTTTCAAAGTTGCTGGCGCAACTGGTTTCGAGTTACATGAAGTTCAACAAAACTCTGCGGATAACATCGTCAAAGGTGCAAGCTTCACCAATGAAACGTTCACAGTACCAGCACTGACAACAGCGGTATTCGTGCAGCCACAAGACGGCGCACAAGGTGCTGGCCTACCAGTAAACACGGATAACAAAGACGTATCGAGCATTCCTCCTTACGGCGAAACCGTTGTTTACGTGAAAGGCACGATGAACGAGTGGTCTGATAGCAGTGATTGGGCGATGACCTTTATTGGCAACGGTATGTACTCTGTAACTGGCGTTCTTGAAGCTGGTGAACACGAGTTCAAATTCGCAGACTCTGGTTGGGCAAATCCAAACATCGGTTGTGATATTGCGAATATAGCTTCTGGTTCACTAGACTTAGGTTCAGAAGGTAACTGTAAGCTGTCTGTTGCTGAAACAGGTAAGTACAACTTCACTCTGAACGCGCTGCATGTTCAAGATGAAAGCGTAGAAAAACCGGTCGTGTCAGTGACCAAATCAGCAGATGCACCAACATTCGGTGAAACAGCACTTTACTTACGTGGCACTATCACTACATGGGATGCTCCAGCACAAGACTCAACAGCGAAGTTCAGCTATGTTGCAAATGACGTTTATTCGCTAGACATTGACCTAGCGGCGGGCAACTACGAAATGAAAGTTGCGAGCGCAGACTGGGCAGCAGACACCAACTTCGGTGGCGAAGGCAGTGTTGAGCTTGGTAAAGCGCTAACGATGGAAGTCGGTGGCGGTAGTGCAAACCTGAAAATTGCGATTGCAGAAGCAGGAAATTACAACTTTCACTTCAACGCGGCTGACAAGTCGGCGCCAATCGTGACGGTAACGAAAAACTAGTTTCATTTAAAAACATCCGTAATGAAAAAGGGGAAGCATCACGCTTCCCCTTTGTTTTGTTGGCGTCACTAAATGGTGGATACCAAAATCAAGAAGGTGTTAGTTTCCCCAAATCTGTTCAACAAACTCAGGGTGATCAATGAATGGGTTGCGGTTGCCTTGAAAATCAAACACTTGTTGATTCCGATTTCGTTCTTTTTCACTAACAGGATCATTTTTGTGCCAACGCTTAAGCATGTTTAACACCCAAGGTTCAAAAACCGTCGAACTTGAACCATCAAGGACAGCATCCGCATTGCTTGAATTACCTTCCCAATTACCTACAACATTTTCATAACGGGTCGCCATGTAGAAATAAGCACGGGCGAAGTCGCCCTTAAACTCATCAATCGGCTCAAACACCGTACCGGAGTAGCCCAGACTAGTGCTTGCTTGGCCAAGTTTAGAGCCATTACTAGACACGTAGGTCGCGGTGCCCACTTCACCAAATGGCCAATTACTGCGCTTCGCGTTTACATAACCATCAGTTGCAAACAAGTGATGACCGTCTGAGTTCATCGGCTCAACCTTACCGCCAAACCAGCTTTTCGGAAAAGAGTGCTCACGGTTGTAGCAATCCCCTTCCGTTTTGTATTGGCCACATTGGTCTGTGACTTTGGTAAAGCTTACTGTATCGCTAGCAGATGGCTTTTCAGAGTACATATCGAGAATAGAGCCATCATTTTCATAATAACGATCAATATCGGCATCTTTTACCAAGGTCCAGACCGCAGAATAGCCTCGGCTGGAGTGATTATTGATAATGTTAAACAACGCTGTTTTTAGAGCGTATCCCGTCTTACCAGATGCCGCTTGATAGTAACCATCAACCACTGGTGGGGTCGTCGTTGTGTCACCTAAGTTAAAATCGGTGGTTTTACTTTTCGAGAATTCAGCGCCAGAAGCAAGAGTCTTATCTCCCACCTTCAACGCGTAAGACCCCGAACCATTGCCACAGCAAATGCCGTCGCCATAGCTGTCTTGAATCGTAAATTGGTAGTTACCATCGGCCAAACACATGGTCTTTTCAACAGAGGTTGACGACTCATACCCCTGACCAGAGAAAAGCACTTGCGCTTGGCTATTTTTCAACTCCCAGCTAGTTTCTGAGCCATAGTTGTCCGTCGTGAGTGTAAGAACCACCTCATGATCACTACAATTTTCTACAGGAGGTTGTGTACTTGTCTCGGTCGGTTGAAAATTATCGACGTAGACAACTTCTGAGCCATCAAAACTGGCTTCATCGTAAAAACGCAAACCGACGTTGATGGTCTTGTTCGAGCTCGCTGTGTAATTGTGCGCGAGCTCTTGCCACTGGTTTATCTGTTGTGGGTTCGAGTAATTGTGATAACCATCAACCACCAGACGTGCTTTTACATTTCCTTCGGTATGATAAACCGAGACAGAAAACGGATAGGTTTTCCCTTGCTCCACATTAATGGTTTGCAAAAAGTCGGTGTTGCTTTGGGTACCTGTATTCACGACGACCTGGGCAGCCAGACCACCCGATTTGATTTGCTCGCTGCTTGGCGACACTGTAATGCCAGCGTCAATCTCTGACCACTGCGTAGGTACATTGCCATTCCACTGTTCAAAGTCACCGTTGATAATTTGGCTATATGCAAACGGAGAGCTAACAGCAACAAGGAGACAGAGGGAGTTCGTTATGGATTTCATTATACTTTTCCATTAGTTATATAAATCCCAGACACGATAAACATATTAGTGGGGCATAAATAATCCTTCAGTCACATTTTTACGTTGCACAAGTGTTAATTTACTTTTTAATGTGCAGCTTATCTCACAAATATCCATCTGCTGAAAACAAACGCCAATACAAAAAGCGAAGCAACTTGTTGGCTACATCGTCGTAAAACCATTAAGGGAAAAGTAAAACAGACAGAAAAAAGCCAAGTGTGCGCCTATGGGGTCAGCAACAACACTTGGCTTGTTTATAAGAAAGCTTGTGGTCAGCTCAACTGGTGAGCATCAATTCTGAATAATTCCTTAAGGTTTTACCGCAAAGAATCGTCCTTGTAGTGGCGACATCAGAATCTGATATTGACCATTACTCGGAGTAATTTTTTCATTCGTGAGCAAATCCACCAACTCACCAGTACCAACACTCTCCTGAGTAAGAGTGACGCTTCTAGCGCTCTCTAAGGTATTTAGCGCAAACAAGACTTTGTCCGAACCAGATTGTTTCAAATCCACATAACTGCCGTTACTCGCAACTAAATTCGTGCGTGACCCCTGATAAAGTGCAGGATGCGCATCGCGCATTGTCATCAGCGATGTCACATAAGATTTGAGATCGGCTTGGTTTGCATCAAGCGTCGCCGTCACGCCTTCAATTTTCGCACTGCTGCGCGCAACGTGATCATCGCACAAACCTTGAATGGCGCAGGTGCTGTTGTCTTCTTTTACGGCAAAACCATCCACTTGATCCCCGATTTCATCACCGTAGTACAACGTGATTGGCCCGGTGTACGCCGCTTGGAAAGCAAACGCGGCTTTATGGCGTAACCAATATTCTGCATCATTCACATCCGCCAAGTTTCCGCGCTGTAACAAGTCACCAAAGCGCACTAAATCATGGTTGCCGATCATCAAATTCGGCTGCGCATGTGTTGGATATTGGTTGTGTGTGCTGTAGCCGTTGTCTAACCAATCCGCACCGCGACCACCCACGCCGCTCTCATTCACGGCTAAAGTTTCAACGATGCGATATCGCATAGGGAAGTCAAACGCAGAGCACAATGCTGGATCGCTGTTCGATCCATACGCCTCATTCGCGATCTCAGACTCCCCTTTCCAAATCTCTGCCACCATATAGCCCAACGGATTCACTTGTTCGCCTTTGCTATTGGTGTACATCACACTTTGTGAGGCTTCATCGACGGCTTTACGAAGTTGTGTCCAAGCGTCTGTCGGAACTTGATAGGCTTGATCTAAACGCCAGCCGTCAATCTTCAGTTCTTTGATCCAATACGTTGCCACTTCTTTGTAGAAATCGAGACTGGCTGGGTAATCAACGGGGTTGCTCGATCCCGATGGCAACAAGCCGGAGGGAGATGGTTTGATCAAACCATTCTTATGGTGGCCAAATACGCCATCAAAAAACACGTACAAACCGCGTTTGTGTGCTTCATCGACCAAAGTTCTCGCCGTTTCTAAATCACCAAAACGTGGATCAATGGTGAAGTAATCCGTAGCAAAGTAGCCCGTGGCATCCAGACGATCGGCCCAGTGTTCTTGGTCTGCTATCGCTTCCGATTCAAAAACTGGCGTCAACCAAATCGCGTTCATCCCTAAACCTTGGATGTAATCGAGTGAATCAATCACTCCTTGCAAATCGCCGTTATGATGGCTGGTGCCATAACCTGTACCGTGACCAATGCTCGCATCACCATCAACAAAACTCTCGACCATTATTTGATAAGTACGAAGTTGGTTACTTTTCGCCATGACATTGGCTTGGCAAGCATAACTGGTATCCGGTAGCGGAGTGCTGCTATTAGTGTCGCCACCACCAGAAGAATTACACGCAGATAAAGCACCAATCACACTTAACGCAAGCAACGATCGAGACAGGCGATGGTTACGTAGGATATTACGCATTTTATTCTCCCTAACTTACTCAAATAAACTACGGAAATTTGAGTAATAAAATTAACCCCGACATGTGTTTCATGCAGGGGTTAATAAATAAAAATAGATTTTAAATAACTGAATGGAATATTATTGGCACTTATTTACCATGACATGAACAGGTTTGCCTTTTCCTTCAAACTGAAGACTCCATACATATTTACCATCTTCTTTAATATCAACCGAAGTATCCGTACCGTAACCACCAAATGTTAATGGTGTTAATTCACCAACGTTCATTCTATTACCTTTTGCGGTAAATTGTGGGAACCATAATTCGGTCGCATACTGCATTTTGTAGGAGCCTACTTTTTCTTGAACCACGGCTTGGTAGAAATTATTCCCTTTGTAGGTGTATTGACGCTGAGGCACGTGTTTCCAATCGGAATCCGCAAAAGTACCCACCACAAATAGTGGTTTAGAAATAGGTCCTTTCGCTGTGCTATCTGGGTTGTCACACGCTTTCATGAAAGCAACCACTTCGTCTTGAGACATATTAACAACAGGCTCTGCGGCCGCTTCTGGTTCTGCAGTCGATTGACAACCCACTAAGGCAACAAGTAGAGCAGCAGCAAGAGAGGTCTTCATCATGTTCATTTCACATAATTCCTTTTTAGTATATCCAAAGCAAAATAAACTCAACGGTTAAAAGAAATATTAATCGTTATTAAAATGGAAATATCAAACGCCAAATAAATATCGTCAGATTGTGAATTTAAATCACTTCGAGAAGTTTGTTTATTTCCTAAGTACAAAAAATAAATTAGGAACTGCCATTAATTATTGATCCAACCTATATAAAAAACAAAGTAATAAAAATAATTATGTGAATAAGGTAACTCTATGTAGGGGTATTTTTATTAGTTTATTTTCTATGAAAAAGGTCAGCATTTCGCTGACCTTTTTTTATCTGATTATTTTCTATTTACGGCTTTCACAAACACTTGTTGTGCACCTTCAATACCTAGCTCTTTTGCTTCATCAAGCAAAGTGAGCGCTTTCGGAATATCATTCGCTGCGACTGCCGCTTCAATTGAGCTGTAGTAGTAGCTAGTAAGGTCCGTACCTTGGGGAATGTTGTCGTTTTTCGCAACAATCTTAGTATTCACAATATCATTCGCGGATACCGAAAAGCGGAACTGACCGAGTGGGCTATGTTTCGCTAGAGGGTCTGCAATATCTGGCGGCTGAGTGTGACGCGCCATGGCGAAGGCTTTTGCAGGGTGTAAAACTTGTGTACTTCCTTTTAGATCGGCGGAAGTCGTGTAAACCAACACATGCAGATCGTTACCTGTCATGTCTGGAATCACATTGAGATCAAGTACGAATTTATCGTTGTCCAACAGTTTTGCTGGTTCATACTTAAACTTTGAAAAATCTGCTTGGTAAATGGTTTCTCCTGCCGAGTTCATCACTGCGACATTAGGAGCATAAAATTGAAGTTCTTTACTTACGAATGTCTCTAATTTGATATCGAGACTGCCACGGTTACCTGGAAGAGCAAACGCTGCAATAGCGCCAGCACTGTTACCATCCAACAACATTTGGCTTTTATCAGTCAAAGCGAATTCAGTAACCACAGGCACGTTAAGCGGTACCCATTGAATATCACCCGATTGCGTGATCACTTGTTGCTGACCTTTTGGACTCATCTCTACTTGTTCTACAGACGCACAACCAGTAGCCAACATGCCCAGCAGTACGGGAGCAAGCCATTTTTTCATTACTGTCTACCTCGACTCTTTATTGTTTTTTAAATAAATACAGCCAGATAAGTTCTGGCTGTATCATTCTAGGACAATTTAGGACTTAGTGGTTAGATGATTACCACCAAGCTTCAGCTTGTACACCGAATTGGAACGTATCGTCTGAACGACCGTTGTCAAATGTGTTTGAGTTGTCTTCTTTGTCAGCCGTTAGGTAAGAAGCGTAAACACGGATTTCAGGACGAGCCCAGAAGCTAGAGCCAGCAGACCATGCTTGAGCAACAGTTAGCTTACCGTATTTGTTTTCTTCGCCGTCGTTATCGTCGATAGCGTAACCAGCTTCGAAGATAGTTTTGTGGTTGTCATCCCATTTGTACATTGGACGAACAACAACAGACATTGTTTCCCACTTGTCTTGGCCAGCCCACATGTCTTCACCAACACCGTACACTAACTGGTGACCCATTTCCCAGCTGTCGCCCATGCCGATTACACCCCAGTTGATTAGGCGGTAACCAGATGCACCGTTGTCAGCTTCTGCGCCGTACCAGCTACCGTCGCCGTAGAATGCCATTGTTTTTGAGTAACCTTCAGTACCGTACTGAAGCACTGTTTTGTTGAAACCAGCGTCTAGACCTTGAGTCAATTCTGCTGTGAACATTACGCCGTTTTTCGCATCTTTAGTGCCGTTTGGCGCAGCGTCAGTTTCGTTAAGAATTGCGTAGTTCAAGCCCATTTCTAGAGAGCCGTTGTCCCATAGAGGAAGACCTGCGTAACGTACGTCTAGAGTGTTTACGTTTGTTGCGCCACCATCGTTGCCTGGGTCTGCGATATCGCCGCGGTCGTTACGAACCCAAGCGAAAGAAACTTTACCAGGACCAGCTTCGATACCTTCAACACCAGCGCCCGCGCCAGAGATGTTCCAGTAGTAGAAGTCAGAGATATGAATGTCGTGACGTTGGTAGTAGCGTTTACCTGCCCAAAGCGTTGCTTCAGGAGCAAAGTTTAGTAGGCCTTTAGCTTGAACGTTGAACTGACGTAGTGCGAATTGTGCATCGTCTACACATTTCACTTCGCCGTTATCCAAACCACAGTTAGCAGAAGTGCTTTCCCAGTCGTTTGAACCATTAGAAGTCATTGCAACCATAGAGTCTACGTAGAACGTTTTGCCGTTGTTGTTGTAAACTTCTTTACCTAGTTGAATCTCGCCGTAGATATCGCTTTCATTACCTAGACGACCGATCTTGTTCTTTTCGAATGTTAATTGTTGACCACCGTCAGCGTTCACGCCAACGCCAGCACGCATGTAACCGTGGAAATCCACTGCGAATGCAGAACCAGCAGCTAAAGTTGCAGCTACAGCAGCAGCAATTGCACTTACTTTTTTCATTCTTAACTCCATTAAGGGTATTTATAATTCTGTCTTCCCTGCTCACTCTTTTAGGTGAATATAGGCAGTAAAAACACACCTAAAGAAAGAGAGGTAAGATGGGAACGAATCCCCGTTTGTTTCAACAGTTGTGAGATTACCCGAGGCGTACAAGGATGACTTCCTCCGCCCTAAACTAATTTAAGGGGGATGAGAAGGGAGTAGAAAATTTACCGAATGGTGTTTTTTCGAGTCAGATCACCAATCTAGGGAGGAATTAGTAAGTTTGTTCGGTTTTGAGCCGCTACAAAGTGATAGCCATTTCATATTTTTGACTCTAAGCCGTCACATAAAGTAATTAAATTACACGAATATTTTTATATTTAGGGTGGTTGACCTTAGTAAGACAAAGTTTTTAACTTATAGTTTCCTAAAGGTAGCAATAAATATTAAATAAAGTATCTCCGATGACACGACTTCTCTCTCGCCCCTACCCCCTGGGCGCAACATTGAATAAAGAAGGCTGTAACTTCTCTATTCATGCTCCAGGCTCAAAAGACATTCAACTGGCATTGTTTGCAGACGATGGCAGCTACGAGCTTCACGGTTTAACGAATGAATACGCTGGCATACGTCATACTTTTATTCCAGATATTAAGCCGGGGCAAAAATACGGTTACCTTGTCTCCCACAAGGAAGAGCCACTGTTAATTTCTGATCCGTACGCAAAATCAATAGATAAAGCCCTCCACTATCACCCTCCGTACTCTCCAGCCAAAAGTTTCGATATGCCGAAGTGCGTCGTTATCGAAGATGATTTTGACTGGCAAAACACGGATCACCCGCGTATACCCAGAGAAGAGATGGTGTTGTTTGAGACGCACGTCAAAGGGATTACCCAACGCCACCCAGAGGTTGAAGACAAGCTGAAGGGGCGCTACTTAGGTCTTGCATCACCTGAAATGCTGGCCTTTTACAAACAGCAAAACATCAACACGCTGCAATTGCTACCTGTCGCAGCATGCATGCATGAGCCTCACCTACTAGAGATGGAAAAGGTCAATTATTGGGGATACAACCCTTATCTCTTTATGGTGCCCGATCCGCGCTACGCAGAACAAGACGCCGTTACGGAATTAAAAACAACAATTCGCGAATTGCATAAAAACGGTATCGAAGTGATTCTCGACGTGGTTTACAACCACACTGCTGAAGGTGGTGAAGGGCCTACAATCTTCAACCTGAAGGCCCTCGATTCCTGTTTTTACATCAAACATGGCAACCACTTCGCCAATTACACTGGCTGCGGAAATACAGTCGATCTCACCTACCAACCAGCGTTAAACCTTGTGATGGATACATTGCGCTACTGGGTTAGCGAATTTAAAGTCGATGGCTTCCGTTTTGACTTGGCTGCAACGTTAGGTCGACAGGGCGATGATTACAACCCAGAAGCAGCTTTCTTTAAAGCCGTTGCGCAAGACCCAATTTTGCGTGAAACCAAATTGATTGCCGAGCCTTGGGATATTGGTCCAAATGGCTACCAAGTGGGTAACTTTCCATTTGGTTGGAACGAATGTAATGACAAACTGCGTGATATTTCCCGCAGTTTTTGGCGCGGTGATCAAGGCTATTTAAAAGAGTTTGCCACTCGATTAATGGGCTCTCGTGACATTTATAGTGCAGCGAACTGGCCATACAAACTCACCGTAAATTACATCACGTATCACGATGGCTTCACACTGCAAGATTTAGTGTCTTACAAGCACAAACATAACGAAGCCAATGGCGAAGAAAATCGCGACGGTCACGGTGACAATCGTTCAGAAAACTACGGTGTTGAGGGCGAGACAGAAAATCTGATGATCATCGCCACGCGTGAGAAGCAAAAACGCAACCTTATTGCTAGCTTGCTGTTTGCCTTCGGTATCCCACACATTCTCACTGCTGACATGTTGTCTCACACCCAAGGTGGTAACAATAATGCCTATTGCCAAGACAACGAAACCAGTTGGCTGAACTGGGAAGAGACAGAACGTAAGCAACATTTCAAAGCATGGATGTCACAAATGGTCGCCAACCGAAATCAATACATGGTGCCATTTATCCGAGCTTTCAGTGGCGAAAACCGCAATAACAACCGTATTTTCTGGCGCCGTACAGACGGTCGCTTAATGGAGCACGATGATTGGAACCGTTTAAGCTCTGTCGCACTTCACCTTGGTATCGGTAAAGAAGGGCAAGAGCTGGTTTACCTCATCAACCAAACTAACGCCACAGCGCGCTTTAAGCTCCCCAATGAGCGAAAGCAAGAATGGGTGACGATCTGTGATACAAACGTACGTAACCTCAACCCAGGACATGCTGAAGGCGAAGTCTTGCTGTCACCCACCTCGATGGTGATTTTGCACTATCAACCAATCCAAAGCACACCAAAAGGTGAGCAAACGCGTAGCTAAGTTATAAACGCTCCAAAAAAGGAAAGCCGATGCATCTCAGTGCTTCGGCTTTTTTGTTGGTTAGATTTGCCTAACTCATTATTCGCAAGGCGGCGCTAGGTGGATCAAAGCCAATCCACCCAGTGACGTCTCGCGGTATTTCTTGTTCATGTCTTTGCCCGTTTGATACATGGTTTCAATCACCTTATCCAACGAGATCAAACATTTACTGTTACGCTTTAATGCCATACGAGAAGCATTGATCGCTTTCATTGCGCCCATTGCATTACGCTCAATACACGGAACTTGCACTAAGCCCCCAATTGGGTCACAAGTCATGCCTAGTGAGTGCTCCATGGCAATCTCGGCCGCAATACAAATTTGCTCATTGCTACCACCACGCAGCGCCGTCAAGCCAGCTGCCGCCATGGAAGAAGACACGCCAACTTCGCCCTGACAACCCACTTCGGCACCCGAGATAGACGCATTAGTTTTGTACAAAATGCCAATCGCACCGGATACAGCAAGGAAGTCTTTAAGCTGTTTAGTATCGAGCTCTTTGATGAAGCGATGGTAGTACATCAATACCGCTGGAATCACACCCGCCGCACCATTGGTTGGCGACGTTACGACTTGTCCACCAGCCGCGTTTTCTTCACTCACAGCAAAAGCAAACAGGTTAATCCAATCCATGATTTCCATTGGATCGTGTTCAATTGCTGCATTTGCTTCAAGCTTCTTCAGCAAGTTAGGCGCACGGCGGGTCACATTCAAGCCGCCATCCAAGATACCTTCTGTCTCGAAACCGCGCTCCATGCAACGCGTCATCACACGCCAGATCTGTTCGGCACGTTGATTGATGGCTTCCATATCCTGAAACGCTTGTTCGTTTTTCAGAATCATGCCGCCAAGGCTCATGCCATTCTTCTCTGCCTGTGCCAACATTTCGTCTGCACTGGAGAATGGAAACTCAACTTCTACGGGAGCAGTCGCACTGCCATTTTGCAGTTCATCCGCCGTTGCGATGAAACCACCACCGATAGAGTAGTAAGTTTCAAACCCAACCTGATTGCCGTGCGTATCTAAGGCAGTAATCGTCATGCCATTCTCATGCAGAGGAAGGTTCTCTTCATGGAACAACATGTCCGTTTTGTAGTTGAATTCGATTTCATGACGGCCATCGACAGACATCATGCCCTCTTCAATCGCCTTGCGCATCGCTTTGTTCGCAGAAGCGATTTTGATGGTATCTGGTTTGTTACCCAACAGACCCAAAATCGTTGCACGGTCTGTATGGTGACCAATCCCCGTTAACGAGAGTGAGCCATATAAATCGACTTGAATACGAACCACTTTTGCCAAGTTCGATTCAATCAAACGAGTGAAGTGGTAACCCGCGATCATTGGACCATTGGTGTGAGAGCTAGAAGGGCCCACACCAATCTTGTAAATATCAAAGATGGACAGCATAAACTTACCTATTACGACAATGCAGCATAAAGCCAATCAGGGAGAACCATACAAGCAGCGATGGTCGCCACAGCGAACACCAACAATCCGTAATGGCTTGCGGTTGGCTTTGCAAAAAGATGTTTTTGATTATTGATAAAGATTTGTTGCTCGGCAGTCACCGCGCCCCAACGACGACTCACTAACACACCAAACAAAAGGAAGACGAACGTACCAATTGGCGCGAACCACGGCCAAGCCACGTCGAGATACATCGCAGTAAATACCGCAATCACACTCATGATACTGCCAACGATCACGCCTTTCTCATTGGCTTTCGCCCAGAATAAACCAAGCACGAATGAACCCAATCGGATACCAACGAAGATAGAAGTCAGGCTAGCGATGGTTTTGAGTACCGATTCATTCGATACCGCTAGAAGAGCTGGCACTACCACCATGGCCGCAGCGAGCAAACTCATCTTTCTCGCGACTTTTTCGTAGTGCTCATCATCGGCACTTTTGCGAACGAAACGCTTGTAGATATCGAACGTTGCGACGGTCGCCATTGAGTTGTAGGTCGAATCCAGCGTCGACATTGCGGCGGCCGCCAATGCGGAAATGATCAAACCAACGACGATTGGGTTAGTGTGGTTGAAGACGAAATCCAAAATCACTTCATTGCTGTTTTCAAACGATTGATCTTGATAGAAAACACTTAGAAGAACACCGAGTACCGCGAAGAACAAGTACACGAAAAACGCACCGTAACCACACAACAGCATCGATTTCTGCGCGGTCTTTTCACATCTCGTCGCTAACGTGCGTTGGATGATCAATTGGTTGGTGCCGTACACACTCAAATGCAAAAAGCTCACAGCAACCACGCCAGCCCAGAGTGTGGTATCTACACCCAAATCAAAGTCTAAGTTGATGATATTCAGGTGATCACGAGAAAGGTAATCTGCCGCATTAATCTCTGTCATTAGAATGGCAAAAATAGCGATGCTGCCCGCAACCAATACTGCAGATTGCAACATATCGGTCCAGATAACCGTGGAAATCCCGCCCGCATAGGTATAGCAAGCGGTGAAAATACTGATGTAGATAATGGCTTCAGAAATACTGATAGGCAGAACTTGCACTAAGATCAGCGCCACGGCATACAAAATCACACCCGCTGAGATACATTGAACCACAATGAACACAATCGAGTTGATGGTTCTTGCATACACCCCAAAGCGGTGCTCAAGGTATTCATAAATCGAAGTCAGACCCAGCTTATAGAAAACAGGCACAAAGAAAATGACGGTGAAAAAAATAACGATGGGATAGTTAAGGTGAATACTCATCGCTTCCATGCCAGAGCTATAAACCCAACCTGGCATCCCTACAAACGTCATCGCACTAATGTAAGTCGCAAGTATCGAAACACCTGCCGTAAACCAGCCAAATTGCTTTCCACCCGTAGAAAAGTCGCCACCATTGCTGTAGCGCTTATTCACTAAATAGCTGATTAATATGGTGATTAACACGTATAACGCAATCACCACAAAACTTGAGTACGTAACCATTTCAGGGTTTCCATAATTCTGGGTGCTAATTATTTGTTGCTTGGATATTACTTTAAAAAAGCATATCTAAACGATAATCCCGCCATAACTGTGACTAAAATCACCAATATAGACGGTTATATATTCAAAAATGCCAAAAAGACCGATTTAATGAGACTCCCATCACTAAAAACCACTAATTGGGTACGCATTCATTTTAAAATTGATATTGATCACGGATCTAATGACCTTAAAAAAACTATGATTCACCACGACACGAAATCGAAGATGATCCCAATAAGATCGTGTTCTTTAAGTTTGAATAGCAACAAATCCTAAGTAAAATAGAGGTTTATCGGTCATGAATGCCAAAAGACACATGAGCGAAGTTCCTATGATTCAAAGGGTAGCTGCCTATCTAGCGATACTGGTTGGTTACTTTTTCTATTGTTATAACTTTGTAATTATTGACTACGTACGCCCATACATCGTTGAAGCGTATGATGGTATTAGTCTGTCAGACACTGCCCAGTTCTATACATGGCAGTCGGTTGGTGCACTTATTGGTGCATTGAGCTGTGCTTGGTTCGCAACAAAATTTGGTAAGAAATCCACTCTTATTACCATCACAGCCCTAAACGGTGGCGCTACGATCATCAATATGATGTTCACCGACTACACAACATGGGCAGCAATGCGTTTCATCATTGGTTTGTCACTGGGTGGTTACTTCACCGTGGCAGTAAGCTTGATGATCGGCCTATTTACGCCAACGGTACGTGGTAAGTTGACGGCATTCGCGTCTTCTATGTTCTCTGTAGCACTGATGGTAATGGGTGCGTATGCAGCATTTATTGCAAGCATCGATGCACCATGGGAAAGCCTAATGCTTGTAGGTGGTATCCCACCATTGGCAGCCGCTGTTGTCATGATCTTTGTACTACCTAGCGACAGCAAAGTGATCGCTTACGGTGAAGAAGAGCAAGCAAAAGTAGAAGAATCAAATGCACCAGCGAAAAAAGGCTCTTGGGGCGAAATGCTAAGCAAGCCTTACCGTAAGATCACACTAACGTGTCTATTACTGGCTGGCCTTAACTTCTACGGTTTCCAATTCTTTGGTGGCTTCGTAACCACATACCTACGTGATGTACGTATGTTCGACGGTGCAACCATCGGTCTCATCTTCTCTATCTCAGCATTTGGTTCACTGTTTGGTGCGTGGTTCTGGGGTTGGGTAGCTGACAAATTCGGTCGTAAGGTGAACGCGTTTGGCTTCATCCTAGCGGGCATCATGGTTTCAATCTTCTTTGTTGCACCTGGCGACATGGTGATTGGCGGCCTAAACATGCTGGCTCTACTTGGTCTGATTTACAACTTCGGCCTGTCTTCTTCAGCGGTATGGGGTGGTTACTTCTCAGAACTGTTCCCAGCACACCTACGTAGCTACGGCGCGGCGCTATTCCACGGCGGTCGTATCCTCGGTATGTGGGCACCAATGGTACTTATCTTCATCCAAGAGCGTACCGACCTACAAACCGCAATGTGGGGTTCACCAATCGTATGGATCCTTGCTGGTCTTCTATGGCTATCACTGCCAGAGACACTAAAAGGCGGCGTGTTCGATAAGAGCAAAAAAGCCGAAGCAGCAAAAGCGTAACTGAATTTCAAAAACTCCGGCTGGCTCCCCGGCCGGATGAAAAAACTTAATTTCGAGTCCTGTTCCCAAAGCCGACTCGACAGCAAATAAGAGAGTTTATTATGTCTAAATATCAAGAAGCGAAACGCGTTGTACGTGAATACTTCAGCGCAATGGAAAACGCAACTCACGAGAACGTGGCAGAAGTACTAAAAGCACACACTTCAGAAGATTACCTATGGCGTGGTGTTTACCCATTCCGTGAGCAACAAGGCGCTCAAGCAGCGGCTGACGTTTTCTGGGCTCCTTTGATGAAATCAATGACTCGCATGCAGCGTCGTCAAGACATCTTCATCGGTGGTGAGAACGAAGTAACATCAGGTGAAATCTGGGTAATGAGCATGGGTCACTTCATGGGTCTATTCGACGCTGAATACCTAGGCATGCGCCCAACTGGCAAAATCATGAACATCCGTTACGCAGAATTTAACTGTGTTGAAAACGGCAAGATCACTAAGACTGGCCTATTCCTAGACCTTCTAGGTGCAATGGACCAAGCGGGTTGTTACCCACTGCCACCATCAACAGGTAAGCACTTCGTATACCCTGGTCCTCGTAACCACGATGGTCTACTGTTCGAAGACGCAGCACCAGAAGAAGGCGTAGCAACACTAGCACTAGTGAACAAGATGGTTGATGACCTATCTGCACTAAACGACAGCGGCGCTATGGGTTGCCCACCAGAAGTTCTTGAGAAGAGCTGGTCTAAAGACATGATCTGGTACGGTCCATGTGGTATCGGTGCGTCTTATACAATCCCTCGTTACCAACAGCAGCACCAATTGCCGTTCCGTAACAACCTAAAAGACAAGAAGTTTAACGGCCACGTATGTCGTTTCGCAGAAGGTAACTTCTCTTGTTTCTTCGGCTGGCCAAACCTATCTAACACGCCTATCGGTGGTTTCCTAGGTATGACAGGTGGTGAAGTACGTGCAGACATGCAAGTGGTTGACGTTTACTACCGTGACGGCGACAAGCTATCTGAGAACTGGGTACTGATCGACCTTCCTTACTGGCTAAAACAGCAAGGTCTAGACGTGTTCGAGCGTACTCAACAGATCCTAAACCCTTCTCTATAAGAAGTCCTAGGGGCGGATTGTCAACCCGCCTTTATGTTGCCTGAATCCCCTCTCGGTTCAGGCGACATGCTCCCAACTCGTGCCTCAAGGATGGGGCACAACCTCAAGATAGAACCCTTATTCAAAACGGGCATGAACGCACGGTGGCTTTCTGCGCCCTGAATAATGAGATTGATGATGAAAAAGTCGACCCTTTCTGCAGTGATTTTAGCAGCGCTTACTTCTAGCTCAGCCTTTGCTGCACACACTTTTGTTAATGACGCTGGCGACAGCCTAACCATCGATGGCCGTTTCGATCTTCGCTACCAAGACCGTGGCGGTGATGACAACGGCGAATGGAACAGCGGCAGCTCACGTTTCGGTTTGAAAGGCCAAATGGGTCTGGATAACGGCTGGACTGGTTTCGGTCACGCGGAATGGGGCTACAACTCTGGCGCGAACGGCGACAACATTTACGACCGCTTGCTATACGCAGGTGTTGATCACGAAAAATACGGCAAGATTGCTGCGGGTACTAAACAGTGGTCTACCTTCTACGACGTAGCATGGTACACCGATTTAGGTCGTGTATTCGGTACTCGTGGCTCAGGTGTTTACAACCTAGCTGACTGGGGTATCGCATCCGGTGCTGGTCGTGCGGAAAACTCAATTACGTACCGTAATTCAATTAATGAAAAAGTGAGCTACGGCTTTACTTACCAGACCACGCGTGAAGGTGTTGCTCTAGCAAGCAATGCGACAGCCTCACTGAAAAACGGCATGGGTGCTTCGATCACTTACAAACCCGTTGATGGCGTAACACTGGGTGCGGCTTACCATCAAAATGAAGTTGCGGATCTAGACGCAAGCGTGGTTGGCGTAGAAAACGGCGACAACATGCGCATCATGCTATTGGGCGCAAACTACAGCAACGGTGGCTTCTACGCAGGTGCGACTTTCCACGTTGGCGAAAACTGGGAAGCAGTGAGCCAAGGCGGTACGGACGTAATGTTCGATACCCTAGGTGGCGAAATCTACACTTACTACCACTTCGACAACGGCTTGCGCCCAACGTTGAACTACAACTACATGGAGGATAGTGGTGACGAGACACAAGGTTACGAGCGTAACTTGCTGATCCCTGGTCTTGAATACCACTTCCAGAAGAACAAATTCCTAGTTTGGACTGAATACCAGTTCGACCTAGGTAAAGATCAGTACGATGGCAGCAAATTCGAAAACCGTGATGATCAATTCGCGGCAGGTATTCGCTACTACTTCTGATAATACTCATCGCTCACCACCTATACCCAAGTAACCTTAAGGTGGTGAGTGATGAAGTTCTTATCAACACTAAGCAAAGTTATCTTGAAGCCAAGTAGCCATCACTTCACTAATAATTAAAGGCTGCTCAAGCGTAGATAGATGCCCACACTCAGGGATAACATGAAGTGTGACGTTTGGGATGCATCTCTCCATGAGCAGATGATTGTCTAGCGGACAAAGCTTATCTTCTTTACCTGTTATCACCAACGTAGGAGCTTGAATGTCCGCCAATAAAGGTCGAGCATCCGGGCGAGTTGCTAACGCTTTAGCATGTGCTTCAAATGCCTCCAAACCTACATTAACCGCCATGCCTTCGATACGCTCAGTTAACGCTTTGTCTTGCAAACGGCTTGGATGAATCAGCACAGGCATCAGAGTGTCAGCCGTAATGCGTTCAAACTCACCACTTAACGCACGGCTAACCAGTGCATCACGCTTTTGTGTCACCTCTGGCTTTTCATCTGCTGCATTGGTATCCATGAGGATCAAGCCTTTGACTCTGTTTGGCGCTTGACGGTACACCTCAAAGGCAAGAATCCCACCCATTGATAAGCCACCCAAGACAAACTCCTGCGGTGCGTCTTGCAACACTCTCTGCGCCAGCTGTTCCATTGACGGCAATGAAGCCAGCGTCGGGCATGAAGGCTCAACCCAACTTGGCAACGCTCGGTTGATATCCTCAAACAATGTGCCATCACAAAGTAGTCCGGGTAGCCAAACTAACGAGGTGGGTTGCGTCATTTTATTCTCCTGCAAGCGGCTTTGGTTGATCAGAGCCAAGAATGCAATACGTCAAACTATTACCCCGCAAGTTCGTCAGTGAATAAGACGCACCTTCTGGAACATTCAGCACATCACCGCGCGTTAAAACAACACTCGCTTGTTCGCCTTGATGCGTGAGGACCACTTCAGTATCGCCATCAAAGTTGATAAGCACTTGTTTTTCTTCTCGGCAGTGTTGAGGAATCGAGCCACCTTCAGAAAGCTCATAAGCCATGATGCTCACTTCATCTTCACTCTTTACTTGGAAGTCATAACTCGCCAAAGGATGACCCGTTAAGGCGTATTGTTTCACGTTGCTTCCGCCGAAATCGCCTTTGATTTCACGATAATCTTTTTGCAGAGCGACAAATGGCATCATCTCTTCTGCGGTGTAGGTATCGAAGGTCGCGAGCTCTTCTTCGGTAAGCAGCGGCATCAATTCTGATTCTTGTGGCACCGGGTCGCCATTAATGGTGTCCACGAGTGTGCCATCGGCTTTGAGGTATAAACCATAACCTTGACTGTCTTTAATAACGTTTGGATGCCAAATAACGCCGCCACCTGAATCGTCGCCGCCAAGTACCGAGAACATAAAGCCGTAATCGCGGCCAACCACTTCAAATCCACGGAAGAGATTGGTTGGAATCGAGATGACGTCACCGTGAGACAACACCGCCTCATGCTCTCCATCGTTCCCCCAATAAAAACGGAACTGACCTTTGAACACCAAGAAAAGCTCAGCGGTGCGATGAGAGTGCAACGAATTTTTGATGCCCGGCGGTTGGCCTGCGGCACCAATGTTAAAGCCCGCCGTATCGCGAATATGAACATGCTGACGACTGCTTTCTGCCACCCCAGCACCGATAATGCAGAAGTTATCTTTCAGATCACTGCCTGGCGTGCGCGCATCAATAAACGCACTCGTACCCGGAATCAGTTCCATGTAGCGGACCAGATTATTATTCATTTTAGATTGTAGAGTCATTGTAAATCCTTGTTGTCCTTGTTTGGACCTAGCCTTTGAATTGTTAGTTACAAACCTAAAGTTAGTTACAAACCGAAAGTGTGTTACAGACCTAAAGGTCGCCCACCATCAACCGCGATGGTATTGCCTGTCGAGAAGGTCAGAAGATCTGCCGCGGCGTACACGGCTTGAGCGACTTCTTCATCATTGGCTAAACGCTTAAGCGGTGTGGATTGTTCTTGTTGATTACGCCATGCGTCATCCAAGCCTTTGACAAACTCAGTGTCGACAAGCCCTGGAGCAACAGCCAGAACTCGAACCTCGGGAGACAGAGCGCGAGCTAAAGAACGGGTCATGTTCTCCGCGGCAGATTTACTTGCACAGTAAGCAATGTTGCTCCCCATCGCAGTCTGTGCCGCGATAGAAGTAATGTTCACCACACAACCATTGGCTTGCTTAAGCCAAGGCTCAAACGCTCGAACCATGGCAAAAGGCGCACGGACGTTCACTTGGAAAATTTGGTCAAACAGCTGGTCATCTAAACTTTGCAAATCAGAGTGCGCGACGAATTTCGTCATCCCCGCACAGTTGACCAACAGATCCAGCTTGTCGCTTATTTCACTGACTTGATGTTTAAGCTGTTCAATCGCACTAGAATCTGCCACGTTCAATTTGAATGCTAGATGCTCGTTACGTGGCAGCGAGGAAAGCACATCCTCGGCCGCTTTCTGATTACTGTTGTAAGTCAGAATTACGCGATATCCCGATTCAGCTAGCTTGCGACAAATGGCGGCACCCAGTCCGCCACTGCCGCCTGTGACTAAGGCAAGTTTCGACATATTACGCCTCTTCTACTTTGCCTTTGTAACGGCGCACACGAATATCCGCTTGCTCTTTGTGGCCAGCAAAACCTTCGAGTGCACACAAGCGAGAGCAGTACTCACCGACTTTTAAGGATGCCGCTTCCGTTACACGCTGGTAAGTACAGGTCTTGATAAATTTACCTACCCAAAGACCACCGGTGTATCGCGCCGCTTTCTTCGTTGGCAGTGTATGGTTGGTACCAATACATTTATCGCCGTAAGAAACGTTGGTTTCACGACCTAGGAACAAGGCACCGTAGTTGGTCATGTTATCTAGGAAGTATTTAGGATCTTCGGTCATAACTTGAACGTGTTCAGACGCAATATCGTCTGCCACTTCCACCATTTCTTCGTAGCTATCGCATACGATCACTTGTCCGTAATCTGCCCACGCTTTACCCGCAACTTCAGCCGTAGGGAGAATGGTTAACTGACGTTCAATCTCTTTGATGGTTTCTTGTGCAAATGTCTCACTGTTGGTCAACAAGACAGCTGGAGAGTTGTAACCGTGCTCAGCCTGACCAAGCAAGTCTGCCGCTGCCAATTCCGGGTCACAGCCTTTCTTATCAGCAATGACAAGAGTTTCCGTTGGCCCTGCAAACAAATCGATACCAACGCGACCAAACAACTGACGTTTTGCCTCTGCTACAAATGCGTTACCCGGCCCTACAATCATATCGACTGGCGCAATAGTCTCCGTGCCCAATGCCATAGCTCCTACCGCCTGAACACCACCGAAGCAGTAGATTTCATCCGCACCCGCCATTGCCATCGCAGCGACAATCGCGACATTCGGCTGGCCGTTAAATGGAGGCGCACAAGCAATAACACGTTTTACTCCCGCGACTTTCGCCGTCAGTACACTCATGTGAGCGGATGCAACCAATGGGTATTTACCGCCAGGGATGTAACAACCCACGCTGTTCACTGGAATATTCTTATGCCCCAGTACCACACCAGGCATGGTTTCTACTTCGACGTCTTTCATTGAGTCACGTTGAATTTGAGCAAAGTTTCGAACTTGTTGCTGAGCGAACTCGATATCATGACGAGTCGATTCATCAAGCGCATCCACACAGGCTTGGATTTGCTCTTCTGACAGGCGGAATTGCTCCGGCGACCAGTTATCAAACTTTTCAGACAACTCACGTACAGCGCTATCACCTTTCGATTCAATATCAGCAAGAATGCTTTCAACAATCTGACGCACTTTTGCGTCGTTTGATGCTGATGCTTCTTCAGTGATTCCGTTTTTTAAAATGCGTGCCATTGGTTTTCTCCTTGAACATTGAGGCTGACGAACGGTTATTTTTATGCTTTTGGATACGAATGCAAAATCAGATTAAACACTTAATTAACATTTGACAAGTTAAGTCAACAAACCACAAAAACAACCCTTAAGCCTTTGTATTAATTAATTTAAACAAATAAAAGCAAGTAATAAGGACCTTGATTGAGTTTAATTTTTAATCAAAAATGAGTTTTAGATCACATCATTTTTACTCATAATTTACATTTCTCCGTGTTAGTTTTTGCATACGTTTGCAAAGGAGATAATCATGAGCAATTTTAAACAACGTCTGACTAAAGAAACGCTATTAGGTACATTTGTTAAAACCCCTCACCCTCACATTATCGAGGTATTGGCACTGGCAGAGTTGCCTTTTGTGGTACTGGATGCAGAGCACGCACCTTTCGATCGTTCCTCGCTTGATCTGTGCATCATGGCGGCTAGAGCGAATGACCTCGCGTGCGTGGTACGAGTACAAGACAGCGCTCCTTCAACCATTTTGAACGCGCTTGACTGTGGCGCGGCGGGTGTACAAATTCCCCATGTTTGTACTGCTGAGCAAGCGACGCAACTGGCGAAAATCTGCCATTACGGAGAAGGTGGCCGAGGGTATGCTGGTTCCAGTCGAGCAGCGCAATACGCCACTAAGCCCATGGTTGAACACTTAAAAGACAGCCGTGCGAATACGATTGTCATTGCACAAATTGAAGACCCTCAAGGGGTCGAAAATGTTGAAGCGATTGCCAATGTTGAAGGTATTGATGCGCTCTTCATTGGCCAAGTTGATCTCACTGTCGCTTATGGTGCTGATAGCGTTCATGATGAGAACGTCGCACAAGCAAGTATGCGAGTAATCGAAGCGGCCAGAGCCGCCAATAAACCTGTTGGCATGTTTGTCGCGACGGCTCAACAAGCTCGGGAATGGCGTGAACTCGGCGTTAGCTTCTTTTGTGTTGGGTCTGAACACAAAATGATCATTGATGGCTTCAAACAAGAGAGAAATGTGATGAATTCTTGAGTTTTCTCTGATATTTACGCCTTATCAATGTAATGCTCTAGACACAGAAATCCCCTAGCCCATACACTCAGCACGTATGAGAAGGTTCAATGGCCTTAAATAAGGAGTATCACCATTAAAGCGAAAGTAACTTCGATCGACGTCGCGAAGATGCTCGGCGTCTCTCAATCGACGGTATCTAGAGCATTCAGCCCGACTGCGAGTATTAGCGAGAAGAAACGCAAAATGGTGATGGATGCCGCAGCTAAGCTCGGATACACACCGAATGCCATCGCCCGAGGTCTGATTTCGAATCGTTCAGGCTTAGTGGCGATTGCGTTAGATAGCGAATCAAACCCAATGTACGACATGCAATCTCGTGCTTTGGCTGTCGAAATTCAAAAGCGTGGCGGACAAGTTGTGCTTTGCCCTATCGACAAAGACGACCTCGATCTCGCCATTTCACGCGCCATTGAATACCAAGTGGACGGACTCGTTATCGCCACCAGCCGTTTAACCTCACGCGCGTTTGCCCAATGCGAAAAGTTTGGCGTTCACTTAAGCTTGATCAACCGCTACGCCGAAGGCATTAATGCCAACAGCTCTGGTATTGATAACCGCTTGGCGGGCCAACAAGCAGCCGAGTATTTAACGCAGAAAGGCGCAAAACAGTGTGCTTACATCAGTGGCGATGCTGGCTCCATGACCAGTGAAGAGCGTTGGCTGGGTTTCTCTTCAAAATTGCAAGAACTCGGCTCCCCGTCACCAACCTTTATCCAAGCCAAGTACAGCTTTGAAGCAGGCTTAGAAGCGGCGAAAGCGATCTTGTCGCACACTAGCAAACCCGATGCGATTTTCTGTGCAAACGACATCTTGGCAATGGGCGTTATGGATGGCTTGCGACAAGCCGGAGCAAAGATCCCCCAAGACTTCTCTGTGATGGGTGTAGATAACATTCCGATGTCTGCATGGCCGAGCTATGATTTGACCACCATTGCTCAACCAGTCGACAAAATTGTTAAACGAGCGGTTGAAGACTTGATGAATCGAATCAACGGCAACCTGGATGCAACTGGCGAATACCTTTTCGAGCAAGGCACCTTGATCGAACGTAGTAGCACCATTTAATAAATCCATTTTTATTCATTCTTCATAAACAAAATGCCTTGCTTTCGAGTAAGGCATTTTCTGTGATCACGATTAAATTTTCACCAATCGTTATTTAATTCCTCATCAATTCATCAATCTTGTTATTGACTTGTTACTTTAATGTTTTATTTTGGATTCGTATGCAAAATGGATATGAATTGCTCAACTAATTTATAAAAACATAAAAAGTTGTGTGACTTGCCGACGAATGCCAATCGCAGGTCATACTAGAAACAAGGAAGAACGATGAAGAAAGCAATCCTTACTTCACTTACCGCACTGGGGCTTGCATTTAGCAGTATGAATACGTTTGCAACCAGTGTTATTCGTCTTGCTCATGACAGTCAAGAAACCTCTCCCGTACACAAAGCAATGCTCTATTTCGAACAAGAAGTGGAAGCTCGCTCAAACGGTGAGATAGAAGTTGAAATCTATCCGGCAAGACAACTAGGCGATGTGCGTGAGACGACTGAACTCGTACAGCAAGGCAACTTACAAATGACGTTTGGTGCGTCAGTTTTACTCTCTCCCTACGTCCCAGAGTTTAACGTGCTCGACGTGTTCTACCTTTTTGATAGCGAAGAGCAAGCACACAAAGCGCTCGACAGTGAGAAGATCGGACAACCATTGTTGAATGCTATGGAATCAAAAGGCTTTCATGGACTTGGCTTTATGGAGGTCGGCTTTCGTAGCGTGACCAACAACAAACAGCCAATTGATAGTATTGAGGACCTGAAAGGGCTAAAGATTCGCTCGGCATCTAACCCCACTCAAATAAGCGCGTGGAAATCTATTGGTACTGCGCCAACACCTCTGTCTTGGGGAGAAATTTTTACCTCGCTCCAACAAGGTCTGATTAACGCTCAAGAAAGCGGCATCTATTCAATTTATGCCGAACGCTTTTATGAAGCGCAGAAATACCTCTCTTTGACTAACCACATTTACACTAACTACGTGCTGTTCATGAACAAATCGTTTTGGGATTCACTGCCTGCAGAGCAACAGGCGCTGATCAGTGAAGTAAGCAAAGAAACCATCGCAAAACAGCGTGAGCTCGCCGCGCAACAAAACCAAGAAGTAATCAAAGAGCTCGAAGCAAAAGGCATGACGGTTAACATCGTCCCAGACGAGGTACGCAGCATCATGAAAGAGAAAATGAATGCGGCCGTGTACCAGGACTTGCGCAGTAAAACGGGTAAAGACTTGTTTGACAACGTGATTGCCGAGATAGAACGCCTATAACTCCCACTCTTTTGCACGATCTGGCAACAGGTCGTGCTTTCTCGTTTTGGAGGTGAACATGAAGTGGTTTCGCTTACTAGACAAATACCTAGAACCTACCCTTATCGTTATCGCGATCTCGACGATGACAACTTTACTGTGCTTGCAAATCGCACTACGCCTGTTCGATGCAACGATCGCGTGGGCTGAAGAGCTGGCACGTTATTTATTCGTATGGGCGATGTACCTGAGCATCAGCTATTGTATCCGAAATGATCGACACATCCGCATTCGTGTGTTCATCGATAAACTTCCGGGCAATTGGACGCAATTCAGTTTGATTGTTTCTGATCTTATCTACCTTGCCTTTAGTGCCACTGTCGCCTGGTTTGGATTTAAGGTGATCAATCGCAGCCTACAACTCGGTCAGATTGCACCCGCAATGGAAATTCCTATTGCGTGTTTGTATGCCTCTGTTTTAGTTTGCGCACTATTAAGCTGCGCGCGCCTAGTGACAAGCATTTATCAACGTGTGAGCGCGTGCTCCACCAGCAATGAACGAGTTCGCTTTTCTCGCCAACGCTATCGCCATATCAAAGCAAAGTATCGTACTTCTAACCGACTATTGGAGTTTAACGCATGACATCTGCACTTTTGTTTGGCAGCTTTGGTCTGCTTCTGCTCATTGGCGTTCCGGTCGGTATTGCTCTGGCGGCAGCCAGTATGGTCGCGATACTCAGTCTGCCGTTTCTTAACATCGAGTTTTTAGTCCAAGGAATGGTAACAGGGCTCGACTCTTTCCCTCTCCTCGCCGTCGTTCTATTTACCTTGGCAGGTAACCTTATGAGCCAAGGAGGGATCTCAAAACGATTATTACACGTGGCGGAGGTCTTCTTTGGCCACTTTACTGGTGGGCTTGGCATCGTCGCCATTGTGGCGTGCATGTTCTTCGCTTCCATCTCTGGTACGGGGTCTGCCACTGTTGCCGCTATCGGCCTGACGATGATTCCATCTATGGTGAAGAAAGGATACGACCGCAGCTTTGCCGGTGCCTTGATAGCCTCTTCCGGCGGAATTGGGGTCATTATTCCACCCTCTGTGGTGATGATCGTCTACGCGATCACAGCTGAAGTCTCGGTAACTAAGATGTTCATGGCGGGCATCATTCCTGGCTTGGTCGTCGGTATGGTATTGATCGGCTATTGTCTAATTGTCTCAAAAATGCGGAGCTACACAGGTAACGAGCGCAAAGCGACCTGGGCAGAGCGTCTTGATGCGCTAAAAGAAGCCACTTGGGCAATGCTACTACCCGTGATCATTCTCGGCGGTATCTATTCCGGTATCTTCACACCTACCGAATCAGCCGCCATTGGTGTGCTCTATGGCTTATTCTTTGGCATGTTTGTTTATAAAGAACTCAAACCAGCGCAAGTGGTGAAAATCATTCTAGAGTCGTCACTGTTAGTTGGCGCTGTGCTCGTCATTGTGGGTGCGTCCGTGACGTTTGGCCGCATATTGACCCTAGAACGTCTACCGACCGAGATTGCTCAGTTCATTCTATCGATTACCGAAAACAAACTTCTGATACTGCTTTGCATCAATGTTCTGTTGTTGCTTGTTGGTACCTTTATGGAAACGCTGGCGGCCATTGTTATTCTCACGCCAATTCTGCTACCCATAACGTCAGCACTCGGCATGGACCCCGTTCATTTTGGTATCGTGATGATCGTGAACTTGGCCATTGGCTTTGTTACGCCTCCTCTGGGAGCCAACCTGTTTATGGCAAGTCAGGTAGGCAAAGTACCGATAGAGTCGCTCTCTAAAGCCATCATGGGTTGGATTGGTGCAATGATAGTGGCGTTGATGTTGATTACCTTCATCCCTGCCATCTCGCTATCGTTACCTGCGCTTTTATCCTGATCGTTGCACTCATAGAGCGCTTATGACTGTTATAGCCACTAGATAAACACCTTTCTAGTGGCTTATTCGTTATCTACTTCCGATTTAATAAAAAAGACTTAAAGCATTCGTATGCAAAAGGAAAATTTGAAAGATATAAGGATAATTGACACCAAAATAGCTGAATATTAGCGATAAAGTCTATTTGGGTGCCTTGATCTGCATGATTATCAGTTTTGGCTTAATCATTTGTTTCCATTCAAACAGATCAAAATAAATTAAGCGATTAAAAAACAATAAGATATTAGGAAATTCATACAAAAAACTTTGACCTCCTTTCTTATTAACACGTCTCGATAAGAGATAGCTTCCATCTCGCCTGTACTTTTTTAGTTTGTTTTCTGCTCAATTGTTAAAAACCTGATCATCAGCACGATATTTAAACAATCGAAAAACAATCCGTTGACAAAATGGCAACATGATATATTTTGAATACGTAATCAAAACATAATTCAAACATAATTATTCAATTACGGAGGTGATTTATGGCCATGGTTGGCTTCGATGAAAAGTGGCGTGATTTTCCCGACTACATTCTTGGTATCACAAAAGAGATTTGGGAAGACCGAGGTTTAAACACCTTAGAACACTACTACTCTCCCGACATTGTTGTGCGTACTCCACTCTCTATCGTTCAAGGAAACGAAGGGGTGATCAGTGCAACAATGGCGACACTGGCCGAGTTTCCCGATCGCACGCTATATGGCGAAGACGTCATTTGGTCAGGCACCCCGGAACAAGGCATGCTTTCTTCTCATCGAATCATCTCTACTGCAACACACAGTGGCAACGGCTTCTACGGGCAAGCCTCGAACCGCAAACTTCGTTTCCGTATTATCGCAGATTGCCACGCTATCAATAACCAAATCAATGACGAATGGTTGGTTCGCGATCAAGCCGATATCGCGAAACAACTGGGTATGACGTCAGAAGAGTTTGCACGCCAACAAATCGAATTTGAAGGTGGCGTGGAATCAAGCCCATTTCCGTTCACACCTGAAATCGACATTCCTGGACCTTATTTGGGCGTAGGCAACGACAACGAATATGGTCAGCGATACGAAGCAATTCTCAGAAGCCTTATGAATGCCGAGTTCTCTATAGTACCGAAAGAGTACGACCGCGCTTGTATCGGCGAATACACTGGCGGTCAAACTGCCCTATCACACTCGGAAGTCGATCATTTTTGGATGGCACTTCGTGCGTCTTTCCCAAATGCTCAATTTACCGTTCACCATCGTATTGGCCGAGATGACGACATGATGTCACCACGCGCTGCAATTCGATGGTCTTTGCACGGTAAGCATGAGGGATATGGGATGTTTGGTAAGCCTTCAGGAAAAGAGGTTTACATCATGGGGATCAGCCACGCTGAGTTTGGCCCTTGGGGTCTTCGTCGCGAATTCACTTTGTTTGACGAGGCCGCAATCTGGAAGCAAATCCTGCTTCAGCAAGGCTAACGGCTGACTAAACACTATTTATTAAAATCACAGACAGTAAGGAAGCAACATGTCACTCAACATCATCGAACAGTTCTACCAGAACTACTTCAAAGCCGCAGACATCGAGCAAAAACAGGCCGCTCTGCAAACTTTGAACCCTGACGTAAAATGGTGCGTGGCGCACCCTGTGAACGATCTTAATGGCCCAGATGCAACCCACGAATCTTTCCTCTCACCACTTGTTAATGCTTTGCCTGACGCCGAGCGCCGACCAATAATTGTGATGCACGGCGAATACGAAGGTCGCACTTGGTACAACTCTACCGGCTATTTTATCGGTACATTTGAACAACCACTGTTTAGCATCCCAGCAACAGGGAAAACACTCTACTTGCGTTACACCGAAATGGTGTGTGTGGAGAACGACCAAATCACCGAATCTTACATGATCCCAGACTTCATCGACGCGATGAATCAAGCAGGCTGCAACCCTCTTCGTAAAAGCTTAGGTCACGATGGCTTGGTCCCTTCTCCTGCGACTTCTAATGGTATCCAACATTCTGTTGTGTCTTTGGAAGAAAGTGAAAAGAGCGCCCAGCTGGTTGAAGATATGCTGTCTTGCTTGGGTCGTTTTGATGGTCAAGATCTTTTCTCGATGGATCTTGAAAACTACTGGCACAATGACTTCATGTGGTACGGCCCTGCTGGTATTGGTACTACGCGCGGTATCAAAGGTTTCCGTAACCACCATCAAGCGCCATTTGTGTTTGCCTTCCCTGACCGAAGTGTCGATATTGAGGTCAATTTTTTGGCCAAAAATGACTACGTATCCACAGGTGGTTGGCCACATATGCATGGTACTCACACTGGTCACAGTGGCTGGCTCGGTCTTGCCCCAACCGGAAAACACATCGAACTTCGCGTTATGGACATTTGGCGACGCGAAGGCGATTTACTGAAGGAAAACTGGGTGGCGATCGACATCGTTCATATCCTGCTGCAACTTGGCTATGACGTGTTTGCACAAATGAAAGAACAGTTAGAAGGACCTAATTATGCATGAGTTTGGCGCACTTAACTGGAGCATCCTTGGTGGATACATAGCCCTAACGCTAGTATTGGGTGCGGTGATTGGTAAGCGAGTAACTTCAGCTAGCCAATTCGCTTTGGGTGATAAGAGCATCCCTTGGTGGGCGATCGGTATTTCTGTCGTTTGTACTTACGTGAGTGCCATGTCGTTCCTTGGCGGGCCAGCTTGGTCTTACAAAGAAGGCCTGTCGGTTATCGCGATTCACCTCAATTATCCGCTGGTGATCTTCTTCATCGTGGCTGTGTTTATGCCGTTTTTCTACAACAACGGTTTAACCTCTATCTACGAGTATCAAGAACGACGCTTCGGTAAGGCTTCACGACTGACTTTGTCGTTTATCTTCCTTATCAAACAAGCATTGAGCTCGGCAGCCGTACTCTATGCGACAGCAATGATTTTAGAGTTCATTACTGGTATCGACGTGATGTACTGCATCATGATCGTCACTGCAATTGCCCTTATCTACACCGTAATGGGCGGTATCGCGGCTGTCATTTGGACCGATGTGATTCAAGCAGTAATCTTATTTATTGGCGCATTCATCATCATTGAAGCCGTTTGGAATGGCATGCCTGCTCCAATGACGGAGGTCATGGCAGAACTCAAAGCGAAAGGAATGACCGATGCCCTACAGACAAGTTTTGACCTAAGCCAAGTAACGACGGTATGGGCTGGTGTTATCGCAATGACGATGTTCCACACCACCGTGTATGGCGGTAACCAGATGATGGTACAACGATGTATGGCCGCGAAAAACATGGGCGATGCGAAAAAGGCAATGCTGATGATGGGCTACGTGGCCTTCTTTATTTACTTTGTCTTTATCTTGCTTGGCGTCCTGTTCAACGCTTATTACGACGGTAAAGAGTTCGAAAACGGCAACACCATCATTCTTCATTATGCGAGTGAATATGGAATGCCAGGCTTGATGGGCATCATTGCCGCTGCGATTCTGGCGGCAAGTATGTCGAGTCTCGATTCCGCATTTAACTCAATGGCGACCGTTTCTGTGGCTGACTTTTACAAACGCTTCTACAAGCAAAACGAGTCGGAAGAGCATTACTTGAAGGTATCGCGTTTCTTCACGGTAGCGTGGGCGATTTTGGTCATCATTCCAGCGATCATGTTTGCCACCAGCACAGGCTCGGTACTGGAAGTGCTGAGTAAGGCAGGCTCTTACTTTGTCGGTGCAAGCTTCTGTATGTTTGTCCTTGGGTTCTACTCAAAACACATTACGGAAAAAGGCTTGTTGATTGGCGTTGCTGCTAGCTTCTTGGTGATTTGGTATGTAGCCGTTGCGACCGATATTGCGTGGCCTTGGTATTGCGTGATTGGCGTCCTTGTGAATGCCGTTGTCGCTTACATTGCTAGCCTTCTCCTGACGGGTAAACAAGATGAAATGCATCTTTACACAGTGAAAGGCCAGCAAGCGGAATATGCTCGTCTAAATAAACCAATCAAGGAAGATGGTTGGTATGTCGTTCCCGGCAAAATCGATGCTCCATGTTATGGCTTACTAGTGATGTTTGTATTCTCGATCGTGATGCTTTGGGGGATCAACGCGTTTACCGACAACGCTCCTATGCTGATTAACTTTATGCGTGGCTGCTCTATTCTTGTCGCTACCGCTTGCATCGGATACATGGGGTATTCACTCCTCTCCCCAAAACGTAAAGTTGCAGTCAAACAAGCAAATTAATGTTCTTTACGTAGATACTGTACGTCCAACAAACGGACAGTATCTACGCTCTAGATCTAGTGCTAGTTCAAAGCAAACCAAATGGGTTAACCCACATTTTGCTTTTTAACACTCCAAAACCATTATTCTACTTAGGATACCCCGTCAGAACATTTATGAATACGTACCTATTTATGCTAGTCTTATGACCTCAATTACTGGCAACTAAGTTTTATTCATGAAATCAATTAAACACGTAGTCACATCAAAAGATGTGGCAAAGATGGCAGGCGTCTCTCAATCTACTGTATCGCGCGTGTTTGTTCCGGGTAGCTCAGTATCCGAAAAGACCAAGCAAAAAGTCTTTGAAGCGGCTAAAGCCCTTAACTACCGCCCTAACGCCTTTGCACGTAGCCTGACCACAAACGAATCGAAATTGATAGGTTTGGTGTTTCCTGATGCGGATTACCCTATCCATATGAAAACACTGCAATTAATTTCCAGTGAGTTACAGAAAAAAGGTTATTCTGCCGTATTGATTCCATGGCAAGTGGATGAAGAAGAGGGCCACTCAATCCCAAATATCTTCCAGTATCGCGTCGATGGTGTCATTGCTGCTTCCGCAACCTTCAATAAGTCCCTTTATGAAGAATGTGAAGAGTTTAATATCCCAATTGTTCAATACGCACGAGTTGTTGAAGGTACTAGGAGTAGCTACGTTATCAGTGACAACTACGAAGCAGGCCAACAAGCTGCGCAACTTCTGCACAAAAGTGGCGTGAAGAACGCGGTTTATTTGACGGGAGAAGTGCCAACCTTTACGAATGACGAACGTCAAAGCGGCTTCTGCTCTGAATTTGAAGACCTAACCGGCAAGACGCCACGCATCATTGAAGCCAGCTATGACTACGCGAGCTCACTTGATAAAGTCCGTGCCATACTGGCAGACAAAAATCGGCCTGAAGCGGTGTTCTGTGCAACCGATAACCTTGCGATGGCGGTCATGGATATCGCCCGTATAGAATGCGGGTTGAGGATTCCTCAGGACTTACAAGTCATTGGTTTTGATAATATTCCTCAGACAGAATGGTTAAGCTATCAATTAACCACGTTCCGCCAGGATTTCCGTCGCCTCGCTCGCGAGTGCGTGAAGATCATTGTTGATCAAATTAATACGAAAAACGGCAGCCTAGTAAAAATGATGGTGCCAGTGAAGTTAATCGAGCGCCAGACAACAAAAGCTTAAATAGCTATAGCCAGCCATTCGGTTGGCTTTTTTATTTGCCTCTGACTCCCAAACGGCTCATTTAGTGTTGTAAGCATTAATGAACCCATGTATATTTATGAGCTATTACACTATATGAACCAAACAAAAAGAGGCTCATAATCCTTATGACCACGTATCTTTACACTCGTTATTCGCCAAAAAATCGAGCTTACCAAGAGCACCTTAATACTCTAAAAGCTTTTGCGCCCGAAGCTCAGCATTTTGAGGATAAGGTTCGTGGTTGCATGCCTCCAACCGAGAGAGAGGCATTCTTACGACTGCTCGATTCCGTCAGAGCTGGGGATACGATTGTGCTCTGGTGGCTGACCGCATTTGGTCGCGACTTTAGTCAAGCATTGAACACGATAAAAATGCTACTCGATAAAGGGGTAACATTGAAAACTGTATGTGAATCAATAACTTTTGAGCCAGGTTCTGTTCAGACTCAAACACTACTCACAGTGTTATCTGGATATGGGAAAGTGCAGACTGAACATCGCCTGTTTGCCGCAGAGCAAGGGCGACAGGCCATTAAAGAGCAGCCAGAATTATGGAAACAGAAGTTTCGCGGCCGCCCCGCAAACAAAACCAAACACCAACAGATCGCAACGTTACTGCTAGAAGGCTACACATTGCAAAACGTAGCAGAGCAATGCGAAGTCAGTCTATCGACTGTGAAGCGGGTCAAAGCAAAGCTAAATGAAGTGGATGACGAAGGCGGCTTAAGCTCACGACGCCAAAAAGGTTGTTTGAATGGAGACCAGTCATGAGTCGCCCAATCAACTTTCATACTATACTACTCGCCTGTCTTATTATTAGCGTTGGCCAGTTGAGCATGGGGCTAGTTATGCCCTCTTTGCCATGGATAGCAAAAGACTTTTCCATCTCCCTCGACCAAGCTCAACTGCTTGTGAGTATTTATTTGCTCGGCTTCGGCCCCTCTCAATTTATCTACGGGCCAGTGTCAGATGCTTTAGGACGAAAAAGAGTATTACTTACCGGTTTACTCATCGCGATGTCTGGTCTGCTGATAATTATTTTCTTCAGTGACACATTTACAGGGATGGTGATGGGGCGCTTTTTACAAGGGTTAGGTACAGGATGCTGCGCGGTACTCGCGAGGGCGTCGACTCGAGATAGATTTAGCGGGGATGAACTCCCAGTGGCAATGTCTTACATCGCCATGGCGGCTTCAATCACGCCACTTATTGCACCTGTGATTGGCGGCTTTATCAACTTCCACTTCGGTTGGAGTATGGTGTTTATTTCTCTGTTGGGCTATGTCTCGCTGGCTTGGGTAATCATCGCCTTTAAGTTCACAGAAACCATCACAAAACGTTCTGTCATTCCGTCACCCCGAAAAATGTTACTCCAATACAAGAGCTTACTTACGTCTCGTTACTTTATGAGTTTCGCCAGTATCAGTTGGTTAAACTTCAGCTTAATGATTACGACAGTCTCTGTGATGCCATTTATCATGCAAGATCAAATTGGCATGACCTCCGCTCAATACGCGATGTGGGCGCTCATTCCCGCTTTGGGTATGTTATGTGGTACCACGATTTGTAACCGAGTAAGGCCAATTATTGGCAATAAAAAAATGCTGCTCTGCACCCCATTTCTTCACCTCGCTGCCGCAATATGGTTATTTTTCTGTCCTGTTGAGCCTCTATTTCTGATGCTAGGACAGCTATTAATGATCTTGGGTAATGGTATTGCCCTACCTTGTGCACAAGCGATGGTAATGCAACCTTATAAAAAGCAAGCAGGTGCCGCAGCGGCAATGTCTGGTGGTGGACAAATGGTCGTCTCCTCATTGGTCAGCTTAACTCTGGTGCAGCTTGGATTGAGTCAAGCATGGCATCTAGCGATCGTTATCGTAATATTTGCATCGCTTACCTTCACCAACATTCAACGTGGCTTCAGTGCAGAGCAACCTTCAGAACGATAACAAAAAACATACTATTGTCCTTATAGTTACGACAAATCGTATAAACTTAAATTTAGGAAAAGTTGGCGGATACTAACATGATGTTGCATTTAAGAATGGGCGCCTTAACACTCGCCACATTGATATCCGCTGGCACTGATGCGAGCGCCAACGAGAACTGGCAGTTCGAGAGTGACAAGAATGGAATCACAATTTACTCCCGAGAACATAGTGACGGTTTAGTTGAGATCCGTGCCCGGATGTTCACACCCACCAGCTATGGTGCATTTTTAACGCTACTGGAAGACAGTGACAATATCCCGAACTGGATTGACAATGCCAGTCATAGCCGGGTTTTAAATCAGATATCGGCCACCGAGAACATCGTTTACACCCAGTTTAAAGCACCATGGCCTGCCAAAAATCGGGATATGGTCACCTACTCAAAGTACTGGGTCGATGAGCTGGGATTCACCATAGAAATCAAAAGCGCACCT
Organism: Vibrio sp. Vb2960; assembly: GCF_033337665.1. NCBI lineage: Bacteria > Pseudomonadati > Pseudomonadota > Gammaproteobacteria > Vibrionales > Vibrionaceae > Vibrio > Vibrio sp. Vb2960. Next base: position 62,855 of record NZ_JAWORD010000002.1, on the reverse strand, counting down.
GACTCATATCTTGCTGAACAAAATGGTTATGTTCGAATTCGCTCGGTTGATGCGACTTGGGAGTTACAAAAACTCACAAACGATACAACACTCGTGGAATACAAGGCGTTTGCTGACCCCGGAGGTCTATTGCCAAACTGGCTGATCAACAAACTCTCAAAAGAAAGTGCATGGGCGACATTTAGTAATTTAAGAAAAGAGTTACCTGAATATCAGCAATACTCTCATCCTCAAATAGATGAGTAAGCGTCGCTCTTCCCACTCGCTTTTTAATACGGTACATAATAACAAAAGGCGGCTTCAAGCCGCCTTTTTCTACGCAATGTGTTACTGCTGTGCAACCGTTACAGGTTTAGTTGCACCGCGGTAATCAAACTCAAAACCAATACCTTGGTCTGTCACGTCCATCGTCATACCACCAACAAGCTCGCCTTGTAAGCTTTTGACAACATCATCCGGAACCGGCTCCCCAGTGATTGACGACGCACTCTCTAACACTTCCAAAATACGTTCTGAATCAAAATCAAAGCTGAACAAGCCATTTGGAGAAAGTGATTGCGCCATCACTTCTTTGCTTGCTTCCGCAGCACTATCACCACTGTAAAGAGTGAAATGGTTTTCGTTTAGACGAGCAAACACGTCCACCTTCATGCCAGTATGCATTTCTAATAGGTCACTGACATTAACAGGTTGGTTATCCGGTTGAATTTGCAATTGAGCAAGTTCAGGAACGAACATTTGCGCAGTTTGAATAAGCATCATTGGATCATTGGCAGAAAGAGACAACATACCATCTAGCTGGCTAAATACTTCACCATGCTGAGCATTAGTATCTACTTTGATATCAAACATTTGCAGGCTTAACCCTTTAAGGCCATTAACCATGCCTGACCCCATGCTTACAGCGGCTGCTGGATTCTGGCCGCCCATCTCTTGCTGCATTTGTGTCAATAAAGAGCATTGATATTGAGGCTGGGTCAAGTCAGCCCAAATCTGACCAATCGATGGCGCTAGAGTATTAATGTCTAAACCAAGCGCCATACTAAAGAAACTCTTATCACTTTTAGACTCAGCCAATACACCACGAATCGACTTGAGCGCATCTAGAATCACTTTATTGTTGGACTCAACAACAAAAGAACCTTTAATGAACGCCTGATCGCCTTTCATCTTGTATTCTGCAAACGCGACGGACTGAGGCCAGTTTTCTGCAACTTGAGTAAGCTCAGTATGGCAGGCTGGTGAACGCATTTCCTCAATCGTTGGTTCAGGATCTATTGCATCCAACGTGCTGATTTGACGAGCAAACATATTGCCATCTTTCGTCGTCAAACCTTTAATCACTTCGCGATGATCAAAGTAACCAAAAGAGTTGTTGTTTTCACCGTATTTGGCTTGCAACGCCTCAAGGCGTCCACTGTCAGCAATATTTTGACTTGGTGCTTCAAGCCCTAATGCCATTTTAATCGGGTTTTGAACGCCCAGTTGCGGAACATCAACCGTTAACGTAAGCACGTTATCAACCACGGCTACAACCAAGCCAATACCGTCCTGCGGGTCAATTGAATCAGTCATCTCGTAACGACGATACTCGACTTCACCAAGCTTAACCAACTCATGCTTAGCGCCGCTCATCTGCTCTTCATGATCCAGTGTTTTCCATAACGCGGCAGGGTCTTCAATATCCACTTTGTACACCGGTACCATACCAATTGTGTACAACACAGGATTAATGTTTTCCCCGGTGCCCAAATAAGCTTTTAATGTTTCTGGCGACGCAGCACTCTCTAGGTATCCATCGAATAAGTTAACTGCAAACTGCTGTTGTGGAGACAGTGGTTCATCGGCAAAAAGTTCTGCAATCGAGCCTTGATTCGCCGTACCGAATGCGTTCATGTATTTATAATGGTTAAAAGGTTCTGTCTGATACGTCACCATAAGTGAATCTGCAGGAACTTGCGTTAACAGTGAGCCTGCATCACTCGCGGTAGTATTGTTTTGGTACAGGTAGCCAGCGCCCCCTGCTGCTGCGACCACTGCTGTAGCCAATAGTAGTTTTTTCACGACCAACTCCGTTGTCATAGTTATGTGTTCCTAAACGAAATGTAACGCTTAGGTTTAAAGCCAATGAATAGTGCTTTATATCAACCGCTATCATAAACAAGTTATCGATGTAATGAATGTCGGTTTGATAAATTATCCAACATTTATAAGGCAAACCGTGAAGTAAGTTGAATTGCGTGCGGATGCTATTGGCAATATTCACAATCCAATTTCTCGGATAACCGCCTTAAAAATCATAATATTCAGTTAAATGAAGCGATTTGGAGTAATTACGACCAAAATCAGCAGAATATTAAATCTTTATTGAGTCTTTTATCTAATATCTGAAAACGCCTCACGACCTGACACTTCTTTCCAATTTGCCTCTGGCGGTCCCTACTCGTTTTCCTTACATTCCTACTAACTCAGTGACGAGACGTATACCAAATACGAGCAATAGAAGACGATGAAAGACCAGTTGACGATCTCTATATCAACTATCAATGGCTCAAGACATTGGTACTTCAGTAAAAGGATGCAACGCAACATAAAAACGTTTTTCGTTTTTTTTGTTGTTGCTCTGGCCGCGACCGTAATCTTAATTCATCACTTGTACACTCGCGTTGATAATGCAGCGTTAAAACAAGCTGAATTGACAGAGTATTCACGCACCATGGGTGAAGAGCTCAGCACACTGAAAACACTTAAATCAGAGCTAGAAAATGACCTTTCAGAACGGGAAGAACGGGTACAACTTGTTTCGGAACGTTTGGGTGAATTAGAGAAAGTGCTTGGGGTTGGAGAACATACCTCGACAAATAACTTGGATGCTAGGCTCGATGCAGCGGCGATAACCTCAAACGTTCGCATGGTGTTATTAAACCAAATACCAAGTGGCTCTCCAGTCGGCAACGTACGGCTATCTTCCGGATTCGGTAAGCGTATCCATCCGGTGACAAAAGTTGCCAAGATGCATCGTGGGCTCGATTTTGCCGTAAATATCGGTACCAAAATTTATGCCCCTGCCGATGGGGTAGTGGAAGTTACCCGCCGCAGTAATAAAGGCTCTGGTAACTTCCTCAGGCTACAACATTCTTTCGGTTTTTCGAGTTCTTATTCGCACTTGAAAGCGTTCAAAGTAAAAAGTGGTCAGTTCGTCAAAAAAGGGCAGCTGATTGCAATTTCCGGCAACAGTGGGCTCTCTTCTGGCCCTCACCTGCATTACGAGGTGCGATTTGTTGGGCGAGCACTGAATCCGAAACCATTTGTCGATTGGAGCCTTAATGATTTCGAAGACATTTTTACTAAGGAGCGAAGAATACGATGGGAATCTTTAATCAAAACAGTGGAACAACGAGTAGCTCAGCAGCTTCAACTCTCATCGCCAAAGGCTGTTCTCTTAGCGGAGAACTCAAAGTAGAAAACGATGTCCAGATTGATGGCATCGTCGATGGTCAAATTAACGTGGAAGGCACTCTCGTTGTCGCAGAAAGCGGGCGAGTAAACGGTGAAATCTACGCTAAACAGCTGATCATTAATGGCATGATGGACGGAAACTGTCACGCAGAACACATTCAAGTACTTGCCAAGGGACGCGTAAGCGGTAGGATCTGGAGCAATAACCTCAGCATTGAACCTGGTGGTAAATTCTTTGGTGAAGCAGCTGAATTACCTGAAAAAGAAGTGGTAACGTTAAAGGGTAAGGCTCAAGACAGTGCGAACACAAAAGAAAACAACACCAACAATGAAAAGCGACTTGCGCGTAAATCAGCATAAAACGCTCTGATTAAAGTGCTTAAAAAAGACGGCTTTCACGCCGTCTTTTTTATTACTATTGCCACGATTTTCGTCAGAAACTACGTGATTATTCGGCCGGATTTAAAACCATCACCGAGCGTTTTGCTTGTGGACCAAAAGCTGATTTTGCATGCGCTTTCACTTCATCTAACGTCACACTCTTAGCCACTTTCTCAACGTCAAGCAACACATCGACGCCGTAATCATGCACCAAATAACGAGTATATGCCCATGATCTCTGTGCTGGGTTGTCATCCAATCCTTGCATCGCGACTGCCAGTTGTTTCGCGGCCGTATCCACTTCTTTTTGGGTAATATTTGACGCTAAACCATCAAACACTTTGCCCAGTTTACTCTCTAAAAGTGCCACGTCTTCGGGCTCAACTTGAGACTCCAAGAGCCAATCAGAGATGGGTTCGCGATCTTGTGTCATGGTGTAAATGCTCGGGCTGTAATCAAGGCTAGACTCTTCTCGCACAATATCCAAAACACGTGCATTACTAATACGTTGCAAAATATCTTCGATAACCGTGTCTCTTGCCGTACGTTGGTAATCGCTCGTATTAGTCAAACGCATTACATACAACGATGAAGGTTCATGCCCATCCGCAACCACAGTTCGCTCCGGCACTTCCGGGTTAAACGCAACGTGATAATCAATCGAACGACTCGGTTTCATTTCGATAGAGGCCACATACTTACGCAAAAGTGGTGTAATTTCTTCCGGCTCTACGTTTGCAACAATAACCATCTTAAAACCATCATTGGTTTTGAAAAGTTGCTCATGCACCGCTAGTACCTGCTCGGAAGTCACTTGTTCAACATCATCACTGGACACTATACGATGACGACTCCCCGGCAAATAAGAATTGCCGTTTGCTTTTTGAATCAGTTTTCCCATCGGTGATTCAAAAAAAGCGCCGCTCTGCTGTTTAAACTCTTGCTTCGCTGCTGCCATCTGGCGCTCGTCGACTTTAATCTCCGTCGCTAGGTTGTATAGTCCATTCAAAGCATCAGTTAGGTGCGTATTTGGCGCCGTAATTTGAGCTCCGTGACTGGTCGCATCAAGCATCGCGCCAAGCGCAATGTTGTTTTTGCGTAAGTAGCTATCTAGCTCTGAACCAGAAAATGCCCCTAACCCGCTGCGTATTGCCGTTGTTGCTGCGATTTCATAAGCGGCATACAACGTCGGATCAACAGCGGCTTTACCACCTTGGCTCGCATAGTAAATATACGCTCGACCACCCGCTTTAGTATCTTTTTGGAACCACACTTCGATACCGTTTGATAGCGTATAGACTTGAAAACCACCCGCTTCCTGACGCATGCTCGTGATGCTGCCTTCCTGGGTAGGCTTTAAGAATCCATCCACTTTGTCATACATCTCTAGCGGTTTTTCGCCAGTTTGAAGATAGGCACTGTTTAGAGCGGCAAATACACCGTTGAACTGCTCTGACGTTTCGCTTTTCCCCAAACCAATAAAAAAGCTTGGCTGCTGAGATAATAAAGCCGTCAATTGTGTGTTAATGCTCTCTAAATTCTCGTTGTTGATGAATTCTGCCAAACTCTGGGCGTAATTCTCTTTTGATTGGCTGACACTGTCTTGTCCAATTTGAAAAACACGTGCTTCTGCGTAACTGTTTGGCTTGCGCTGACTCCAATCTGAATCAATATTTGCAAGTTCACCTTGCCAATTTGACATAACGCTATCTAACTCGGATTGAGTCGCACCATAATCTCTTAACGACGCCAAGGTACGAATGAAAGTCTGGTGCATTTGTTCGCGGCGATCTGGTGCAAACGAAATCCCTGCCGACATCATACGCTGATAGTTAGAGTAATAGGGCTCTGCATAAGCGTATTGAAAAGGTTCAGCGGCATCACTGAGTACACGGATCAAACGCTGTTGAATGAGTTGTGTTGCGACTTCATCACGCCACACTTCATGTTGTTGCTCAATCGTCGTGCCGCCACTTAGACCACGCTCAATCACTAAATGAAGACTTGGTGATTCCATCGTGTTACTTGGCAAGATTCTGTTTTCGTTGTTCACTCGAATATCACGGCGCTTCTCTATTACCGTATCCGAGGTACTTTCCCAGTTCGAGAACTTGCTTTTGATAATCTTGGACAGTGAATCTACGTCGATATTACCAGTCACAATCAACTCGGCATTTTGTGGCTGGTACCATTTGTCGTAAAACGCCTTTAACTTACTTGAGGAAGCGTTTTGAATCGCTTCGCGAGTACCAATTGGGTCATGTTCACCATACATAGTGCCTTCAATCGAGGCTTGGTAAGCATGCATAGAAAAGGACTTATCATCCGGATTGGCGCGTCGCCATTCCCCGAGAATCACCCCTTTTTCTTTCTCTACTTGCTCAGGAGCAAACTCAAGTCCGTTACCGATATCTCTCATCCACTTCAGGGCATCTTCTAGCTTCGTATTATTCGCAAGGTCAAGTTGGTAAGACGTTTGCTGATAACTGGTAAAAGCGTTGATATCAGCGCCAAAGCTACCACCAGATTGCTCAAAAAGTTTGACAACGTCGTTACCGGTAAAATGCTCACTACCATTAAACGCCATATGCTCAACAAAGTGAGCGTAACCCTTTTGAGAAGATGTTTCTTGGAATGAGCCGATATTCATCACCAAACGGACCGAGACTTCTTGGTCTTCTGTTGGATAGAGATGGTATTTCATACCGTTCGATAACTGGTCCACGTGCCAGTTGGCGTCAGGTTGAATCGGCGTCGACTGTTGTATCAGAGCACACCCTGACACTAATAACGCGGGGACTAACAATATACTGCGCATAACGATTGCCCATAACAATGATTAAGCTAATCAATATATATCCGGTGCTATAACCTTCACATTTTTAATGGATTATCAGACACGCAAATGTGATAAAGATCACCATTTATTGAAATCAATTCTCATTTACAAAAATCGACAAATCCTTACTTTACAAATACATAAATAATATCGTTCCAAATCCTTTTGCTTATTTGGTGTAAAACTCAAATTCGCGACATGGAGTCAGTATTTATTTTGAGCAATAAAATATAATTATTGAACAGATTCGAATCTGACTTTCTGCTGCATATTCAACAGCGCAGAGAGCACTGATGAGAATAAAAACACAACAACTATTATTCAAAGATCTATTATTCGCTTTATGTTCAAAAATCTATCATTAAAAAACAAACTGGCAATCTCTGCCAGTGCCGCCATCATTCTAGGGGGAGTGCTGGTAGAGGGGCTGTCTTTTCGAGATTCATTAAATAGGCTCGATGTCGAAGTCGCACAGCGACTAGAAAGCACTAGCGCATCTTACAATCAATACGTAAAGGACTGGCTACTCTCTAAAGAGCGCGCACTAACGTCACTCTCTTCTGATTCAGAGAAACGTTCTCTGGTTACGCATTTGAAACAAGTCCGAGACTCTGGCGCGTTCGATAACGTTTTCCTCGCTTACCCGGACGGGTCACAAGACAACGCTAATGGGGTGGTTTTGCCACCAGGTAATAACGACCCTCGTAAGTGGGGTTGGTACACCAATGCAATCGCCAACCCATCGAAAGTCTTTATGGATAACCCAACCGTCGCAGCAGCCACGGGGGCTAACGTCGTGTCGCTCGGTAAAGCCCTGCAATTGCATGGTCAAACCGTCGTTCTGGGTGCTGACGTAGAGATCGGTGATATCCTGAACAGCCTGAACCAAGTGATCCTACCGGGTGAAGGTTATATGTTTATTGCCAATGAACAGGGCAATATTTTCACTCATAACAACGGTAAACTGCTGAATCAACCGGTTAGCAAGCTAGGCCTCAACAACAACGACATTACGTCTGCCGCACGTTCAGGTACAGAGCGTCGCGTCTCTATTAACGGCACCGAATATGTGATTTACGCGCGCCACATAGAGGGTACCAAGCTCACAACAGTGACGGTGTTAGATCAAAACTCGTTGGTTGCCCCACTCTACGATGCTGTTTGGGATCAGATCATCGCAACCACCATCGTCGTCGTTATCTGCGTAGCTTTGTTTAATCTGCTATGTAACATCTTGTTCCGTCCGCTCTACAACGTTTCGAATGCGCTTGCACAAATCGCAAACGGTAGCGGCGACCTAACTCAACGCATCAAAGTAGAAAACCGTGACGAAGTTGGTGAGCTGGCTGAAAACTTCAACCAGTTCGTTGAAAGTTTGCAGCAACTTATTGGTCACATTCGTCACCAAGCGGAAGAACTGAGCCAACAATCGGAGCTGAGCACGAATCGCGCGAATCAATCGGTTTCCGATCTGAACCATCAGCAACAAGAAATCACGATGGTGGCGACCGCTGTGACTGAAATGGCATCGGCAACGCAAGAGATTGCAGCACATGCAGAGCAGACGGCTAAAGCCGCTCAAGACTCTTCAGCGAGCACACAAAATGGTCATGAGTTAGTGATCAACTCCAAGTCATCCATCAACAATTTGTCTTCTGAAGTCAACCAAGCGAGCGTTGTCATCGGCGAGCTCAACCAGCACGCGCAAGACATCTCAACCGTACTATCAACGATTCGAGACATCGCAGAACAAACCAACTTACTGGCTCTGAATGCGGCGATTGAAGCGGCGCGTGCAGGTGAACAAGGTCGCGGTTTTGCCGTTGTTGCAGACGAGGTTCGCGTGCTATCACAACGCACACACACCTCAACCGAAGAGATTCGCTCGACGATCGAGACTTTGCAGCAAACCACACAACGCGCTGTGACCATCATGGATACAAGCTCTCAGCTCGCGCAAGGTTCGGTGGAAGATGCAGATCGCGCAGCACTGGCTCTGGATGAAATCAACGCGGCCGTTGCGCTGATCAGCGATATGGCAACGCAAATTGCGACAGCCGCCGAAGAGCAAACGCACGTAACCAATGAAATCACGCAAAACGTCACGTCCATTAAAGATGTGACCGATCACTTGGTAGTTGGTGCCGAAGAATCGATGAATCAATCTGCTGAGCTGAAATCGCAAGCTGAGGATCTCAACTCGAAAGTGGCAACGTTTAAACTGGCTTAAACGCCACATTAAGGACGCTCTTAAAAACAACAAACCCCGCTAGCGACTTTGTTACTAGCGGGGTTTGTTTTTATGGATCGACGTTTTTATTGCAGATAGCTTTCGAAAGACGTAAACCTACACCGCCACACACATCGGCGTGCCTGAGATTGGGTCGTTAAATACTCTCGCTTGTAAATCAAACACCGATGCCAACATACCTTCTGTCAGTGCCTCTTGCGGCGTTCCCTGCGTGACTAACTGACCTTTTTCCAACACCACCAAATGATCGCAGTAACGGCACGCTTGGTTTAGATCGTGCAGCACTACGACCACTGTTTTGCCTTTGTCGTTCATCTGCCTCATGAGTTTCATCAGCTCAACTTGGTGAGAGAGATCCAAGTAAGTGGTTGGCTCATCAAGCATCACTACGTCGGTATCTTGCGCCATTACCATCGCAATCCACGCCCTTTGCCTTTGACCGCCAGACAGCGATTCAACTGGCTTGTCAGCAAACTCAATCACGCCAGTATCTTGCATTGCTTGCTCGACCAAAGCTTTGTCTTGTTGACTTAACCTACCCCAATGAGAGAGATAAGGCGAGCGGCCATATTCGACCAGTTTTCTGACGGTAATACCTTCAGGACTGACAAGAATCTGCGGCAGCAAAGACAACGAACGCGCCAAGCGTTTATCACCGTAGCTGCTTAGTGGTTTGTCGTCATACAACACTTGGCCAGAAGCAGGTTTATTGATGCGTACCAAGGTTTTTAATAGTGTCGATTTACCGCAACCATTTGGACCAACTAGTGCGGTAATTTTACCTTGAGGAATCGACAAAGAGAGATCTGGAATGATGGTCTGTTTGCCGTACGCGACGGATAAGTTCTGCGTTCGTAACATGCTTACCAACCTCTATAACGATACAAAAGAAAAATGAAATATGGTGCGCCAATAACAGATGTCAGCACTCCCGCTGGTAGCTCAATTGGTGGCTGTAAGCCTCTCGCTAAACCATCGGCGCAAATCACCAACAAAGCGCCAAGGGTTGCAGCGGCTGGAATCAACAACTTGTGGCTGTGGCCAAACAGCAAACGCGCAAGATGCGGCGCAAGCAGGCCAACAAAGCTGATCGTGCCTGCCACAGACACACTGATGCTCGCCAATAACACGGCAGCAATCAGCGCAAGAATTTGGGTCTGTCTTGGTTTCATGCCAAGCGTAGTAGCGCTTTCTTCTCCCAGTCCCATAACATCTAGCCGCCAAGCCAGCCAAAACGCCAATGACAGTAGCAGCAATAGAGCACTCCAAATAAACGGCACTTGTTGCCAGTTTCGTCCCCACAAACTGCCGGTTAGCCATACCATCGCCGTGTTGATTTCGATAGGGTGCACAATCAGAAGAAAATCGATACCGCTGGCTAAAAATGCGCTGACAGCAACACCAATCAGCGCCAAACGTGCTGGTGTTGGTTTCGACCAGTAAGCCAGCACAGCAATAAAGCCAGCAGCAAGCAAGCCTCCCGCCATGGCGACCATCGGCAACATTGCCACTGGCGCATTCGGATACAGCACCAAACAAGCGGTAGCCGCCAGTCCTGCTCCGGCGCTTATCCCCATTAAATCTGGTGAGGCAAGTGGATTACGGATGACGCCTTGAACTAAAACGCCTGACAGCCCCAACCCAGCGCCCACGCCAATGGCGAGCAACATTCTCGGTAATCGATATTGGTGAATCACAAAGTCCGAGTCAGAGAAAGAAAACAGTAATGCAAAAACCTGTTGAGCCGACATGTTCGCCGCGCCAACAAACAGCGTGAGAGAAGACGCAATCAGCAACAATCCAACTAATGCAAACAGTTTGGTTTGATTCATCATGATGATTTCCTCATTGCAATCGCGATAAAGCAAGGTGTGCCCAACAGCGCGGTAATCACGCCCACTGGCGTTTCAGCCGGAAAGGCAATCGCGCGTGATAAAGCATCTGACCACGTCACCAATGCCGCGCCACACAAGGCGGAAACCGGAATGAGAATGTGATAGTTGTGACCAACAATCGGGCGTACCAAGTGCGGCACTAACAACCCGACAAAGCCAATTGGTCCAGCAATCGCTACGCTAGTTCCTGCCAACAGCACAACCGCTAAACCACTGATTAATCGCGTAAGACGAATGTTACCACCCAACCCGACAGCAACTTCGTCCCCCAACGCGAGTAAATTTAAGTTTCGCGCTAAGCCCATGGCGAGCACCAAACCTAAAGTCGCAAAAGGCCACAGTTGCTGCCACTGCTCAGAATCTACCGCGGAGAGTGAACCCGTTAACCAATGCAACACGCTGTAAGCCATGTCATCCGCCAAAATTACCGACGCACGAGTTAACCCTATCAGCAACGCACTGATGGCAATGCCCGCTAGCACTAAACGCAATGGGTGAGAACGCGCGGAGAAAAAACCGCCCAACAACATGACCGCACCACCACTTAGTAGCGCGCCGAGTACTGCGTTGATGATTGGGTTCAATTGACTAAAGAATGGTACGCCGATGGACGCCAAGGCCATAAAACACGCCGCACCTGCATTAATGCCGAGAATGGATGGCGACGCCAAAGGGTTACGAGTCAATCCTTGCATCAGCACTCCGGATACCGCAAGCGAAGCGCCAATTAATAACCCAGCATAGGTACGAGGCGCACGCAGCGTCGCGAGGATTTGATGCAGCATATTGCCCTCATCAAACGCAAACCAATAGCTTGTCAGATCATTAACGCTCAAAGAAAAGTTGGACCAGCCAATCATTGAGGCTGCATAGCCTGAGAGCGTACACAACGCCATAGCACAGACAAACAAGCTCGCTTTCCAATGCGATTTGCTAACCGAAGACGCGCTTTCCGAGCTTATCGCCGAACTCATGAGCGCTCCAATAACGCTTCAAGATTGCGGGCAATTTCTTCCGCAGCCAACATGCCGCGATTTAACGACCACAGTTCAGGAGATACCTCAACAAGTTGCTGTTTTTTCGCAGCGGTTAGCAGCTTAAATAATGGGTTTTTTCGCCACTCATCCACAATATTTGGTTGAGAGTAAAGTCCAACTAACAACCAATCAGGGTTGGTTTTTAGTAAAAGTTCGAAACTGGTTGGGATATACGCTTTTTGCTCAGATGGAGCCAGCGGGCTTTGGATGCCCAGCGTACTCAAAACGCCCCCAGCGTAAGAAACCGGGCTATGCAGCCACATCCCTTTGTCAGAAACCACACCAAACTGAATGGTTTCTTGTGTTGCAAAATGCTGTTTGAACTCCGCCATTGTCTGTTTGTGCTGCTCAATTCGTTGTGTCATTTTCGCTTGTTTGCCAATTGCCACGCCGATTTTGTGTGCGGATTCGAGATTTTCTTGATATGTCTCACCACGGCTTTTTAACAGCAAAGTTGGCGCAATTCGCTGCAAATCTTGATAAATCGCGCGATGACGTTCTGCATCAGCAATGATCAAATCCGGCTTGAGCACCGCAATAGCCTCTAAACTCGGTTGTGAGCGCATGCCGACCGATCGCCAAGGTTCAATCTTGGCGCGAACAGCAGGGATAACTCGTGTGGCATCGTTGTCATCGGCGACGCCTACAGGTGAGACATCGACTGCCGCTAATGCATCGACAAACGAAAATTCTAAAACCACAATACGTTGAGGTATCGCTTCTAGCTCAAAAGTGCCTTGCTCATCTTGCACGCTGCGCACCTGAGAAAATGCGCTAAATGACATCAAAGCTGAGCTCAGTAGCATCAGCAAAACGGTTGAAAAGTGTTTGATCGTAAATTGTTTTTTATTTTTCATCTTGCTTTTTTCCAGTGTTAAGAGTTTTCCAGTACCTAAGATCGGCAAAGTCGCCAAGGTAAATTGGCGACTTTTCTTTTCAAACTCGGTGAACGAAACTCTTAAAACTGATAGTTCAGATCCAGTGTGTAAGAGCGTCCCGGAGCTGGGTACCGACCAACTGGGCTTGTATCAATCCCGCGGAAGTAATACTCCTCGTCAAACAAGTTGTTCACCGCAACATTCATGCGTAACTTGCCTTTGTCGTCTTTGTATAAATCCGTCCCCAAGTTGAAGTTCCACACCATGTAAGATGGTACTTTACCCGTTGCGCCTGTTGCATCTTCGGCACTGGTGTTGGCGTTATCGGTATACGAATCACTGAAGTAGAAGCCCGATAGCGTGGTGTCCATGCCGTAAAATGCGTAGGTTGCATCCCAACCAAGCTGATGCTTAGAGGTGTAAGGCAGTTGATTACCTTTATTCTCACCTTCTTCTTCAAGCGTAGCGTCTAGATAGTTATAGCTTGCGCCTAAACTCAGTGCAGGTAGTGCTTCAGGCACGTAACGAGCAGAAAGCTCTAAACCTTGGTGAAGGGTTCTACCTATATTTTCAGACGTATTTGTCGCACTCCGCCACTGCAACTGATCCTTAAAGTCAATGCGATACAAAGCTGCATTGAAGCTTGTTGAATCTTGAACATACCGAACGCCAAGTTCGTAGTTCCAAGCCAACTCACTGCTTTCCTTACCGACCCCTCGAACATTAACAAGCTGAGGAACGCGAAGAGATTTCTGCGCATTGGCATAGCTCAGCCATTGTTCATTCCAGTTATATGCGATCGTCACACCAGGCAATAATTCAGTCACCTTGTTTCCAGATTCTTGCCCGCTGCCCAAATCTTTATAGGACATATCAACAAATTCATAACGAAGTCCGGGCGTGACTTTTAATGCACCATTAAACAACCCGACTTCGTTGCTCACATATCCTGCGTACGCATCGGTATCAAGGTGCCAGTTTCGCGGTACATTTGTGGCTCCGCCTGACACTGGTGTTTGTGTCACTTTATATTGAATGTCTTCATTAATGTAACGAGTCCCTATAATCCAGTTTTGCGTAATGGCACCTCCATCAACAAAAACAGCAAGCTTTGGTTCGATACCATAAACACGGAACTCTCGTGGTGAAGTACTTACTTTCGTAGAAGGCAAAGCCGGATCAGCCCAATGGCCACCCGCGCTGTTAAAGCCCCACTTGAAAAGACGCTCTGACTTATGGCCAAACGTTAGCACTTCTAGCTCAGCACTGTCGGCAAATGGCAAATCGTGGATGTACTTAACACTCCAGCGCGTCGACTTACCTTCATAATCATCGTAAGGACGTTTCGATTGGTGACGATCTTGCTCGTAATCTTGTGGCGAAAGTGCGCCCGGCATTTGCGTTTCAGCATCGTAACGTTGCAGGAATGCTTGAATCTCTTGAGTGTCACTCAATAGCCACTGTGCTTTAGCTTGAAAGTTCTTCACGTCCGTATCGGAATGTTCACGGAAGCTTTCGCCTTTTAGGAAGTTACCCTCCAACTGCAGCGCGAATGTGTCGCTTAACCAGCCGCCCGTGCGCAGGTAAAAATCATTCAGTGGCGCATCACCGCCATCAAACACGGTAAGGCGGTTACTGATTTCAGTTTGCCACGTGTGTGGAATCGGTTTGGTCACTAAGTTGATCACACCACCGACGTTGTTTGGGCCGTACTGTACTGCGGCACCACCGCGTACAATGTCAATACGATCAAGCATCGACAGTGTTGCTGGGAAGATAGACTGACCAGTGTGACCATATGGCGCAAGTGTTAGCGGTACACCATCCATCAAAAACTGAGCATGACCACTACGGCTTGCTTTCAAACCACGTACGGAAATGTTAGGCAATACGCCCGTTCCGCTTTCATCCTGAACTTTAATACCCGGCACGCGCTGCAGCGCGTTATCAATCGAACCTGCGGCGGTTTTCTCAATTTGATCACGGGTAATGACGGTACGAGCACCAGGGTACTCTTTGACGTCTTCAATTTCAGAGTTACCAATCACACTACCAGTGACAACGACAGTTTCCATCGCGGTAGTTTGTTCTTTTTTAGCAGGAGCGGCAACCGCGCTCATGGATGTGGCAGAAGCGATTGCAATCGCTAGCACACTGTAAGTGGTAGACAAACCAGCACGTACACGCACTTTACCATCCAAATTCTGGTAAGACATTAAGATCTCCTTTGCGAGAAATTGAGCCTCGGGCAGAATACATCCCGTAGGCTCTCGGGGCTAAACATCCTCAATATGAGGAAAAAATCGGCTAACAGGCGCTAACTACGCACAAAAAGCCTAGAACTGATATCCGTAGCTGAGCATGAACTCGGCTGGTGCGCCGTAGCCAATCTGGTTTAAGCCAGACGTGCCGTTTGTTGCGCCAAGAATGTATTTCTCATCCAAAATGTTGTAAGCGTTCGCTTGGATTTTGTGACGACCAGTGGTGTACGCCGCCATCAAATCCACCGTTGTGTAATCGCCAAGTGCGACGGCTTCGTCGTTACCTGCGTAACGGTCGCCCACGTACTTCACACCACCGCCTAAACGCCAGTTGTCATCCAATTGGTAAGTGCTCCAAAGAGAGAACAAGTGGTCTGATACATCGTTAGGCTTTTTGCCTGTGGCTTTGTCTTCCGCATCTAAGTAGCTGTAACCCACAGAGATGTCCCACTGTTTGGTGATTTGGCCGCGAGCCTCTAATTCAATGCCTTGGTGACGCACTTCAATTTTATCGATCACATCGCCGTCCACGTTAGTTTGTGGTTGCTCTTGATCAATCTGGAACAGTGCCGCATTCAACATTAATGCGTTATCCAAAAGGTACGCTTTCGCACCCACCTCTTTTAAGTCGGTGTGGAAGAATTCCGCCAATTTTGGATTGATGTAGATACCAGCGTACGGTAACTGCCAAGAGCGCGCTAAACTGGCGTATACGGATGTGTCGGAATTGATGCGGTATACCAAACCAGCACGGTAGCTGACTTTGTCATCATCCAATTTTTCCTTATCTGAGCCCGCTTTTTGTTGTTCTAGCTCCATCGAGTCGTAACGCACGTTACCGATCAAAGAAAGGTCACCCCACGTATAGACGTCTTGCACATACAAACCTGTCGTGGTGGTGGTATTGTCACGAAATGGCTTAAAGCCCGGATCAGGCGTTGGACCAACGACTGGGTCGTAGATATTTTGCGGAGGAAGCGTTTTGTCACTTGCCAACGTTAGGTCGATATCGATCTGGTTGAAATCTGCACCCACCATCAATTGATTGTCCCTGGTTTCCCAAACCAACTCAGATTGTAAAGTGGTCGTAGTACGTGGATCGTAACCAAAGTTGTTAACGGTTTGAGACACTTCATTACCCGTCACTTTGCCCTGACGCGTGCCTTTTTGCTCAAGTTCGATATGGTTGAACGCCGCTCGGTTGTTCCATACCCATTGATCATTCAGACGCCATTCGTAATCCACCGCAATACGGAGACTGTCTGACTCCTGATAGTCGTTTGTGCCGCCAAAGTAAGTGCTTACTGGCAAATCAACTGGCTTGCCATTTTTTGATGGCACACCACGATACGGCACTAGTTCTTGATGGGCGTATTCCACGTCAATATCAATGGTGTGACCTTCCGCTGGTAACACACGAATGGTCGGTGCAATGAAGAAATCGTTTGAATCAACATGATCAACGTACGAGTCGGCTTGACGGTATTCCAAGTTAATACGCCCGTTGACCTTATCTGTAAACGCCATTGAGCTGTCGACCTGACCAACATATTGGTTGTTGCTGCCTACACTACCGTTTACGTGAGTAAAATTCTCACCGTTAGCGCGTTTCGTCACCAAGTTGATGATGCCCCCAGCCGAGCCACGGCCATACAATGCGCCCGCAGGGCCTTTCACAATTTCAACGCGTTCAACGTTCGCTAAGCTGCGGTAAGACTGCAACGTACCGTCATCTCGCAAGCCATCACGATACATATCGTTGAGTGAATCAAAACCGCGAATCATGAACTGGTCACGGCTGCCTTCGCCCAAGGTGTTATTGACCCCGGCTACCCCATCTAGCGCATCCACTAAACGCACCGCGCCTCGGTCTTGCATTTCTGTTTTCGTTACTACAGATACCGCTTGTGGCACATCAAGCCATTCCACATCGGTTTTGGTGCCTGATTGAGGCATGTGTTCAGCATAACCTTCGTACTGATGACCGAAGACTTGAATCGTTTCAGTTGCTGATGAGGTTGAGTTCGTCTCTTCTGAAGCCACTGCGCTTGGTGCTACTAGTGAAGAACCAATCGCGACCGCCAAGGGGGTCAGGGTCAATAATTTATTCATTCCATAATTCCGTTTAGTTGTTATAAAGCCAACGGATGGAAATAAGAACAAATATTATTTCTATTTGCAATATTAATTTTATGCTCTATATTTATTTACCCTAAAAACACAACTAACAACAAAAAAAACCAAACATAATAACAATAAACACTAAAACTTCTGCCCTCCGTCTCGCGAGAGGCACATTGGAAGACGACCGTGAGCGACTTTATCAACGTTAGAAGAAAATGTTAGAAAATTAGGAAAGCTCATGAAATCTACGATGATTATCGTAAGTCATGTCGTTAACGATGCAGTCACTCACGGCTTCGTGCCTGCAGCTAAAGCGATGGACCTTCACGTCGTTCTTATCACCGACCATAAGCTCAGCCATTTAGAGTTGGCGAGTCGTGATAGTCACTTTAATCCGGATACCATTCTAGAATGTGATGTCTTCAACCCATTAGAACTCATCGAAACCATCACGGAGAATGAACTAAAGCCAGACGCTGTTTTCAGCAATAGTGATCACTTACAAACTTCCACCGCCATCTGCGCGCAATTTTTTGGTCTACCAGCCAAAGATTGGTCTGTCACGTTAAAGGCCAAAAACAAACACTTAACTCGACAAGTGTTAAATGAAAAATCCTTACCCAACACACAAAGCTGTTTGCTGCATCGCCATTCGAATGTGGCATTAGGCATGGCCTTCCCTGTCGTAGCAAAACCCAAAGAAGGCGTGGCAAGTATAGATGTACAGCGCTGTGACTCCCAAAGCGAGCTCGATGCATACTGCGATACGTTTTGGCAAAAGCACCCAAACGCCACCATTCTGGTGGAGCAGTTTCTTCAAGGACCGTTGGTTACGCTCGAAACTTTAGGAGATGGTAACCAACTTATCGCCGTGGGCGGTTTTGATGTGTCGCTCTCTGAGCCGCCTTACTTCATCGAAACCGCCGCAGACTGGAACGGACCAAACGGCATTGCTCACCGAGAAGCTTGCTTGGCTCAACTGAAAGCGTTCGGCGTTGGTTTTGGAGTTTGCCACAGCGAATTTATCATTACGGAAAACGGCCCAGTTCTGGTGGAAATTAACTACCGCAGTATTGGAGATGGCCGCGAATTCTTGCTCAACAATCTCGCTCACTTTGGTTGGTTTAGCACAATTTTGGGTCTGCATTTGGGCCGAAGATTGGACGGCGATTACCAAATTCATGGCTCAGCACACGTGCACTATGTGGTTGCGGATCACAGTGGTGTGATTGATGGAGATTCAACCTCCTTCATCCAACACGATGGCGATGTCATCACCCAGCAGCAAGTACTAAAAAACGCGGGAGAACTCTTCCAACAGAGTTATTCCAACAAGGATTATCTCGCCCGAATTTCGATTGTCTCGCCATCGGGGAGAAACCTCGACCAAGCACTGCAGAACGCGCTTAACAATTTCAATCTAGCTCCGACTCGTGAGGTGGCAGCATGAATGACAACGCTTTGTATCTAACGCAACGATTGATCGACACTTGCTTGCGCGAAGACATGTTTGGCATTTTGTCGAAGGCCAAGTTCAGTAGCGACGCGCCAAAAGGGGTAATTGTTCCTCAAGACGAGCAAGTCTGGCTGATATTTGCCAACTCTGATTTCACGTTGTATTTACCCGTTGCGCCAACGTATTACATGCAGCACTGGCGCTACGGTCACGCCAATGACGAAACACCACAAGGTTGGTGGGTGGAGAAAAATGGCCAAGTCGAGCATCAACAGCATTACAAAGAGTGGATTGCGCTACTAACGACACTGGCGCATGAGAGCTCTCACGAGTTGCTGGCGGGATACCTTCAAGAACTGGAATGTGCAGAGAAACACAAAGCGCTGTGTGACCAAGCGTTTCATCATCACGCAGACCACATTTCTCAACCAATATCCGAGCTTGGTTCTTGGCATAAAAAGCTGCTGCTAGCCGACCAGATCGCTTCTTACCTTGACCATCCGTACTATCCAACTGCGCGGGCGAAGTTTGGTCTGAGCGATGAAGACCTTGCTAAGTACGCGCCCGAGTTTGCACCAAGCTTTGCTCTGCATTGGATTGCGATTGAAAAATCACTGGTGACATTAACCAGCGAACAACCTGATTGCTGGCCGACCATGGAGCAAGTTGGGCTTCCTGCTGATTTTGCACTGAGCCACGTTCTGTTCCCTGCACATCCGCTCACCCTGCGATCTTTAGAAGCCTTACCCGAAGGTGTGATAGAAGCGCCGTTTACGTACCTAGACGTGACGCCAACGCTTTCCGTTCGTACTGTGGTAGTCAACGACGCGCCGCATATTCACATCAAAGTTCCGCTGATCATGCGATCGCTAGGCACGAAAAACATTCGCTTAATCAAGCCTTCAACACTGTATGACGGCCACTGGTTTGAACGCCTACTCAGCCACCTTGAACAAACGGACGCCGACTTAAACAGTCGCTTGTTCCATTGCAACGAAAAGCACGGTGGACACGTCGGCGAGGATAAAACCTTCGCGTACATCGTACGTGAGTACCCACTTACTCATTGCGAAGACAAAGCGTTAGTTCCGGTTGCAGCACTGGCTAGCCCAATGCCTGATGGTCGCTTGTTCTTAGAACATTTGGCGGAGCAGTACTATCAACAAGATACGCTGGCGTGGTTCAAAGATTACGTCGACCTATTATGCCAAGTACACCTTACCTTGTGGCTGCGTTATGGTATCGCATTGGAGTCCAACCAACAAAACGCCATCGTTGCATTTGATCAACAGGGCAAAATGACGCTCGCGATGAAAGACAACGACGCGGCGCGAATTTGGCCTGAGCGCTTCCACTTTGCAACAGAGCATGCTGCCCAAAAACACGGCGCAGGAACAAATCCCGTGGATTGTGATGAACTGCTCGACCAACGCATCAAAGTCGACAATGAATTGGCGCTCGGTCAGATGTTTACCACCATCACATTACAACTGGATATTGCAGCGATTGTAGAAGCCATGGCAGCGAAGTGCATTGCCTCTTCAGCATCGCTTTACGCCATCGTGGCCAAAAGCATTGCAGAGCAACTCAACCGATTGGAAGGCGAAGGGTTAGAGACAAAACTGGCACGCGAGTTACTGCAAGAAGCTCCTGATTTGTACGCCAAGTACTTGTTGAGCTCTGGCAGTTTGCTCTCGAAAGAAGCCTCCGGCGCGAGCGACATCAATAAGTTCTATGGTTTGTCGGCTCCGAACTTCTTGCTGCTTTCTAGCGAAGAAGCGCAACGCGCCTACTTAGAAGCCATCAAAAAAAGCGTACGTTAAACGATTATGACCAAACTCATCTACAGCGTGTTGTTGTGCCACTTTATCGCTGCGTTTGCCGCGTTAGGTATGCCGCTATTTCTACCCGTCGTGTTGCCAACGTTGGGCGCAAGCATTGATGCGGACTGGGCAGGGGTATTGTTTATCCTACCTACGTTTTGTACTGCGTTGGCAGCGCGATTTTGGGGCAACTTTGCCGATCGCTACGGTCGCCGCCGCTCACTCTTGCGTGCGCAACTTGGCCTTGCAGCAGGGTTTGCGCTGTGCGGCTTGGCAGACAACCTCGCCATGTTTGTGTTTGGTCTTATTGTTCAAGGAACCTTTGGCGGCACCATGGCCGCCTCGAACAGCTACTTATCTAGTCAAATTAAAGAAGCCAAAACACTCGGCAAGTCACTCAATAAAACCCAACTATCTGCTCGCTTGGCGCTGATCGTTGCGCCTATTGGGCTCGGCTGGAGCTTGTCAGAGACCAACCCGCTCAACGCGTACCTTTGGTTATGCGTTTTGCCTTTGATTGCGATGGGCATCACGCTAACACTGCCAGTGGATAAACCCGCCGAACGAAACTTCGAAAAGCCAAACTCAGAATCTCAGCAAGAACAACCTGTTGCGCAGAAAAACGCAATGCATGCCATTCGTTGGATCTTCTTTGCTCAGTTCGGGTTTGCGTTTTCTATGGTGGTGACCTTTCCTTATTTCTCGCCGTTTGTGCAGCAATATGGCATCACTAACCACGCATGGATCGGTTTTTTGTACGCACTGCCGCATGGTGTCTATCTGTTGCTGGCAGGCAAAATCCACGTGTTGTCAGATGGGCTGAATCGCCATCAACCGCTGCGCACGTTGTGGCTTGGGTTTGCATTGCTTGCCGTGAGCTCTGCCTTGCATTTGATTGCATCCGAAACCGCACTCATTGCTGCGAGAATTATCTTCGGCATCGCGATGGTGTGTTGTTATCACGGATTGCATCAGCATCTTGCGAGCAATCTGGATCGCAAACTCAGTGGCAAAGTATTTTCTCGCTTTGATGCCATGTCCAAATGGGGTGGCGTGGCAGCGGGATTTTGCGCTTCTTTCATTTCTAGCTTGGGGCTACTTGAGGTTCCTTTCCTACTTTCTGCGATAGTCAGCGTAATCACCTTGATCGCGCTGGTTCTCCATTCAAAATTTGGAAATCAACATGTTACAAACTCAATCCTCTCAGACTAGCGAGTTGCGCGCGCATGAGGTGCAGCTCAACCGTGAGAAAGCCCAACTCAACACGATAATGGGTGTTCTTAATTGTTACTTACGTGAATTTGCGCTACCGAATCAACAAATGGAATGGCACTACCAATCGACATCGCTACCCCAAACGTTAAAACGCAACTATCCCGCTAAACAGCGGATAGCCGTTCATCTTTCTCAACAAAATGGCGTGTTGGTTTTGCCGATTCACTACGCGAGCAAACTGGGCAAAATCAAATTGGCAGAACTGCCTTGGGCGAAAATGCCGGGATCTGGTTGGGCGAAATTGGATGCCACGCAAACTCTTACGCTTTTGCTTAACTATCTCAAGCAGGTATTGGCGATCCCGTTTAACCATGAGCTGATCGAACAACTGGAAAATAGCGTGCTGGTTACCGAGCAGTTTCTCAACGTCGCGCCCAAATCGCATCACAACGAATTTATCGCTTCGGAACAATCTCTGATTTGGGGGCATACTTTCCATCCGACCCCGAAAAGTCGTTCGGGCGTCACCATGGATGATCTCTTGGCGTTTTCTCCAGAAGTCGGCGCGCAAGTCCCGTTGTACTGGTTTGAAGTGGATACGTCCTTACTTGATGTGCTGAGTTCCGACGGAGAAGCTAACCCTGCTCAGCACATGCTACAACAGCTCGCGCCACAACACGCCACCAGCAATGGGAAGACCCTCTACCCTTGCCATCCTTGGGAAAGCTACACCATTTTGAGCAACCCAAGCGTGAAGCGTGCCATTGAACAAGGCAAGATCACGCCACTGGGTTTAGGTGGTGAAAAGATGCAGCCGACCTCTTCAGTTCGTACCCTCTACCACCCAGATATGGATTGGTTTGCGAAATTCTCCATCAACGTACGATTAACCAATTGCGTGCGCAAAAACGCGTGGTACGAACTCGACAGCGCCGTGCAGCTCACGTCGATTCTTAAACCAATTAGAGAAAACGAGCAGCTGCACAACCCCGTATTTAAAGTGATGACAGAGCCTTACGCCACCACGTTGAATCTAGAAAGTGTCGCTGAGCACAACTGGGACGACAACACCAAAGCACGCGAATCGTTTGGGATTTTGTATCGCGAAAATTTCTCGCTGAGCGAAGTCGACATCTTAAAACCAACCCTCGCTGGCGCTCTGTTTGCTTACGACAAAAACGGCAACAGTTGCATTGCTCAACGCCTTAAAAACAAAGCGCGTACTACGCAAAATCGCTATTCCGACATCGCGACACTGTGGTTTGAACGCTATTTGCATTGCCTGATCCCGGGCGTGTTTAATTACTACTTCAAACACGGGGTGGCGTTTGAGCCGCATTTGCAAAACACCTTAATTGGCTTTGAGCAAGAGATGCCGTGTTGTGTTTGGATTCGTGATTTGGAAGGCACTAAATTACTGCCGGAGTTCTGGCCAGCAGAAACATTAACTGACTTGTCTGAACGCGCGCGACAATCGGTTTACTACAGTCGCGAACAAGGCTGGAATCGCATCGGATACTGCACCTTTATCAACAACATCAGCGAAGCGATTTTCTTCATCGCAGAAGGTGATGAGCCACTAGAGCAAACGTTGTGGAATGCGGTGCAAAGTGCCATTGTGCGTTGGCAGTCAGTGAATGGAAAACAGCCGGAACTAGAAGCGTTGCAGAATGGCGGTCACTTCCCAAGCAAAAATAATTTCACCACGCGTTTGATGCAAAAAGCCGATAAGGAGTCGGGCTATACCCAAGTCGCCGCGCCTTGGCAGCAACACGAAAAAGGAGCGCAACATGTCTAATTCACTCTCTCTACCGACACGCGTTTGCCAACAAGTTCACACGCTCGCACAGCAGCAAAATCAACCCTTGTGCGCGTACTTGTATGACCTAAACGCCTTAGAAGAACACATCAAACAACTGCGTCACGTTTTGCCGAAAAATGTCGAGCTATTTTACGCAGCCAAAGCCAATCCATCAGGCCCGATTCTCAAAACGCTCGCGCCGTATGTCGATGGTTTTGAAGCGGCATCTGGCGGGGAGCTGGTACACCTCCACCAGCAACAACTCGATAAGCCATTGATCTTCGGTGGCCCAGGAAAAATGCCAAGTGAATTGCAACAAGCGATTGAGCTTGATGTCGATGCAATTCATGTCGAAAGCCTCACCGAGCTACAACGCATTGGAGCACTAACCGAGCGCCTCAACCGCCCTACTTCGATCTTTTTGCGTATGAACATTGATATTGGCGACATCACGCTCAGCAAGTTGGCGATGGGCGGCAAGCCGACTCCGTTTGGCTTGGACGAGTCCGAACTGAGCAATGCTTTGATGTTGCTGCGCGATTTCCCGCAAGTGTTACTGAAAGGCTTCCATTTTCACTTGATGTCGCATCAGCTTGATGTTGAACGTCACTTAGCGTTAATGCAGCGCTATTTCCAAGTCGTGAAGGCGTGGCAGCAGCAGTTCGAACTCGGTGAGCTGATGATCAACTTGGGCGGCGGCATGGGCATCAACTACCAAAACCCTGAGCAACACTTTCCGTGGATGGAGTTTTGCGACAAGTTGGAATTCCTCATCGCTAAAGAGCAAGTGCAAGACTGGACACTGCGT
This sequence comes from Vibrio sp. Vb2960, assembly GCF_033337665.1. Lineage (NCBI taxonomy): Bacteria > Pseudomonadati > Pseudomonadota > Gammaproteobacteria > Vibrionales > Vibrionaceae > Vibrio > Vibrio sp. Vb2960. The sequence continues at coordinate 38,627 of NZ_JAWORD010000002.1, read as the reverse complement.
TTTGAATGCGGACGTTTCATCACGGCGGCATGCGGTTATTACGTGATGGAAGTACTGGATATTAAGCAAAATCTTGGCGAAAACTTTGTCATCGCACGCGGAGGAACCCACCATTTCCGCACGCCAGCAGCGCAGAGCCATGATCATCCATTCGTCATCCTGAAAAGCGAGCAACACCATGAGATTTCTCACCCAATTCAGCATGCACAAGCGACCTTTGTCGGCCAGCTTTGTACGCCCAAAGATGTGCTGGCACGCAATCAACACGTCGCCCACGTCGATATTGGTGATTATGTTGTGTTTACCTTAGCGGGCGCCTATGCGTGGAACATTTCCCATCAAAACTTCTTGATGCATGAACCGCCGATCTTCCACTATTTCTAAACGACATACTTCGCTTCATTCAAGCCCCAATCATTGGGGCTTTTTTATTCTTCAACATAACAAGCAGCCCTAATACTGCACCCTACTTCGCCGCCGCGTGGGTTAAATTGCCCAGCACGCCGCTGATTTTGTTCAATACCTCGTCGCAGCCTTCAATATGATGGCGCTGTTTTAAATACATCGGATCGTTGTAAGCTAACCACGTTTTACCTTCAGCATCTTCATACACCAACACTTTTTGGGGTAAATCTAGCGCCACTTCCTGCGCACAGATCATCAGTGGCGTGCCCACTTTAGGGTTCCCAAACACGATAACTTCAGTTGGTCGCAACGTCATATCGACTTTCACGGCGTTCTCTTGATGGTTAATCCGCGCAAAGACGTTCAACCCTTTTTCTTGCGCGATAGCGACAAATTTATCCGCCGTATCTTTTGCTGAATGCGTGCTCGCAACGGTTACCACACCCTCACCAGCCAACGCACTCAATGACGTCAACGCCACGACCAACCCGATGATTACTTTTTTCATTTGTCGTCCCTTCCTCTTTCTGAGTCGAAAACTAAATATAGAAAAACCAAGTGTAGGAAAACTATAGAAGTCAGATTCCGCTATCGCGAATTGCACTCTACCCACTCAATAGTCGACCGTGTAACACGGATTAATTGATTCAGATTAATAAAGTATTAACTAGCCGAGCATCAAAAGCGTGAAATACGTAACATTTGCCGCCTATTTTAGTAAGAAAGAGAAAAGTAGTGACACGCGATCAATTTGAGTTATTAGCACCCGGTGGTGATTTAGATTCCATCAAAGCCGCCATTGCCGCTGGCGCCGATGCAATTTACTGTGGGCTCGACCGCTTCAATGCTCGTAACCGAGCGACCAACCTCACCTTAGATAACTTAAATGGCGTGTTAACGTTGGCCCATCAGCACAGCTGTAAGATTTTCCTAACGTTGAATGTGCTGATTTTAGAAAGTGAAATTCCAGCGATTGTTCGCTTGCTCAGCCAACTGAACACCACCAAAATCGATGGCGTGATCGTGCAAGATCTCGGTCTGGCCTACATTCTCAAACATCACTTTCCCGATTTGGATGTGCACGCTTCAACGCAACTAAACACGCATAACGAAGGCCAGATCCTCTTTCTCAACCAGCTCACCGCAAGCCGAGTAAACTTATCTCGCGAACTTAACATCGATGAAATAAAACATCTGGCGCAATTTGGTCGCGAGCACAACGTAATGATGGAAGTGTTTGTCCACGGCTCATACTGCATCGGATTCTCCGGAATTTGCTACATAAGTTCCGCTCGCAATGGTGCATCAGGTAACCGTGGACGCTGCAGCCAACCTTGTCGCGAACAGTACGAAACGACCAAAACGGGCAACAACTACCCACTCAATATGAAAGACAATTCCGCCTTTGGGGACTTGGAAGCGCTTGCCGATGCTGGCGTGTATTCATTAAAAGTGGAAGGACGAATCAAGAAATCGCACTACGTCTATACCGTGGTCGACAATTGGCGTCAGCAAATCGATCGCTTGTGCGAGGGTTTGGAACTCTCTGAAGACACAACCGAGTTGTACACGGTGTTCAACCGTGATTTCTCCAACGCATTTTTGCAAGGTGATTTCGGCAAGGCGATGTACATCGACAACCCGCGCGACCACGCTGTAAAGCATTTTTCGAAGGTTTATCAATGCCAGTCTGCTGATGATGTGCAAGCGGTGAAAAAGAAACTCTACGACGACAAAACCGCGATCATTGAGAAAGTGGCAGAGCAAACCAAGTCGTTCGATGTCACTTCGACACAAGTATCCGGCAGCAGCTTGAAAGGGTCGATTGATGTACCAACTCTGCCAGCGTTACCTCAACCAGAACCTCGCCAAGGTGCGCCAAAATTATCGGTTCTGATCTCGTCAGCACAAGAAGCCATGCTGTGCGAATACCGCGACATTGATGTTTACTATCAATTACCAATGGGATTGTCTGGTGAACTGAGCGCGATGATTGAGTTGTTCCAAGCCAACCCAATGCTCAAACCTTGGTTCCCTGCCATTTTGATTGGCGAAGACTACCAAGCCGCGCGCGTATTTTTGGAAACCATCCAACCTGAGTTGTCGATCACCAACAACTCAGGCGTCAGCATGATCGCAAAAGAGCTCGGCTTAGGCTGGGTGGCAGGCCCACAAATGAACACGGTGAACTCATACGCGTTTAAATGCCTTCAAGACGAGTTCGCGGCAAGTGGCGCGTTTGTTTCTAACGAGCTGAATATGAAGCAGATGCGCCATATCAAGCGTCCGAAAAACATGCGCAGCTTCTACAGCATTTTTCATCCAAATACCCTACTCACGAGCCGCCAATGTTTGTTCCAACAAACCGAAGGATGCCGTAAGGTGAAGGTCAACAAAGGTTGTTTGAAACGCTGTGATAAACGCACGTCTATCATCAACTTAAAAGACAATCCTTACGTGGTGCAAAAACAGAAAGGCAGCCACAATTCAATCTACAGCGAGCACAACATCTTAAACCTGCAAGTGCTGCACGATCTGCCGCAATTGTTTACCGATGTGTTGATCGATCTGCGTGATATCCAGACCGAAACGAAAGTCTCAGCAAGCAAACCTGAGTTGATTGACGCGCTCTTAGCTCTACTTGAAGATCACAGTGAACAAGCCGTCCAAACGCTGAATGCCATGATTCAACCAACAACCAACGCGCAGTATTTGAAGGGGTTGTAGGGGAACAAAACTAGGTTCTACAACTTTTTGCTAAGGGCCAAACAAATAGGGGGAACTCTCAGGATTGCTTTGCCTGAGCGCCTCAATGCCAAGGTGAGAAAAATACCAATGAAGAGTACAAGTACCATCTTGGGACATCAGTGTATACGCTCCGGAGTTGAGCCATATCTTCTCTCCGACAGACACACCAACACCATCAATAAAGCAACGGTTCAAGCGATCACTCTCAAGCACGTACCAACCCGAGCGCAGTAAATCGCCTCGAACACTAGATTGTGTTTTTAACCCAAGAGTCAGAATAAACGGAGCAATAGATACATAGTGTTGCCGAAGAGCATCACGGTCCTCCTCTAATAACCAATCAGGAATTCGATAACTTTCGACGATGAGTATCGGCTTTACTGCACGAATTTCCTGCCAAACGTCATACTGACCCCGATAGTAGTTGTCTATCTTGATGGCAGATGTTCGCCAATGATAAGTAGATGGACGAAAAAGACCTATTCCTTCATAGGCAAAGATAGCGTCGTCAACTTGCGTGTGCCTTTCTATGAATGTTTGTAGGGCGACTTGGTGCTGATTATTATGTTGTACCGGATAGTGGAGGATACGAGCAATCACAATCAAGAATAGTACGATACAAGTGACGACCGTCCCTTTCGACCACTCCCGAGTAGATGAAACAACGTACTGGATTGAGAACGCAACAAATACCGCAAGTATAGGGTAAAGTGTGACCAAGTTATATGCATGATAGTGAGGGTTAGCCAAAACCGACAACACAGCTAATATAACCAAAGCTATCAAAAACTGAGCTTGCTTAAACGACAGTACTTTCCACTTACCGACACATATTCCCACTCCTATGAGAGCAAACAGCCAATAAACAATATCATGTAAAAAGTACTGTATCAGTACATCAACCTTCAGAGAGTTTGCGTCACTAACATGCGATGTCGAATACAGAAATAAATCAAACGTCGTGTACAAAAACAGTTCAAGTGAAGAGATTCCAACGGTCGCAACATACAAAGCTACGCAAGAGATAATGCCTAACAAAAGCGCACTGACATCCAAGACAAAGTCACGTACGGAGCGCTTTTGAATTAGCCGAATAAGCCCGAAGAGCCCAATCACTACGCCAATCAAAATCGCCTTAAATTTGAAGAGTATCGCAAGCCCGAATAATAACCCCACCCAAAACAATTTATGAGCATCACTTCCTGGGCACACATACAACACAATGATTATTTGTAACCAAAGAAAAAGAATAACGAGGTCAGGACGAAGGTCAATGCCACGCATCACCATCGCAGAAGAGGCAAAGAGCAATAACAATGTAGTGAGTGCAATATTGACTGTAAATATTTGGCGAAGAAGCACATAGACTTGCCAACCTATCGCCAACAAAAACAAAACAAAAAACGAACGAAAAACGTAAATAAGCTCGAATCGTTCGCCAAAGAAAAAGTAAACTGGCGTCATCCAATCAAAAAGCAAAGTATAGCTATCAACATTGAAGTCAAGATTCGGCCGTTTCCCAACGCTCATTAACCATGTGGTATAAAGCGCCATGTAATCATCATTAACGAGCGCGAGATTGAATATAATGTAAACATAAAAACCGAATAACAGACTTAAGTTAATCCCAAGTAGCCATCTAACTCTTGCTTCACTCACGCTTCTTAAGTATCCAAACTTGTTTCGTTTTGAGTAAACTCGGCCAAATTGACTCAAGCCATATCAACGGGCGCATTAAAATGCCTGGAATAAAGTTATAGACAAAGCTAGGAAAGAGCAGGATCACTTGAGAGTCTATAACCTCGAAACCGTGTGCATCTGCCAGCTTGTAAATACTAGATGTGCTATTGGTGTAAACATCTCCTCCTAGCTGTTCAGAAAAAAGTCGGGTCCAAGTTCGCGGAGACCACCTTAGGCTATCAAAAATAAGATATCCTTCTGGTGCAATTACCCGTTCAAACTCCGAAAACAACCGATCTTGATCATCGCAATGAAACAGAAAACGACTAGATAATACTACTGAAAACTGCTGCTCTGGATATGTCGTTGAATAGATGTCTTGTTTAGAAAAATGTGTTTTTTGGAACAAAGGGTTCTCGTAACAAACTGCGAGCATCTCATCAGAGTAATCTGCCGCATAAACTTTTTTAAAGCCAGACGCCTTAATAGTTGGAAGCATTCTTCCCGTGCCACAGGGTATATCTAGAATTGACTCTTGCAAGGAGCAGATATTAAGAAACTGTGAAAACAAAGACACTTCAGACTGATGTACAAATTGTCCACCAACATTTGAAAAACGTAGATCTTCATACTTTTTCACCGTTTCAGAATCACTGTAGAAATCTTGTTTTTCTTGCCGATTCGTTTTCATAAGTCACCTCTTTTCAGCGCTGAAAAAAATGAGCTTGATTAAAGATGATGCGTTTCATTAATAGATATACAATTGGGAAACGAATCAACACGACCAAAATCTGCGAAATGAGAACATGAATGCCTACAATACTTTTAAAGATATAAAGCAGCAAAACACTCAAGAACAATGATCCTGCCGTTATGGTGATGAATTTAAAAAAGCTTCTTACATTTGTACAAACAGAAAACGTATATATTGAGTTCATGATGTAACTAAAGGCAGAACCCACTAAAAAAGACAAAACAGAAGATGTCAAATAATAGACATCAAAATAAATAAGAACACAAAAAACGAGGTAACTGACCAGAGTATTCATGATACCCACTGAACCAAACTTAACTATCTTCATCGCTACTCTTTATATTCCTTGTGTAACGAATAATGTAATCGGGTCGGTCTTGACCTTGCTCGAAAATTCGCCCGACGTAAGAGCCGATTAAGGCAATAAAGAACAATAAAATCCCTGAGAAAAAGACTTGGAAAAAGATGATTGATGTCCAACCATCGACAGTTGTGCCAAAAACGAACTTACTTACTAGTGCTTTGGTGAGATATAACAAGCCAAGTGACCACATCAATGTTGAGATAACAAACATCAGTTGAATAGGAAAGCGGGAAAAATTAAGTACCGCGTCTGACGCTAAAGCAAACATCTTAGTAAGTGAATACTTCGTTTCTCCTGCATGTCTACCATCACGTTCATATTGAATAATGGTTTGATTAAATCCGATAATGGCAAAAATACCCCTCAAGTATTTGTGCTTCTCTCGGTAACATGAAATGGCCTCTCTAACTGGCTTAGTAAATGCTCGAAAATCACCGCAATCTTCAATTAAATTAGCGGGAGAAGTAAGGGATAAAAAGCGGTAAAACAATTTTGCACTAATTAGCTTAAAAGCGGTTTCATTTCTTCTCGACAAGCGTTGGGCATGGACGATATCAAAGCCTTTATCGATCTCTTCCAAGAACTGTGTAATAACTTCTGGGGGATCTTGAAGATCGATATCAATGGTAATATTAATATCTCCAGTTGCAGCTTCGATTCCAGCAAACAAAGCGGTTTGCTGCCCAACATTCGCAGCAAGATGCACGATCACTAATCGTTCATCCGCCATAGCCAGCTTGTCTAAAATTACTGCACTTTTATCAACACTAGCATCATTAACTACAACAAACTCAAACAAATACTGATCGTATTGCTTAGCAATTTCGCACAAACGCGAGTAATACTCCTCGATGACAGACTCTTCATTAAAACACGGAGCGATAAAGCTAATTTTATCCATACTCCCTCCTACCCAAGGCCGAGTGTTTGCGCATAGCCAGACACAAAACTTTCTAACGTATAACGAACTTTAAACTGCTCTATTTGATTTCTAGACATCTGGTCAAGTTGACCTAACTTAAAACCGTTCTCTATCGCACTTGCACTCGCTTCTAAATCATCCAGATCAATTTCAATGGCATTAGAACCGAATTGAATGACATCCGATAATTGCTCGAAATCCGGAATCGCAATCGGTAATCCGCAAGATACCGCCTCCACGATTAGGTTAGGTGTTAGGCTCGTTCCGACACATGTCCTTAGTGGTAAAACCAACAAATCTGCACTCGCCATCTCAACTGAAATATCAATGCTCTCTTTAAACTCTATTTGGTGATGTAGCTCATGTTTAGAAACAAGTTTCTCTATATTTGCTTGGTCGCCGAAGCCACTGAGACAGAGCGTTAGATCAAAATCGATACATTCTCGCTTCTTTAGTATTGCAGCCAATTCAATTAAAGCGTCAACGCCTTTTGATGGCTTAGAATGCCCGATATAAAGTAAAGACATTCTTTGTGTCTTCTTTGCAGGAATGGGTCGCGAAAAGTGCTCAGAAAAAACCCCATTTTGAATGAAATAGACTGGCAAATGAGACAGAGAAGATAACTGAAATTTCTGGTAGTTACTGTGCACAATCGCTTGACAAAAATTGTCTAACAAACGCTTGTATAAAGGCGCACTGATAAACGAATTAAATAGCAATAAATGTAAATACTTAAACCAATTCCGAAAAAAATAATGCTTGTTATTACGGACCTCGTCTAAGGTCAAATATGACTGCCAAATGGATAAAGTCGTCTGCTTTTGATATCGAGATTTTAAAAAGAAAAAAACCACCAATAGTTCTATAGGCGTAGCAATATGTAGGTTAACCTTCGCACTGTTGGTTTTCTCGATCAGCCTGTTGAGCTCTCTACATAAGTAAATAAGATTCATCAGCCCCTCAAACAGAGATTCATATCGACTCTCATTACGAAAGGTATGTTGTTCAACCTTAATATGAGAACGAAACTCAGTTGGAGTAACAGTGACAACATGATGTCCATTCTCAGTTAAGCACTGCGCTAAATTGACGAAGTTTTTACTCATTGCTTCTTTTTGATCACTTCGAAATCTAGCGATAGCTAAGATCACAAGTTCCATTTGTTTTCCTAATACTTATCGCACCTAATAACCATAGTATAAACAACGAGAACCTGAGAAATTGTTTACTAGTAAGAGAATCAAAATGATAAAAAGACAATGATTGAATTAATTTTAAAAGGACTCACCGAAAGAGCAAAAGGAGATAGATAAAAATTAGGGCTTTATTGCAGTTCAGTCCATTAAAAACCAGTCACAATCCTTGAACACTCGCCTTGCACTGACTACAATGACGCACTTTTTTTAATGACTTCAAGGTCAAACAAAATGACAGATACAGCTAAACCAGCGCTACCAGATCGCCTAGCGGGTAACCCACGTAGCCCATTCTTCATCAAAGAATGCTTCGAGCACCAAATCGGTATTCGTATCAACGGCCAAGAGCGTACGGACGTAGAAGAATACTGCATCAGCGAAGGTTGGGTAAAAATTGCTTCTCCTAAAGCAAAAGACCGTTTCGGTAACCCAATGCTAATCAAGCTTAAAGGCGAAGTTGAAGCGTACTACGTGTAAGCTGACTACGCTAAATGTATTTGAAAGCTCGAGTCTGACTCGGGCTTTTTTAATGTCTGTCATATCCCTTCCTCATTTAATCTCTTCCCTCTTCTTTTCAGTACAAGTTATTAAGAAATCGATGTAAATCGCTGTTTTTATCTGATTGTTGTCTAAAGTTTCTAAAGAACGAACAGCAATAAGCATTGCCAAAAGAAACGACACCTTTTGGATACAGGGAGAGGAAATGGAAAGCCCACTTGTCATACTCAAACACGCCAGCAAAAGCTTTGTCGATGGCAAAGAGACACATCGCGTGTTAGAAAGCGTAGACTTTACGTTGAACACAGGAGCGAGCGTTGCGTTGACGGGTGCAAGTGGTAGCGGCAAAAGTACCTTACTCAATGTCATCGCTGGCTTTGAGCCGCTTTCCGATGGTGAGTTGTGGTTAGATGGTGATAACACAGCGGCTTGGAAAGACCCACAATGGAGCCAATTTCGACACCAAAAACTCGGTGTTATCTTCCAGCAATTCAACTTGTTAACGCCGCTCAACGTGCAGCAAAACATCGCCTTCCCTCTGTATTTGAATCAGCAGAAATGGAACGACTGGTGCGATTATTTGGTCGAGACTCTAGGCATCAGCCAACTTCTCGACAGACATGTTTCTGCCCTTTCCGGTGGCCAACAACAACGAGTCGCTATTGCGCGCGCATTGGCACACAAACCTAAACTGCTACTTGCTGATGAACCCACAGGTAACCTCGACCAAAAAGCGGGGTTAGAAGTGATGAAGCTACTCAGTGAAATCACCACCCAAGGCAATACGGCAGTGCTGTTAGTCACCCACAGCCCTGAATGCGCTGAGTTTATGAAAACACGGCTGCGATTAGATAATAGTCAGCTACAGAACAGTCATCACCAAAACAAACATGAGCTTCGCCATGAAGCAAGCTAAGCCATCAAACATCAGATTCACTCATACTCAACTCGCCCTGAATCTATTTGCAGCGCACTATCGGCAGGCGCCACTGCAAGCCGCCGCAATTCTGATCGGTATCGTGCTGGCAGTGACCTTGTTTGTTGCGGTGCAAGCCATCAACCTCAATGCCAAGCGCAGTTATGCAGAGTCTACCGAGCAGCTTAGCGCACAAGCTCAGAACGTAATTATTCCACCAGCAGGTCAAAACTATCTGCCTGAATCGCTCTACTTCGCCCTTAGACAAAACGGACTCAGTGCAGCACTGCCGATAATCGAAGGGCGAGTGAGAGACGAACAAGGGCGTCGCTGGTCAGTGCAAGGTAGCGAGTTGATTGCCGCTATCTCTTCACGTTCTCGCTATTCATCAGATAGTGAACAGAACGTGTCTTTGTTCGATAGTGCTTTACCTTTGCCTGAGCTTTTAGCCGGCAAGCCAATCGTGATGATGAGCCAATCTCAACATCAAAACTTAGGAGAGGTAGAAACCCTAACTCTGGACGACATTCCAACCCAAGTGGTGGTGCTACCTGACGAATGGCAGTTAGGTAGCCGAATGTTGATGGACATTGGCTTTGCCCAGCAACTGCTCAATAAACAAGGACAGCTCAGTTACATTGCGGTTTTCCATTCGGGTGATAAAGGGAATAAAGACACGCAAGCAAATTGGCAGAACCTTATTGGTGAGCAAGGACAATGGATTGCCAATAATCAAAGTACCGACCTTGGTTCGCTGACCGACAGCTTTCACCTCAACCTCACGGCAATGAGCTTACTCGCGTTTTTAGTCGGGCTGTTCATCGCTTACAACGGCGTAAAGTACAGCTTGCTTAAACGCAATCGGCTGTTAGTGCAAATTCAACAAGCGGGTGTTGCGCCGAGCATTGTGTTCTCTGCGCTGTTAGTTGAACTCACTATTCTCGTTACCATCGGCGCTTCCCTCGGTTTTGTATTGGGCATGCAGCTTAGCCACTGGTTACATCCGACCGTGGCACTGACTCTAGAACAACTTTATGGCGCGACACTGCTGCCCGGCACTTGGCAGTGGCAATGGTGGGCGCAAGCCCTGCTACTCACGTTAACCGCAACCCTATTGGCATGTTGGCAGCACTTTAAACAGCGAGTGCGCCAGCCGCTTTCCTCTCATGGCGGATTTTATCAAGCGCCGGAAGCCTCTAACGAAAACCAATTGTTCGTGATAGGTGCTGCGTTGACGGCTCTCGCACTCGCAGGGTTATGGCTGAGTGAGCACCACCGCTTCACCATGGCGTGGCTCGGCGTGCTTGTGGTGTCGATTCCTTTGTACCTACCCAAAACACTCAGCGTGTTAGCCAATTGGTGTGAAAAGCGCACCACTTCCGGTTTGATGCAGTATCTGTTTGCCGAGCTACGCGAGCTGATTTCTCCGCTTTCTCTCGCCATGATGGCACTGCTACTCGCCGTTACTGCCAATATGGGGATGAACACGCTAGTTGGCAGCTTTGAATCCACCCTAAAACAGTGGTTAGAACAAAGGCTACACGCCGACATTTACGTCAGCCCTGCCCAAGGAGAAATCGCTGATGTAGAGCGAGCATTAGGGCAGTTCGACAAGGTTGAGACCGTCTACAAGCAATACTACGTCGACGATAACCTGCAAGGCTTACCAATTTTGCTTGGCACCAAAGACAAAGACACCTTAGAACAAACCATGGTGTTCAAATCGCATTTGGAGAACTTCTGGCAGCGTTTTTACCAAGGTGAGTCAGTCGCGATCAGTGAACCAACCGCGGTCAAACTGGGTTTATCACTGGGTAGCGAGCTCACGCTTGATGCAATTCCAAGCAAGACTCTACTTGTTGGAGCGATTTTCCATGATTACGGCTCACCCAATGGTGAAGTGTTATTGGCACCCAAATTATGGCAAGAGAGCGGCTTTACCGACTTGCCAACAAGCCTTGGAATTAAAGTCTCAGGTGACCCACAAATCGTCTACGAGCAACTACGCGAGCAATTGAATCTGCATCCAAGTCAGCTCTACGATCAGGCACAAATCAAATCCATCGCGTTGGATATATTCTCGCAGACCTTCGCCATTACGCGTGCGCTCAACGGCGTGACGTTGATGGTCGCGGTGATTGGCTTGTTCAGCGCTTGTTTCATGTTGCTCGACGCGCGTAAAGCCGCCATTGCAAGGCTGTATGCACTTGGCGTTAGTCGTAGTAAATTAATGACCATGGTGGTCGGACAGATCGTCGCTTTGGTCAGTTTTACTCTGGTTATCGCCCTGCCCCTCGGAGCCATGGTGGGTTACGTACTGACAGACATCGTCACCTTACGAGCTTTTGGTTGGAGCTTAAATTATCTGTGGAATTGGAGTGACGCGCTGAGCATTGCAGCAATCACCATCTTGGTTGCGGTGATTGCAACCTTGATCCCGCTGTGGCGATTGGTCAGTAAGCCTGTCGTATCCAGTTTGCAAAGCGAGGTGTTGTGATGGTTCGATTGGCAAGCAAACTTACTCTACTCATAAGCAGCTTATTCCTATTCGGTTGTGAAGATGCCCAACAAAAAAATATGGGCACGCAAAATATGGGCACGTTGCTGGGCAGTGGAGACACGCAAAGCGAGAGCAACTTATTCACACCCGTAGAAAAAGGGGTTGAACTCACCTTTCCTACCGATCATCAAGCGCACCCGAATTTTCGTCATGAATGGTGGTACTTAACCGCTAACTTAATTGATGAAGAAGGCAACCCAATTGGCGTTCAGTGGACACAATTTCGCTTTGCTACTGCGCCGCCAACGGGCGAAGATGACGTAAAGAAAACCGAATGGCAAGCTCAACAAATCTACATGGCGCACAGCGCGGTCACTACAACGGACAAACATTACGCCGATGAAAAATGGTCACGCGCTCAAGCCTCTCTAGCCGGCGTCGACACTTCACCCTTTCGTGTTTACCTCGATGATTGGCAGTGGACTTCTTCAACCAACGACCTCTTCCCTGCCACATTGAAGGCAAACTCCGAACAGTTTGGCTACTCGCTGACGCTTACCAGCAGCGCACCTTATCAAAAGCAAGGCGAACAAGGTTACAGCACCAAAAGTGCCGATGGTCAGGTGGCTTCGTATTACTACAGCCAGCCGTTTATTGATGTGTCTGGTGAGGTCACTATCGACGGCGAAACCCATCAAGTATCCGGCAAAGGTTGGATAGACCGAGAGTGGAGCTCGCAGTTCTTACTCGACTCACAACAAGGCTGGGACTGGTTTGCCCTAAGGTTGAGTGACGACACCAGCTTGGTGGTGTTCCAATTGCGGGATTCCAAAACCGGAGCAGCCAGTTACTCCAGTGCAAGACTGATGCAGCAAGACGGCTCTGGCATCGCTATCTCACAAAAAGACATTCAGTTAGAGGCGACTAAGCAAACTGAAATCCAAGGGCGAAAGTATCCAACCGAGTGGCGAGTGTCGATTCCTAATCAGCAAATCGAGCTAACCGTTTCTGCCCTCAATCCGAACTCGAAAATGCCACTTTCGGTGCCTTATTGGGAAGGCCCAGTGCGTATTGATGGCTCTCATTCTGGGACTGGTTATATGGAACTAACCGGGTATTGAAATATTGCGCGGGAGCCCCAATTATTCTGCTAGAACAAATACTGGCAACCAAGTCATACACTGATTGAAAGGAAATATGATGAACCCAATTATCGCCTTGCTGAAAGAGAACAACATCAGCGATGAACAGATCAACGAAATCTTCCAGACTCTGACGCAAAACCCGCTCGCAGCAATGGCAACCATCAGCCAACTAGGTCTGCCACAAGAGAAGCTACAAATGCTGATGGCACAAGTGATGCAAAACCCTGCGCTAATTAAAGAAGCGGTAGACGAGTTGGGATTGGATTTCTCAAAGGTTGAAGAAGCAAAAGAGAAGCTTCAAAGCCAAAACCAAGGCAACTAAGCCTTAGCCATTTAGCGCTGAATATAGAAAAGGCCGTTAACCCGAGCATGTGGGTTAACGGCCTTTTTTGTTCACTACTTTGTTTTTAGCTACTTTTTTGTCGGCTAATAATCAGCGATTTAAAGACGCGAATTGTTCTGCGGTCATGCCGTAGTAAAGTTTATCGTCAAAGCCTTGTTCTAGTTTGTAGTAGTCTTTCTGACGTCCTTCTTGAGTAAAACCATTTTTCTCTAACGTCTTGTAAGAGCCAGCATTAGAAGCGTAGCAATCGGCACCGACTTTATGGGCGTTTAACTCAGTAAAGCCAATCTCGGTCATCATTTGGCAAGCGTGAGTCGCAACGCCTTTGCCCCATGCGCAAGTAGGTAACTGATAACCCACTTCGTAGTTGCCAGTTAAGAACATCACTGCGGTCACTGAACACATTCCCATGTACTGACCTTGTTGGTCGCGAATCACGAACGTTGGGCTATCTGGCCAAACATCGTCTTTAATCGCTTGTGCCGTATTTTCAATAATAGGGCCAAAGAAGCCTTCATATAGGCTGTTGTCAGCAGGTGCGAAGAACAGATATTGATTGACCTTATCGTCGTTCAACATCTCGATAATATCTTGTAGATCAGAGCCTTGAATCAGTTGGATAGTCAACGATTCGTTAAATGGGATGGCTTCGCCTTGTTTTAGTTTTTGATATGACATGTGTTACCTCGTTATCTGCTGAAAATAGTAGCCCAGCGAATAAGAGAAAAATTGGATTTTTGCGACAACTTTCGGGCTGATTAGCGATGTATTACGACTCAAAATCGCCATAGATATCGATGGTTAAGTCGCGCTTTTTCAAGTGCTTGCTCGGTGTTTTTCTTAGCTGCTGTTTGAGGGTACGAATCAAATGCGATTGGTCACTGAAACCAAATTGCTGTGAGAAGCTCGCCCAATCAATCGCCTCTTGTTGCTTGTAGAGGGTCAAAATCATCTGCTCCAGACGTGCCATTTGTTGATACTGCTTAACACTCAACCCCACCACCTGCTTGAAACTGCGCTCAAGCGTTCTTCGAGAACAGGCGCACTGTTTGGCTATCTCATCAATATCCATCGCTAACTCAGGTGAACGTAGTGCTTGAGCGTCCATCACGGCCACCGCTTTTTGCGATGCCAAAAACGGTTTGATGTAGTTCAGCAAACATTGCGGTGAATCTTGCAACTCTAGCTGCCATAACCCCTGTTGAAAGCGCTCATCAAACGCCGTGTTGAGCCAATCAAACCATTCGCATTGGTTAATTGCGCTAACTTGGGGTGCATCACGAAACCGTGATTCAATGGCATACAAACCCTCTGGGCGAAAGGTGATACCAATACGCTTGATGGGAGCCGTATCTTCCAACAGCAGCAAGTGTTCGTTAGCCGTTAATAAATGGCAGCCTTTGCCAGCAAGCTTAGTGTCTCCCGTGTCGTAGCTGTAGCCTTGCTCTGGTGGCGTAAAGAGTAAATGAGCACGCGGGTTTGGAATAAGGTGCGGCTTGGGATCAATGACTTCACCCTCTGGCACTTCCAAGTACCAAACTTGATGAATGAGCCATTCGTACTCAGGCAGAGACTGTTTCCAAGCTATCATGATTGTCCTAGCGGTTAGTAAAGGTAATGAGCGCAACGTTTTTGCTTAAACATCTGCTCGTTGAGTGTGACTGATTGACGCTCATCTCGCCACGCATTTCTCACCCTGCTCCCTTGCAAGCTTGTTGGATTGCGGTAGGCTTTGAGCAGAGAAAACAAGCTGAACAGAACAAGGAAATACCCCGATGCGCGTCGACTACCACCAACGACTGGTTCCTGTGATTCGTTATTTAGAACAACACTTTAATGAGCCACTCAACCTGCCAGAAGTGGCCGCGCTGGCGAACCTTTCCCCTTATCACTTTCATCGCACCTTCAAAGCCGTGCAAGGCGAGACATTAGCCGATTTCATTCGACGTTTGCGTCTAGAAGCCGCCGCCGATGACTTATTCAAATCCAAGCAACCGGTATTGAACATTGCCCTAGAGTACGGATTTTCTAGCTCACAGAGCTTAGCCAAAGCCTTCAAACAACATTATGGCGTTACACCAACGGCCTTTCGTGACTGCGAAAACTACCAGCAGTTTTCTGAATTAGCACGAAACAGCAAGATTGGACACACGTTGCGCAAGAATGGAAACGAAGTAACACCAAGCGATTCATATACTGGCTCTGAACTCACCAAATGGAGCACGACAATGGAAACGCAAAACTTTGAAAAAGCAAAACTGGCTTACATTCGTGTAAACGGCCCTTACGGCCAAGGCTATGAAGAGCCATCAGGTCGCCTGTATCAATGGGCAGGAATGAAAGGTTTGGCGGGCAATACCTGCATCTTTATCTACCACGACAACCCAGAAATCACGCCAGACGAGAAGTGTCGCACTGATATCTGCTTGATGGTGCCAGAAGATACCGAAGTTCCGAAAGGCATTGAGCTGCAAGATTTCCCCGGCGGTCAATATGCGGTGATGCGCCAGCACATTACTGACCCGAGCCAATACTCAAAAGCGTGGGATGATGTCATGAGCAAAGTGATTGAATCCGGTATTGAGAACGACGACCGTCCTTGCTTCGAGCTTTACCACAGCTTCGACCCACAAACGCACCATGCAGACGTTAGCTTCTGCACTGCCATCAAATAAACCAAAAGCCTGCATCATTGCAGGCTTTTTCATTTCTTACTCTGGTTGCTTAAATCCGTTCTTCCAAACGCTGTTTATCTTTTAATCCAATTACTTAGAACACGAACGAATACCTCAATATTTTCGTGATCCTACTTCGCGTTTTGACCACGCGCGCTCATTCGCTCGGCTGAGTTGGGATTCATTTCACAGATTATTCATGAAGCGAACCTAGACTGAAAAAATTCTATCGACCCCGTTCGACCTACAACGCTAGGCACAATAAAAACTAGGTACTACAGCACCTCTAGGACATTCCATGAAGAAGAACTTACTTGCCATTGCTCTTGGTAGCGTGATTGCGCTGACTGCTGCCCCATACTCTATCGCGGCTAACGATGCTGCCGTCCAATCTTCCACCGACTACTCACAGATCGTCACTAAACGTCAGGTTGTCGACCAACTGCTGAATGACGCGGTACAAGCATTCAAATCCCCTGCGCGTATCTCGCATGCGGGTTTTACCGCCAAAATGCCGAGCAACATGGAGATTGTTACCGACCGCTTACTAGAAGCCTACAAACTTGAGCCGTACCGCACTGACCTACTGATTTCTGCGGCAAACGCACAGATCTACAACAAGAATGCAGACCGCGCGATTGAACTATTTGAACAAGCTCTTTCTGTCGCACCAGACGATGTGGATTTGCACGCTTACTTAGCGGTATGGCAACGCTTTGAGGGCAACCAAGCAGAATCAGCGAAACACATGGCGACGCTCATGAAGCTCAATGCAGGTAAAGCGGCAGATATCCAACGCATCTTCGACACCGTAGACCGCGTACTTGCAACGCCACTAAAAGAGAAAGCCGATAAAGGCAAACTGGATGACAAAGGCGCTATAGTCACGTTGGGATACGCGCTGAACCCAGATGGTTCAATGCATCAAATCTTGGTTGAGCGTCTGGAAACCACGCTAGCAATGGCGAAAGCAAATCCAGACGCGTTGATCGTATTGACGGGTGGTGTACCGAAGAACCACAAAACCGAAGGCAAGTTAATGGCGGATTGGCTGATTGAAAAAGGCATCAGCAAAGATCGCATCATTGAAGAAAACTACGCCACCAGCACGGTAGGTAACGCTCTATTTAGCAGCTACGCATTGGCGCGTCATAACATTAAACACGCGACCATCATCAGCTCAGCGAGTCACGTGCGCCGTGGTCAAACATTGTTTGAAATCGCAAGTTGGCAAACTGGCCCACAAGGCATCACTTTCGACACCGTAAGCTACCCAGACAAGCCACTGAAAGACTTAGCCAAAGCCAGCGATAGCGAACTGCTTGGTATCTACCGCGATGCACTGCGTACATACGGCATGTGGAGCTACCGCTCTTACCCGCTAGAGTCGCGTTAAGTATTCTCGACTCATACCAATCAAAAAAAGCCTGCGTACTTGCAGGCTTTCTTGTCTTTGTGCAGTGATAAGAACCGCTTAAATTGCTTCGCCGTTTACCGTTACTGCCACATCAATGTTGCCACGAACTGCGTTTGAGTATGGGCAAACTTGGTGTGCAATGCGCGTTAGCTCTAGCGCTTGTTCTTGTGGCATGTCTAGCTCTACGGCTAGGCTCACTGTTAGTGCAAAGCCGCCGTTATCGTTCGGACCGATGCCCACTTCTGCCGTTACAGGAGCGCTTTTCAGGTTTACTTTACCTTCACGTGCTACGTGCAAAATCGCGTTAGAAAAACACGCTGAATAGCCCGCTGCAAAAAGCTGTTCTGGGTTAGTTGCTGCGCCTGTGCCGCCCATTTCCTTCGGGTATGACAGCTCTAGATCGAGAAGACCGTCATCTGTTTTTACTTGACCATTACGACCAGCCAAAGCGGTAGCTTGAGTTTTGTATAGAGTAGTCATGCGAGTGTCCTTCTTAATTTAAGTTGTGCGCAATTTAATTGCTTACAATCTTATATCGAAGTAAAGATCGTTTGCAACTATATTGTGCACAATTTATTTTATAACTCTCTTTCTCTGTGAGCAGGTAGGCAACGCCAATGAGCCAGTGTTACACCGACAACACCATGACCGACGACGATAAACTCTTACTCGAAAACCAAGTTTGCTTCCCGCTCTACAGCGCAGCAAACGCAGTGATCCGAGCTTACCGCCCGTTGCTGGACGAGCTTGATCTGACTTATTCGCAGTACTTAGTGATGATGGTGCTGTGGGAGAAAGACGGTGCCAGTGTGAAAGAGTTGGGGTCACAACTGCATTTGGACTCAGGCACACTCACACCTCTGCTTAAACGCTTAGAAGCAAAGGGCTATGTGGAGCGCGGCCGAAGTGAAACCGATGAGCGCGTCCGCGTACTCAACCTCACCGAGCAAGGTCGTGACCTTAAAGAACAAGCTAAGTCAGTGCCAAACGCCATGATGTGTAAAATCACCTTAGAGCTAGATGAAATGATCATGCTGAAGAAGCTGTGTGGCAAAGTGCTCGACAATCTGAGCTAACAAGATAGAAACATCCGCTTCCTCACTTCCTATTAGAAAGAGCCTGCCGAGATGCAGGCTCCTTCGATCTTAGCGAGAAGATCTACTCAAAGTAATCATCGGTATTCTCTATTGCTAATCTGCCTTCATCTTCAATAAAACCTATCAAAGCAAACTCACTTACATCGGATTTCCCTATCAAGGGAAATAGGAAATGGCTATCAATAGGATAGTTACAAGCGATTTTCCTTAAACACACTCCGATGAGAATATACTTTCCGAAAGCAACAACAGCTCAGCTTAAAACATTCAAAGGAAAGTAAATTATGATTAATACTCAAATCAAACCATTTGCAGCTACAGCGTACAAAAACGGCGAATTCGTTGAAGTAACAGAACAAGACGTTCTAGGTAAATGGGCAGTATTCTTCTTCTACCCAGCAGACTTTACGTTTGTATGTCCAACAGAACTGGGCGACCTAGCAGACCACTACGAAGAGCTACAAAAACGTGGCGTAGAAGTTTACTCAGTATCAACTGACACACACTTCACTCACAAAGCATGGCACGACAGCTCAGACACAATCGGTAAGATTCAGTACTACATGCTTGGCGACCAAACAGGCAACATCACAAACAACTTCGGTGTGATGCGTGAAGGTCAAGGTCTTGCAGACCGCGCTACGTTCCTAATCGACCCAGAAGGTACTATCCAAGCAATGGAAATCACTGCTGAAGGTATCGGTCGTGACGCAGAAGACCTACTACGCAAAGTGAAAGCAGCTCAATACGTAGCAGCGCACCCAGGCGAAGTTTGCCCAGCTAAATGGAAAGAAGGTGAAGAGACACTAGCTCCATCACTAGACCTAGTTGGCAAAATCTAAGCCACTGAAATTTAAGTTCTAATCAGTTCCCGATTTCCTTTTTCTGATTAGAACTGAATTAGAGAGCACTTCAGGTTAGATACCTTGACGACCTTCTGCCTGATTTGCTCTCTCCCCCTCAGGTTTTATCTACAGTAACCACTTTTTATTGCCTATCTGAATAAGTAGGTGTGCAGTAATTGCGTAGAAAAAATCGTTTAGAACCAGGCATAGGTTTTCGATAGCTAGTTACTCTAACTACAAAATCTATAACGCAGTTATCAACGATTTTAGCTAGCAAGAATGAACAAATACTTGTTTTGATTGGTAACTATTTAATTAAGGTAGTAACAACTATGTTAGACCAAGCGATCCAACAACAACTCAAACAATATCTGGCTAATGTAAAAGAAGAAGTTCGTTTAGTGGTTAGTCTAGATGAAAGCAAAGCATCGAATGACATTTTGTCTCTAGCGAACCAAATCGCAGAGATGAGCGACCTAATCACCGTTGAACGTGACGACAACGCAAGCGCACGTAAACCAGTGATGGCGGTAACTAACCCAGCTAAAGGCACAGCACTACGCTTTGCAGGCTTGCCAATGGGTCACGAATTTACCTCTCTAGTATTGGCACTGCTTCACTCTGGCGGTCACCCAATCAAACTAGAACCAGAAGTGATTGAGCAAATAGCAGCACTAGACAAAGATCTAGACGTAGAAATCTTCATTTCACTGTCGTGTCAAAACTGTCCGGACGTGGTTCAAGCGTTCAACATGATGGCGGCAATCAACCCGAAAGTAAAAGCAACCATGATCGACGGTGGCTTGTTCCAAGATGAAGTGAAACAACGCGACATCATGGCAGTACCAAGCGTATTCGTGAACGGTGAGCTATTCGGTCAAGGTCGTATGTCTCTGACTGAAATCCTAAACAAAGTGGATGACGGCGCGAGCGAGAAAGCGGCGAAAGCACTGAGCGAAAAAGACCCATATGACGTACTTGTTGTCGGCGGTGGTCCTGGTGGTAGCGCAGCTGCACTATACGCTGCTCGTAAAGGTATTCGTACTGGCGTTGTTGCTAAGCGTTTTGGTGGTCAGGTTATGGACACCATGGCAATTGAGAACTTCATTTCGGTAAAACGTACTGAAGGTCCAAAACTAGCAACTGACCTAGCAGAACACCTAAAAGAATACGACGTAGATGTCGTGACTGAGCAACAAGCTGAGAAGCTAATGGGCGCAGCACACACAGAAGACGGTTTGATTCACATCCAACTTGAAAGCGGCGCAACACTGAAAAGTAAGAGTGTCATCCTAAGCCCTGGTGCACGCTGGCGTGAAATGAACGTTCCGGGTGAGCAAGAGTACCGCAACAAAGGCGTCGCGTACTGCCCACACTGTGACGGCCCACTGTTCAAAGGCAAGAAAACCGCAGTTATCGGTGGTGGTAACTCAGGCATCGAAGCGGCTATCGACCTTGCTGGTATCGTAGAACACGTAACGGTTCTTGAATTTGCAGACGTACTTCGCGCAGACCAAGTGCTTATCGACAAAGCGAACTCACTACCAAACGTAGACATCATCACGATGGCGCAAACTACTGAAGTTGTGGGCGACGGTACTCGCGTAACAAGCTTGAAGTACAAAGACCGCAACACAGATGAAATCAAAGAGATTGAGCTGTCAGGTATCTTTGTTCAAATCGGTCTAGTACCGAACACAGAATGGCTAAAAGATTCAGAAGTAGCCCTATCTGAGCGCGGCGAAATCGAAGTCGGTAGTCGTGGCGATACTAGCCTAGAAGGTGTATTCGCAGCTGGTGACGCAACAACCGTTCCTTACAAACAGATCATCATTGCGATGGGTGAAGGTGCAAAAGCAAGCTTAGGCGCATTTGACTACCTAATCCGTAAGCAAGGTTAATCTCCAATTTCTTGAGCACAAAGCGCACGGTGCTGTGTTTTCTTCCCCGGAAAACCAATCGGGGCACCGTGACAGCGATGAGTAACAAGAAATACAATCAAAAAACCTAGAAGCCCAAAGACTTTGCCAGCAGGTACTACTGCTGGCTTTTTTGGTTTGGGGAGAGGTGTAAGCAAATCCCTCAGCGCTCCGAGTTCAAACTGGAGGGAATGGCTCTACAATCACGGATAATTCAGTTCACTCCACCAGCATCACAACGCGCTGCGAATAGATTCTGAATACTCGCTTAGGCTCCTTCAGAATGACGCTGTTCGTTTAGCGTTCTCTCCCCGTCATTCCCGCGAACCTAGGTGAGACTGGGAATCTACTCACCGTAAACTCGATCGAAAATGAGTAGCACGAACAAACAAAAGGTGAAACAAGGTTGCAAGCACCTAACCCAACATTCAACCTCAAACCAGCAACCCCACCTAACCTCCCCTTGTATCAAACTCCGAAGCTCTCAACACGCAGAGATCAAAAGGGAGGAACTGGTTCTGTGCTCGCGGATAATTCAATTCACAACGCAACATAACAACACACTGAAAGTAGATTCTGAATACTCGCTTAGGCTCCTTCAGAATGACGCTGCTCGTTTAGCTCTCTTTCCGTCATTCCCGCGAACCTAGGTGAGACTCGGAATCTACTCACCGTAAACTCGATCGAAAATGAGTAGCACGAACAAACAAAAGGTGAAACAAGGTTGCAAGCACCTTACCCAACATTCAACCAGCAACCCCACCTAACCTCCCCTTGTATCAAACTCCGAAGCTCTCAACACGCAGAGCTCAAAAGGGAGGAACTGGTTCTGTGCTCGCGGATAGTTCAATTCACAACGCAACATAACAACACACTGAAAGTAGATTCTGAATACTCGCTTAGGCTCTTTCAGAATGACGCTCTTCGTTTAGCACTCTCTTTCCGTCATTCCCGCGAACCTAGGTGAGGCTGGGAATCTACTCACCACAAACTCGATCGAAATTGATTAGCAAGAACACGAACAAACAAAAGGTGAAACAAGGTTGCAAGCCCCTAACCCAGCTCTCAGATTCAAAGCACCAAACCCACCGAATCTCTCAATGTATCCAGCTCCAAAGATATCAACCCTAAAAAATTTTAAAAAAGCCCTTTACCTCAACTTAACTTGAGGTTTTAGCATATTCATCGTTGGCTAGAAAATGACAAAAAGGAGCACCTCATGATCCAACTAGAACATATTAACTTAGTCGTGAAAGATATCCCTGAAATGCTGAAGTTTTACCAAACTGCATTTCCACATTGGTACGTGCGTGATGAAGGTAAAGGCGAATGGAGTGGCAAACCAAGAAACTGGCTACATTTTGGCGACGAGTATCAATACATAGCCATGAGTGACCACGGCGAAGGAGAAAACCGCGAGTTGAGCGGGCACCAAGTTGGGCTAGCGCATTTTGCTTATGTGACCAACAACGTCGATGCAATCATCAAAAGACTAACCGATGCAGGTTATCCGATTGCCCAACCTGGGGCTGATGAGCCATACCGCAAGAATGTGTATTTTGTTGACCCTGCCGGTTTTGAGATTGAATTTGTTGAATACCTGGCGGATGACCCAAAACTTCGTAACCTGACAAGCTAAAAGAGATGTAAATAATAAAACGCCAGCAGATAGTGACTGCTGGCGTTTTATTTTTTATCTATCGGGCTTCTTTATCTCATTAGCGCTGTTTGGCAAAAACCTGAGTCCAGTAATACCCGTAGCTTGCAGAGTGATTTTCGACAAGCGACGCGCCCATCTGATCGAAATCCGCACTCATGATATTGAGGCAGTGACCTTCACTCGATAACCAAGCATTCACGACGGCGTTAATGGTGCTTTGCCCTACGGCGACATTCTCACCAATGGCGCTCCAAGCATAACCCGTTGCGTTAACTCGATCTGACATTTTGCTGCCATCAGAGCCTGTGTGGCTCATGAAATCGCTGTTCGCCATATCGCTTGAATGTCGATAAGCGGCGCTTTCCAAATCGTAGCTCCAAGTCAGGGCCCCTACAGGTGGCATGGTGGTTGCGCCACACTGTTGTGTAGTAGAGCGGGCGCTGTTGACCGCTGCAAGCATCTGCTCGGCAAATGTGCCTTGTGACGATGTGGAACCTGTGTTTTGTGAGCCGCTTTCTGCTGGGGCTGACGACTCCCCATCGCCGCCACATGCGCTGAGAAGTAGGGCCAAAGCAGGCACTAAGATCTTAGTTGGCATTGTCTTTCCTTTATGAGTGACGAAGAGCA
The DNA here is from genome assembly GCF_033337665.1 of Vibrio sp. Vb2960. Lineage (NCBI taxonomy): Bacteria > Pseudomonadati > Pseudomonadota > Gammaproteobacteria > Vibrionales > Vibrionaceae > Vibrio > Vibrio sp. Vb2960. Next base: position 14,916 of record NZ_JAWORD010000002.1, on the reverse strand, counting down.
AACTGCGCTTTTCGATAATAACGCCCAATAAACTAACAAAAACCAATAAAAGCACCATATAGCTTAGGGATTTTTAACCAAAGACTCACATGAAGTTTTCAATCGCCTTGGTTCGGTCGATAAATCGGCAACGTTTCAGCCCAAGTATGGAATGGCGTTTCATCCATATCCTGTATTGCTTGAGTGATAAAATCGATGAACACCCTAACTCGGGCAGGCACATATTCCCGGTTGGCATAGAGAAGATACACGCCATTTCCTGCTTGGCGCATGCTCGGAAATATCGGCACTAAACGCCCCGCTTTAAGCCAGTCTCTCGCGATAAAATGAGGGATCTGAGTTAATCCTAAGCCTTCTGCGCAAAGCTCTGCCATGGATTCACCGTCATTTACAATGTAGTTTCTTTCGGGGTCATATTCACTCGCACCGTCTGGTTCTGGCATCCGAATCGGCAACAGTTTCCCCGTTTGTTTAAAACGAAAACGAACCCAAGAATGGTCATTGAATACATCCGGGCCACTCGGAACACCATGGCGCGCTAAGTAATCCTGACTGGCACAAATGATAAAATCGATAGGGCTCAACTGACGCACAATCAATTGACTATCGTGAACGACACCAGAGCGAATCGACACATCAATACCTTGCTCAATAATATCAACGTAGGCGTCATCGTAATGAATATCGATAGTGATGTTAGGGTAGCGGCGGCAAAACTCTTTTAATAAAGGACGAATATAGAGGCGACCGTACGAGACTGGCACATTAATCTTAAGCTGCCCTGAAAGCGCATCATTGTGACTTTTTAATGAATCCTCACATGCCGCCAGCTCTTCCAGTACAAACCTAGCAGTATTTGCGTACCGACGACCAGCTTCTGTCAGGCGGCTCTGTCGCGTAGAACGTTGAAAAAGCTGTATACCCAAATCGCTTTCGAGACGATGTATGGCTTTGCTCACGGTCGAAGGGTCAGTGCCATACACTTTGGCAGCCGCAGCAAAACTACCGCCATCTAAAGTGGCAATAAAAAATCGTAGGGACCGTATCTTATCCATATAACCAATGAACTCTATTCATGAATTTTATTCACTTTAGTAAAGACCAAGTGGCTCTTCAATCACTAATTAGCCTAAATATAATGGACCTCAATAACTTGATGCTCTGTTAGCGAGGAAAAAAACATGGGTAAAAACGGATTGAAGAATGCACTACAACTATTGATAGCGACACTAGTCCTATTCTTTGGGGTGCTTCAAACAGCACATGCCGCAGATAAACGAATTGGTATTCTGGTTTACGATGGCGTACTGACCTCTGATGTTACTGCGCCTTTAGAGGTTTTTGGCGTCGCAAGTCGTCTCACCTGGTTTAGTGATTATGACGTGCTCACCATTTCCGTCTCCGATCAGAAAACCATCACCACTGAAGAAGGATTAAAAATTGGTGTGGATGCTTGGATTGGTGATCTGCCGGAACTCGACGTACTGGTTTTAACATCCAGCTATGACATGGATGCACTAATCGAAAATAAAGATCTCATTCACTTTATTAAAACGACATCAAAGGCGGCAGATTGGATGGCAAGTAATTGCTCTGGCGCGTATTTGTTAGCCGAAGCTGGCCTTTTAAACGGTAAAAAAGCAACAACTTGGGCCGGAGGTGAAAACGGCTTTCAAAGAGATTACCCTGCTGTCAAAGTACAAGTCGACCAGAATTTTGTCATTGATGATGGCGTTATCACTTCGAACGGTAGCCTAGTTAGCTATCAAGCTGCTCTTAAGCTACTTCACCTTATGACTTCAGAGTCTAAAGCTCAGGAAGTCGCAGATGCCATCCAGTACTCACGCTTTTCCAACCAACCATTTTAAGCGTGTAAGAAAGAAATCAGAGTCACCCTTCGATATTTGGAAGGTTAACTCTTCGAATTTGTCTTCCTAATCGAACAACCCTTTTTATCACTGTAAAAGCGATAAAAAGGGTTGTCGTTCATCTGGCAGACACAACGTGCTCTCCAAACTTTTTATCTTAATGCTATGGAAAAACATAAACGTTACGAAGCACTGACGAAAGATCGATACCAAGAGATCTACCGTCTCGCGTATTGGTTATGCAAAGATCACCACCTTGCTCAAGATTTAGCGCAAGAAACCTTTCTGAAAGCGTGGCGATTCTTTGATAAATTAAATGACCCCAACGCCGCGAAGTCTTGGCTCATTACTATTTTGCGTCGTGAGAATGCTCGGCGCTTTGATAGAAAACAGTACGATTTTGTCGACATTGATGAGTGTGCAATACAGACAAAAACCTACCCTGGCAGTGACTACGACATGGCCCAAGATTGGCTTCAAAAACAAATGATGATTCTCGAACCCAAATACCGAGAGCCGTTGCTCTTGAGCTTAGTGGCTGGGTTGAATCATGATGAAATTGCCCAAGCCTTGAGGCTCAACCACAACACAGTGGCGACTCGATTATTCAGAGCGCGTAATCAGATCATCGCACAGAAGGAGAGTCATTAAGACACAAAAAGTAGTCAACCATGTAAACTAACTGGCTATGCTCCGGTCTATTTCATAAGTCGTTACACAACTCGACGCTTTAACGCTTTACATCAAGCGCGACTAGATGAACACTTCTTGTCAAAGTACAATAACAGCCGACATAGAGTAGAGTCAGTAAAACATTATGAGTAACACGACGGCGAAAAAGCCGAATCCCTTATTTGAAATCCTTTTCAACGTATTTATCCCTTCCTTCATTTTGATGAAGTTTAGTGGCGATGAGCATCTAGGGACAGCAATGGCGCTGGTTGTCGCTTTGCTATTTCCTATCATTTATGGCGGTATGGACCTTGTCCGTAACAAGAAATTTAACTTTATTTCTGCTCTGGGCTTTATCAGTGTTCTACTAACTGGTGGCATCGGCTTGTTAGAGCTTGATACACGCTGGTTAGCACTAAAAGAAGCCCTGATTCCTGGCCTGATCGGTTTAGCGGTTTTGGGTTCAACGTTTACCCGCTACCCGCTGATGCAGAAGTTAGTACTGAATGACACAGTGTTGAACCTCGCGTTGATTAACCAACGTTTAAAAGAAAATGATAAAACCGATGCGTTCGAACGTTGCCTTATGTCTTCTAACTACCTGTTTGCAAGTACTTTTGCGTTCTCATCTGCAATGAACTACTTCCTTGCGACTTGGATTGTGACTAGCCCTTCTGGTACTGCTGCCTTTAACGAAGAGTTAGGAAAAATGACGCTGTACAGTTACCCAATGATTGCCATCCCAAGTATGTTGATGATGTTCGGTATTTTTTATTACATTTGGCGTCAAGTACGTGCGATGACATCGCTCGAAACAGAGCAAATCTTCCATCTAAAATAGCCCCATCATTACAAATAAACCCATAAAAAAGGGAGGATTTTATCCTCCCTTTTCTCAACAGGCTCACTGTAATTCACAGCGTCAAAATGATTTTTCCTGACACTGCAGACGAGCGTCGCTCAACCATTTCAATCGCTGTTTGAAAGTCCTCTAACGGCAGATCATATGCAACGTTTAACTTTATTTCGCTGCTAATAAAGTGTTCTAACATTTCAGCAAACACCGTCTTTCTCCCGCCTTTACCTACCGATTCTTCCCAATACCGCAAAAAGAATGTACTAAAGTCGATGTTGTTGGCCTTCATCGATTCAAAAAACTCAGGCGTATAAGGCGTTAACGACAATGTTCCGTAGTTGATGTATTGGCCGTTTTCTTTCATGGTACGAATAAGATCCGTGCCAGCGTCACCACCTATCGCGTCCAGAGCGACCGTTGGTTGTGGCAGTTGGCGCGTTTGCAGCTGCGCTTGTAAGTCTTTCTTCGCGTCCAACACTGGAATGGTATCGTACGGATACTCGTCTCGCTTTGAGGTCACAGCAATCAGTGCAAAACCCAGTGAATGGGCGAGCTGGGCAAATATCTTACCGATCGCTGACCCTGCTGCATTGATGATCACCACATCGTCTTTGTTCAACTTAGCTACTTTAGTGGTGATCACCCACGCGGTTAACGCGTTGATGTACAACTGGCAGGCATAGCCGTTCTCCAAACGTTCAGGTAGCGGAAAAAGATTCTCGGGCGAAGCATCTATGTAGTATTGCCAAGTCCCACTCATCGCCACCAACACTTTTTGCCCAACTTGAAGGTCAGTTTGACCGACTGCACTGACTTCCACCACACGCCCAACCGCTTCAAATCCCGGCACGCGAGGTGGTACGTGAACGCGGCGGTATTGCCCAACACCATGAATGGAAAGCAAGTCACTTGGGTTAATGTTTGTAGCTTCGAGTCTCACCCGAACCTTGCCCTGAGCAAGCGGTTTGAGGGGCTCTTTTTCCAACGACAGCGACGTTTTTGGTTGACCAAAACAGAATTGATTCACTCGAGTATTTATCGTTGGTGCCATTGTTATTCATACCATGTAATTGAAATTCAAAAAGGAAGTTTCGTAACTTCTACTCAAAAGCATTAAGTGAAGTCGAAACTCTGTATTTCTACCTGCGCGATGCGCCGTTCACTCTAAACTGTTGTGGCGTCATATCAAAATAGGCTTTAAATGCTTTGATGTAGGATGAGTCGTTTTGATAACCCACTAGGTCTGCAATGGCTTGGATTGGCAACGATTCATCTAACAAAGAAAGCGAGTAAATTAGCCGAATTTGTTGCCGCCAAAGCAGAAATGAAGTATTGAATTCCTTGGCGAACAACCGTGATAAAGTGCGCTCAGACGCCCCAATTTTCTCTCCCCAGTCTTTTAGCGAACAGCTCAACGCGGGCTCGTCGGTCAACTGCTCGAAAATCAGTTTTAGTCGTCTGTCTTGTGGTAGCAATAACTGAAATGTCTGCACGTTGCGTTTCAAAATTTGATCATGCAACACCGCCAGCAAATGCAGCACTTCTTCGTGGCTTGTCTCACCTTCACACTGTCTGCGGATCTCTTGTAAAAGCTCATTTAAAAACGGCGTTAAAGCAATGGTTCTCACTTGTGGCTCGTACGTTGCGCCAAACTCAGGGTTGAGGTAAATGCCAACAAATATCGTATTGCTTAGAGCAATCGACTCGTGTTGAACACCCGCAGGAACAAATAACGCAGAGGTGTGCGGAACCAAATGCTGATAATGCTCAGTTTGTGTTTGCAATAACCCTTTGATAGGAAAGATGATTTGATGCCAAGTGTGTTGATGCAGCGCATCAGTGTAACCTTTTGGCATGTCGATGGTTTTCACTAAAACAGGAGAATGGGGATTCGCGGCCATCATCTCATTGGAGGTGACGACGCCTGACTTCGAATCAATTTGGCGAGCTAGCATTGTTAGTTGTCTTTTCATCCCTATACCGACACAAGTTTACTAGGCTATCATGCTCCGCATCGCGAATGAAGGTAAACACTTTATCTCTCATTCAAATAATAAGGAGGTTACATGAAGAAAATCGGCGTCGTAAAAGCTGTGCTAGCAGGGAAAACCGTCCCTTATGCTCATGGTGCGCAAAGCGCAATCAACAAACAAGTGCTGCCTGAGCGCCAGCATGCAACAGAGCTCGGTTTTATCAGTGATGAGCAAGGTGATCCGCGCTTTCATGGTGGCATTCAAAAAGCGCTTCATATTTACCCAAGCGAACACTACCCAATCTGGCAACAAGAATTAGGCGAAAGACCAATTTTCCAATCCGCCGGCGGCTTTGGCGAAAACATCAGCTCCGAAGGCGTCACCGAATCCACGATTTGCTTGAAAGATAAAATTCGCATCGGCTCAACACTACTGGAAGTGTCGCAAGGTCGTATGCCTTGTTGGAAACTTAACGTACGCTTTGACCAACACGACATGGCGAGAAGACTGCAAGATACGCTTCGAACAGGCTGGTATTTCCGAGTGCTGGAAGAAGGCGATATCGGTGCAGGTGACGATATTATTCTGTGTGAAAGACCTTATCCAGAATGGCCATTGGCTCGCATCATGGGTGCGGTTTTCACTGGCTGTTTAGATAGAAAAGAACTCACTAAGCTGTCTGAGCTGCCGTTAGTCGAGTCTTGGGGCAAGCTGGTCGAGCGCCGTCTAGAAACTGGTGAAGTCGAAGATTGGGAAATGCGCTTGATTGGCCCAACTGCCGTTAATACTCAAAAGTAAAATTTGTAAGCCATGCTCTGAACCGACTATGCCGTCAAGAGCGTGTTTTTTGTTTTACTTCGCACTCGGGGCTGGGCGTTTCGACTTACCTTGAAACTGCTTAATGCTCTTCTTAGCATGAGTTCGACGGTTGGCTTTTTTATCGCGTGGCGCGCGTTTGCTCTCGCCAGTTGATGGCTTATCCGTTACTGGAAAGCCTGCCAGATCTTGCACTGGTAATGCACGTTGAGTCAGGTGACGAATCGCGCTTAGTGCGTCCATTTCACCATGACAAACCAATGACACCGCCACACCTTGTTCGCCTGCGCGAGCGGTGCGTCCTACTCGGTGAACATAGGTTTCTGCATGCATTGGCAGTTCAAAGTTGATCACTACAGGCAATTGCTCAATGTGAATGCCGCGCGCTAGTAGATCGGTGGCAATCAACACCTGAATTTGCCCAGATTTAAACTGCGCCAGTGCTTCTTCTCGCTCTGCTTGGCTCTTGTCACCATGCAGTGCATTGGTTGAGATGCCCGCTTTATTCAGCTTTTTCGCTAAGCCATCAGCATTCTCTTTCGCACCAATAAAGACTAACGCCTGAGTCCACGCGTTTTTTTGAATCAGTTCAATCAATGCCTTGGTTTTACTGCCTTTATTGACCATGTACAACGTTTCAACGATGTCTTGATTCGTGCTGTTTTCTTGATGCGCTGTGACTTGCTTTGGTGCCTGCATAAGCAGCTTCACTTTACTCTTCAACTCATCTGAAAACGTTGCCGAGAACATTGCGGTTTGGCGCTGATTGGAGGTTTGCATCGCGATGTTTTGAACATCAGGCCAAAAGCCCATATCCAACAGACGATCCGCTTCATCCAACACTAGGTAATGGATATTGCTTAAGTCTAAACCGTTGTTTGCCAGATCAACCAAACGACCTGTCGTCGCGACAAGGATATGAGGATTTGTCGCTAGCGCCTGCTGTTGTTGCTCTTTATCAACGCCGCCACACAAACACACTGCGTTGAGTTCAAGAACTTGACCAACTTGGTTAATTGCTTCACTCACTTGCATTGCCAGCTCACGAGTTGGCACAAGAATCAGCGCTTTTTGCTCTGGATTGACACCCAGCTTTTCCAACAAAGGCAAACCATAAGCAAGGGTTTTGCCGCTGCCTGTATTTGCCAAAGCCAATAGATCTTGACCAGCCAACAGCTCAGGAATGGCCAACGCTTGAATATCGGTCGGTTTCTTGAAGTCTTTTGGCAGGGCGTGAATCAGCTCAGAACTCAATGAGAGAGTAGAAAATGGCATTAGCGAAACCTTGTACTTTTGGTTGAAGAGGCAATAAAAACAATGAAGATGCGGTAAAACGCAGGCGCGGACTTTACCACAATCTGCTAGGTGAACCATCCTATTTTAGGCGCTTAAACCAAGCGTCGCCTACGCAAATCTTCAGAAAACTAAAAAGCGCAAAAAAGCCGTTAGTCTGTACTGCCACAGAGCTAACGGCTAAAAACCCTTGAAGAGAACGCTTCGTCAGCCTTTCACTGCGGCTGAAAAGAAATGTGCAGTTTATTAAAGCACAGCTTTACGATTCGGTAAGAACACTTCACCCAACATGCAACGAACCGAACCACCACCAATAGATTCTATGGTAGAAACGTCGAATGGCAGCAATTTACCGTGCGTTGCCAATTGGTTTCTTTGTGCTGGTGAGAATGCATCGTACGCCGATTGCGACATCGCAATCACCTTGTCGCCGTTGATCGTTTCCAGTTGCAGAATGTTACCGCAGAACTGGTTCATCTGTTCAAGCGAAATTGAGATGACTTGCTTGTCTTTGGCGAGTGACTTCATTACAAAACGACGCTCAAATTCTGGGATCACTTCGTCACAAATCACGCAAAACTGTTCGCCAACCGCCATCATCACATTGGTGTGATAAATCGGCGCACCAGACGGCAAACGAGTTTGGAAAGAAATCACTCGTTCATAGCCAATACGATCGGCGTAATCTTCTAAAACCAGACGATCACAACGTTGTGAGAGTGCGGCATAGACCGTTTTATTTAGGTGGTCAAACACCATCACACCCGTGCTTTCTAAATACGCTTGCTCGTCAAGATATTCAGTTAGACTGCTGCGTCGATGAACTTCTCGCCCTGCTTGCGCTAGTGCTGCCACAAGCGCATCGGGACGTACTTCTTTTTGACGGTTTTCACAGGCCATTGGAAAGGTGTACAACGTGCCATCTGGCGTAGTGCTAAACCAATTGTTTGGAAATACCGCGTCTGGCGTCGCAACATCTGAAGTTGGATAATCAAACTCAACAACTTGAACGCCCTCTTGACGCAGCGTTGCAACCATACTCGCGAACTCGGCCATTACTCGACGTGAGACTTCTTCTTGGCTGAGTGACACTTTATGTTGGAACTCATTATCTTGTGCGGTTTCTTCATTAAAACGAAACTCTTTCGGTGGCACCATCACTACGCAGTTTGCGGTTTGGCGCTGAGCACTTTGCGTGCTTTCTTCTTTCCCATTAGCAAATTGGGTCACTGATTCGTGTAATAGCATCCAATATATTCCTTATCACTAGAATGAGGAGATTGTAAATTTATTGTTAACTTCAGTTTTGCTGTTTTGACAATTAATTTAATTGCACAAAAGTGTTTTTTGCTGCATTAAGTTTATTTTTCCCTAAATTTTATTGTCACTTTGCAGGTTTAAGATTTTATGGCACCGTGATGAACATGATAAGAATTCATCATAAGAATCAGAACCATAGACAATCACACTCATAACCAACTAGTTACATTTAAGACACAATCGGTTAGACTATTTTTTCGCCCCTCTCGTCAATCGGTCTGCTTTATCGAGGAGCAGGCAAGAAACTCTCATACACGCGGTTTCGTCCAAAGCAGCGTGAATCGATGGATTTAGCCACCCCAAATGGCACTGTTTTAACTTTAGGATGAGTTATGTTTAAACGATTTGAAGGCTTTACAGAGCCGTTCCCCAAATCTACACCGGATCAGCCTCCTTCAGGGATGTTCGCTTTTCTGCGTTATTACACTCGTGGTTATGAAAAGCCTTTGATCATCATGTCTTTGATGGCCACAATTGTGGCTGTTGTTGAGGTAATGTTGTTTGGCGCCATGGGACAATTGGTTGATTGGTTGTCTACCAGCAATCCAGAAACGTTCTTACAAGACAACAAATCGGATTTGATTTTCTACGGAGCCTTATTGCTGGTTGTCATGCCTATATTGGTGATCTTGTACTCGTTGCTCGTTCATCAAACGTTATTGGGCAACTACCCAATGTCTATACGCTGGCTTGCACACCGGTATTTGCTCAATCAAAGCTTGAACTTCTATCAAGATGATTTTGCAGGCCGAGTCGCAACGAAAGTCATGCAAACCTCATTAGCGGTGCGCGAAACCGTGATGAAAGCTATGGATGTGTTTGTTTACGTTACGGTTTACTTCACCAGCATGATCATTATGTTAGCGACGGCAGACTGGCGTTTGATGATCCCAATGATCGTCTGGCTACTCGCTTACATCGCTATCCAAATCTATTTTGTCCCTAAGCTCAAAGACGTCGCTTCAGCGCAGGCCGATGCACGTTCGACAATGACAGGGCGCATCGTCGACAGTTATACCAATATTCAAACCGTCAAACTGTTTTCTCATAGCCAGCGCGAAACCCAATATGCCGAGCAAGGCATGAAAGGATTTTTGAATACGGTCTATCGTCAAATGCGCCTAGTGACCGGCTTCGACGTCGCTGTAGAGATCTCAAACTATATTTTGGTCTTTTCCGTTGCTGCTTTATCGATTTACCTGTGGTTGGATAGTGCCATTAGCGTTGGCGCGATTGCGATTGCTGTTAGTCTTGCATTGCGTGTAAACGGTATGTCGATGTGGATTATGTGGGAAGTTGGCGCCCTCTTTGAAAACATGGGAACCGTTGTCGATGGAATGAAAACGCTCTCTAAGCCTATTGATATTAAAGATAAACCAGGCGCAAAAGACTTAGTAGTCACTGAAGGTGGCATTCACTTTGATAACGTCAGCTTCCATTACGGTGAGAACAAAGGCGTAATTAGCCATCTCGATCTCAACATCAAACCAGGAGAGAAAGTAGGCTTGGTTGGGCGCTCCGGCGCCGGAAAATCGACTTTGGTGAACTTGTTACTTCGTTTCCACGATGTCGAAGACGGCAGCATTAAGATCGATGGACAGAACATCTCAGAAGTCACACAAGACTCTTTGCGTTCAAAGATCGGTATGGTGACCCAAGATACTTCTCTGCTACACCGTTCAATTCGTGACAATATTTTGTATGGCAATCCAGATGCGACAGAAGAAGATTTGCTGAAAGCCACTAAGCAAGCGCATGCCCATGAGTTTATCGAAACTCTGACCGACCCATTTGGTAATGTCGGATACGATGCGCAAGTTGGTGAACGTGGTGTGAAACTGTCTGGCGGCCAACGTCAGCGTATCGCAATATCTCGTGTGCTACTCAAAGATGCACCATTGCTGGTACTGGATGAAGCAACATCGGCTCTGGATTCAGAAGTCGAAGCAGCGATTCAGGAAAGCTTGAATGAATTAATGCAAGGGAAAACGGTTATTGCTATCGCTCACCGATTATCGACCATAGCACAAATGGATAGCCTCATCGTGCTAGATAAAGGCAGCATCGTTGAACAAGGTTCTCATCAAGAACTCATTGCGAATAACGGTATTTACGCCCAGCTCTGGGCTCATCAAACTGGCGGATTTATCGCTGAAGAGCTAGACAATCAACACGCTTCTTAACGAGTGATAAGCTCAATAAAAACGGCGCTTTAAGCGCCGTTTTTTATTTTAATCCATGGCTAGACGCTCATATAGCCATTGTGGTTTCTCATATATGAAACACTCTCCATGATAAAGCTCACACTTTTTCTGCTAATATACCGCCTCGTTGCGTATCCATTGCAATGAACACAATACAGAGTATTGAGCCGTCTTCATTTGTCATTTCACTTTTTGAGAAACAGCTATACTCAATAGATGGCTTAGTTATTATATTAACAATAAGGTAATTAGCTTATGTGTAAATGTGGTTCAATGCAGATCGTACAACTCAAACCAAGTTGGGCTGACAAGCTATTTGGCTACTCAGAAAGATGGAAATGCCAACTTTGTTGTAAGATCTACCGCATCTAAAATTAAAAATAGAATCTTAGTTTTTCTAAGAAAAAGCAGTGGCCCGACAATGATTGTCGGGTTTTGTTTTTCTGTACATCCATTTTTATCCCTTCGCAACACGGTCACTCATCACGGCAAAACCTAGCATCTCAATGTGACTTAGGTATAGAATCAGGCCCACTTATTCTTTCCGATATTCACATATAACTGGTCACTATGAACAAAAGTTTGCTAACGAATGTCCTCGCTATCGCTTTGATGGCTGGAGGTCATCAATTACAAAACGACTATCTTTGGTATGCGGGGCTATTTGCGTTCTCAGGCGCCATCACCAACTGGCTTGCCATCCATATGCTGTTTGAGAAAGTGCCTGGATTATACGGTTCTGGCGTGATCCCCGCGCGATTTGAAGAGTTTAAACTGGCTATCAAAAACCTGATGATGGAACAGTTTTTTACTGAAGCGAACATTGACCGATTCTTGAATAAAGAAATGGCGGGCGGTGTGAACATCGATCTTCAACCAGTAATTGAGAAAGTAGATTTAAATCCAGCATTTGATTCCCTAGTGGAAGTAATTGAAGGCTCTCAGTTTGGTGGCATGCTAGCGATGTTTGGCGGCTCGGAAGCGCTACAACCCATGCGCCAACCTTTCGTCGAAAAGATGCAAGAATCCATCATTGAGTTGAGCAAGAGCGATAACATCAAAGAAGCACTGAAAGAGCAATTCGAATCTCCTGCAATGATGGATGAGATAAAGCAGAACATTGAAGGTATCATCGATCAACGTTTAAGCGAATTAACACCGGCATTAGTTAAAGAAATGGTGCAAAAGATGATCAAACAACACCTTGGCTGGCTAGTCGTTTGGGGCGGTGTTTTTGGTGGTTTAATTGGCGTTATCAGCACCTTTATCGGGGCATAATCGCTCACCGATTTATTAAAAAGGAGCTTCGGCTCCTTTTTTAATCGTGAAAAAGTAATATACCAAGCCACGCTAAATAAGGAGGATCAACACATGCCTCGCCTAACCAAGGAGCTCGGGATTAACACCAAATCCCGTTTTATGTTCTTCTATGACCACTTCACTACGAGTTTGAATCACGCCCGGAAGCGTGCCTAACTTGCTCGACATAAACTCCTGATACGCTTTCATGCTCTTAACACGAACTTTTATCATGGTATCGAAATCTCCAGAGAGCGAGTAGCACTCTTCAATTTCAGGCATCAATTCCACCGCTTTCGCAAACTTTTCAAAAATAGAAAAACTGGTTTGGTCTAAACGAATATGGATGAATACTTGCACATCCAGCCCCAACTTTTCCGCATTCAACTCCGCATGATAACCATTGATATACCCTTCTTTTTCTAGTCGCTTTACACGGTCAGAACATGGAGAAGTCGTTAAGTTAATCAGCTTTGCTAGTTCTACAACCGGAATTCTGCCTCTCGAATGAAGCACTCTCAAAATATGTAAATCAATCCGGTCCAATTGATAACTCATTAACCCACTTCCTTGTAACCACTTAGAAAGCATCACATTAATCGTTGCTCAAACAATTGCAAACCATCAAATGCACAGCATGTGAAATTCAGCAGAGAATAACCAGAAAACAACGAAGGAGGGAAAGAGCTATGATTATTGCCGCTCACTTAGTAACCGTGATATGAAGAGAAAAAGCAACCTATCGGCTCCCGCGGAGTCGCAAATTTGAAAGCGCATGACACGCCTGTATAGATATGTCGTTCGGGCAACGCCGCCCTATTTAGCCATTAATCATGGCTATCACTCAGAGTTAGAGTGCGGCCGATGTATGCCGTGCAGGATGTGGAACAACCTCTCCAATTGCACGATGATTACAACAACGGCAGTAGTATTGAGGCTCCATCTCGTAATAATGTTCACCTGATACAAATTTCGCCATCAGCTGTGTAAAACTCACCATTTTGCCTGTTAACGAGTCAACAGACTGAGGCTCGCAACGCTTCATAATCACTTTATGTTGCGTTGATTTTCTACAAGCTGCGCAATATATATCCGGCATTTCTCTTCTCCCTACTTTTTCGTCCTACTGACAATTGACATATTTTGTTCAAAATAATTCCACAATTAAAAAGCTCCTTTAATTTTTTGTGCCCTATCTTCAAAAAATTGAACGAAAGTATCAAAAAACTGAGACATTGGTCAGACCTCAACTTTTGTACCATCAATATGAGCAAACGTGCTTATGTGTGTAATAATACGACACATTACACATAAGCAATTGTTCGGGCTTATTATTTAGTAAGGCGCATGACAACTTTACAGCTGGCTAGATCGAGCTTTCGAGACGCCTTGTTATCTTGATTTATCTCGCAAACCAGTTGCTAGCAGCTATAGCCGTCTCATCAAGGAAGAAATGCATGACGATACAACCGATTCTTACTACCGAAAGACTCGTCCTCCGGCCATTCAATATCGATGACTGCCAACAAGTGGCTTTACTCGCTGGAGATAAGCGAATTGCCGACATGACAGCAAACATCCCTCATCCTTATGAGCGACCGATGGCGCAAGCATGGATAGATAGGCACGATCCGATGTATCAGCAGCATCAAGGCGTGGCGTACGCTATTACCTTGCGAAACACTGGTGAGTTACTTGGTGCAGTGAGTTTACCGTGTATCGAAGAGGGCTACGGTACATTAGGCTACTGGGTTGGCGTGCCACATTGGGGGAAAGGCTATGCATTCGAGGCCTCCAAAGCCTTACTCGAATTTGCTCGAATGCACTTTGAGTTAAACGGAATAACCGTGATGCATTTGGTGGACAATCAGCGTTCTAAATCGGTGATCCAAAAACTAAATATCCCTTACATCGGTGACAAAACATTGCGCATGCAAGGCAAAGAACGAAAGGTTTGTGTCTACCAACTCACGTTCGTCGCTTCTGAATAAAGTCGAGGAATATGTCGGATGATTATCCATGAAACTTCACAAAATCTGCCCAAGAACAACCCTTTCTTGCTAGGAACTTTATTGTTGTCGCTGTTCTATTTTTCCTACCTAGCAGACAAGGTCGTCGAGTTTGGACTCGTAGCACTCACAATAATAGGATTGAAACTGCTCTCAACGTACTTCACGCGCCGCGCGTTCAATCCTAAAACGCTAGATATCGATGCAAGCACCAACACCTTGAAGTACCGCCAGGGCTCAACGGTTTACTTCCGTCTACCTCTTGATGACATTGTCAAAGTCCAAATACAGAAAGAGTTCTTCTCTAGCAAAAGTTTGATGCTCTACACAGTCAACGACGCTTACCAAGTGCCGAATTCAGACAATTTCGATTCTCTACAGTTAAAGGATTTAATGAAACAACTTGAAGAGAGAATTGATGATCAATCTCGCTAAAACGAAAAGAGAAGACATTCTAGAATGTTGCCAATTTGGTCTCTAAATAGAAAGACAAAAAAGCCAGCAATAACGCTGGCTTTTCTCTGTGTTAGTGTGCCGTCCTAAATAAGGTTGACACTTTCCACCCCCCAAAATTGGAGAGTGTTATGAAATCAACAACTAAAAGAA
>NZ_JAWORD010000029.1:0-50538 GCF_033337665.1 Vibrio sp. Vb2960 | reverse complement strand
TGGTGATTTCTCCAATTGATTTTCCGGTGTAGCGGTTTCCGACGTCTCGGAAAACCAAGTAGTTCTCTCAAAGTTACCTCTATTAACGACACCAAATTCAGAAGCTTTAGAAAAAAGTTTAAAAAAATAACATTGCGAGATTTAGCTAATAAAATTGAAGAAAAGTAAGAAAAAGTGCTCAAGTTTCCACAAATCGAGCCGAGAGGGCTAAATTGTATAGAAAATCAGCAAAAGGAAACAATTAAAGGTAAGTTCGCAGACGATAGACGTGAAGATTAGAAAAGAAAAAGCCCCTTTTCCTTTGAGAGAACTGGGGCTAGGTTGGTCGCCAGAGCCTATGTGGAGATCAAGAGAAATGAACACATTTCCGGCATACCGAGTGCAACTTTACATTGAAAATGATTGGCAGGTGAGAGATGAGAGAGCCGCTCATTCTATTGTAAAGCTGCTTGCCAAAAGCCTGCATTCCCATCCACGTCTGAATGTATTGAGTACAGGCTAAGTAAACTACTGCAATAGTGACATTGCAGAGTTTGGCAACTGTTTCGCTTGAGCAAGAATCGATGTACCTGCTTGTTGCAAAATTTGTGCTTTGGTCATTTGCGTGGTTTCTTTCGCAAAATCTGTATCTTTAATTCGGCTGTTCGATGCGTCAACGTTTTCTTGGATGTTTGCCAAGTTGTTGATGCTGTGACTCAGACGGTTTTGCTTCGCACCTAAGTCTGCACGTTGCGAGTCTACGTATTTCAGTGCCGAATCCAGCACAGAAATCGCGTTTTGAGAACCTTGTACCGTGGTCATATCAATATCTTGTACTGACGTTCTGATAGGTTCATCACTCAGGCCAAGCTCAGATGCTAATCCACCAGAAATAGAAATCTCACCCTGAACGTTTGGATGCGCGACAAAAACTTGCAACTTGCCATCTTCACTTACAGACGCATTAATCATATCAGACTGACCATTAATGTAAGTGGCAAGCTCTTCGATGTCGTCGCCCGCTTTGGCATTAATGTTGATTTCTAGATCATCAACATTGCCGTCTTCGTCTTCACCCATACCTGGTAGCGTGATCTTCAAGTCAGATTTAGCTGGGTCAACGCTCCAGTTTTTATCTTTACCGTTCTCAGATAAGAAGGTCACACCGCCCATGCGAGTATCGTCCGCACGAATGCTGGTGAGTCCCATGATCATGGCTTCACCTGAGCTCGCACCAATCTGGAATGCTGCTTCACCGAATGAGCCGTTCAATAGACGACGACCACCAAATGAAGTGGTTTCTGCAATACGGTTTAGCTCGTCAATCAATGCCATTGACTCTTCGTTGATCGCCTGACGCTCAGCTGGAGAGTTAGTACCATTCGATGATTGAATCGCAAGGTCACGCATTCGTTGCATGACAGAGGTTGCCTCATTCATCGCACCTTCAGCGGTTTGTGCAATCGAGATACCATCGTTCGCGTTACGCATTGCGACATCTAGGCCACGAGACTGTGCAGTTAAGCGGTTAGAGATCTGTAGACCTGCCGCATCATCTTTTGCACTGTTAATCTTATGTCCTGAAGATAAGCGCTCCATCGACGTGTTTAATTCATCAGTCGCTTTGTTTAGGTAACGCTGCGCGGTCATCGCGGAGACGTTAGTACTAACTGTTACAGCCATTTTGCTCTCCTGTTGAGTTCGCAAGCTTTTGCGAAGCGGCCAGCTTTACTCTCATTTGGATAAGCACTGACCGTAAAAGTTACTTGCTAAATCTGCCTTAAACGCAGGGTTTAGAATCTCTAAATCTGTTCTGATATTTTCAATACAATTTGTGTGCCAACTTGAGTAAATTATTTAACTACTTTTAAAAGAATCAAATAAACAATAAGTTAGCTTTATCATTAAGCTATTTCCGGTTTGTCAGACTCATCTTAGCCCATGGGTATTGAACGCTGCCCTGTTGCCGCCCGACTTGCCTCCCGCATCATTGCCGCTTTGGGTAAAATCGTGCCGCATAACATCTCAGACTCTCAGGTTACGTCGACTTATCGCGCTTAAGGCTTTGCACATAAGGCATCAAAATCAGACAATGTGTATGAGTGTCATACTAGATGTAGTTAAACAACGTTAGATCTTTGGTCTTACCGAATGCTTGTTGCGATGCCTGTAACGCTCGCGAGTTTTCACTGAACTCGATCACGGCTTTAGAGTAATCCAAGTCCTCAAAGTTGCTCTTCGCTTTTGCCAGAGACAAATTAAAGTCTTCATGATTTTGCTCTTGGATATCCAGCGTACTCAATCGAGCACCGGCATCTGTACGCGCTTTATTCAAATGGATAAAAGCAGCGTGGAATTCTTCTGTCATTTGGTGCAATTTGGCGGTCGCCGACGTATCCGAAACCGATTTGTCTGACCATGCCATTGCATCCTTGAAGGTATCGAAAATGCTGAACTCTGCCCGCTTTTCGATCTCAATGCTGTCACCAGGCGTAATTTGGCCTTTTACGTGCACTTTCAGGCCTTTGTATTCAATCCCTTTCTCTGGTGAAAACTCATCGGCATCCACTACTTTGCCGTTACGCTCTAATTGGTAACCAAATTTGCCGTTATTCATATCGACAAATGTCACGCGATACGCCGCATCATCCTTAGCGTCAACGTTAGTAGCTTTGTTTAGCAACAGCTCAGAGCCGTTTTGTAGATCGTAATTCGGCTGATAGTCGCCAAATGGGTTTGGTATCTCCATAAACAGCTTGCTGCCGGGATCGTTCATTGGCATCTCAAGCATGCTGGAGACTTTCATTTTGCGCTGATAATCGTCCCCAGCGTATTGCACGCTACCATCTTTATCGCGATAAAATGGTTGGCTTTTTGGCTTAGTGCCAGCAAACACGTAGTTACCAGATTCATCTTGCGAGTTCACCAAGTTAAGGAAGTTGTTCGCAATCTCTTCTAGCTCACGCTTCTTTGCTTGTCGGTCTTCCGCAGAAAACGCACCGTTAATCATCTCCATCGTTAAGCGCTTCGACTCGTCGGCAAAATTCTCCGCATTGGCGATATTAACTTCGTGGTTTTCTAGACGATTACGCACCAACACTATCGAGCTAAGATATTGTTGTAGCTGTTCTTGTTGCTGACTAATGTTTTGGATGTAATGCGCAGCGAGGGGGTCGTCACTAGGTTTCAGTAACTTTTTCCCTGAAGCAAGTTGCTCTTGGTTGTGGTGAACCTTATTCTCTTGACGACGCAGATCATTTTGTACGGACTGATAGTTATGGAAACTAGAAATTCGGGTTAGCACTTATCTCTTCTCCTTACCTCAGTTGTAAAATGGTATTGAAGGTATCATTCGCCGCTTGCATCACACGTGATGAAGCCATGTACGCTTGTTGAAACTTCATCATG
Organism: Vibrio sp. Vb2960; assembly: GCF_033337665.1. Taxonomy (NCBI): domain Bacteria; kingdom Pseudomonadati; phylum Pseudomonadota; class Gammaproteobacteria; order Vibrionales; family Vibrionaceae; genus Vibrio; species Vibrio sp. Vb2960. The sequence goes on along the minus strand of NZ_JAWORD010000029.1, from coordinate 47,151 downwards.
TTGGCCGCTTCTTCATCGAGGTTAACACCAGAAATAGAAGCAACGCGCTCTTGCGCCGCTTCATGCTCTAAACGAGCGACGGAGGCTAAACGGTTTGCTGTAGAAGACTTCAGTCCAACTTCGGTATTGAGGTTATGATAAACATCGATCAAGGTACTGGATTTTCCATCCATCATCTTGTCTGTTTGGATCTTCTGCATTTTTCTCAAGTTGCCGTTACCACCTTCAGAAGGCACCAAGTTTGCGGTGAATTTATCATTCATCAGTGCGCCTTCGCTCAACTCAAACACGGTTGCATCGCCGTTTTTATACAGCGGATGACTTTTCGGCACTGAGATTTCAATCATCGGGTTATCTTTATCTAACGGGTATGAGTATTTGTCCGATAGTAAATTACCCTTGTTATCCGTGATCTTTAACCACGGCTTATCATGCTTCTCGTCGGCTGGTTGTACGGTAACCTCAAACTCTTTAACATCCCCCGCCTCACGAATTTTAAACTTGGCGTTACCTTGTGCAAAAGTGGTTGAGGCTTCATAACTTTGTGCGGCAATAGCTTTTGCATCATTGGTTTCCATCTTTATGATGGCTGCACCAGTTCTCGTTGGGCGGAGCAATACGCGCTCACCGGCGGCAAGGCCTTCACCAATTTGCACTTTCATACCATCCAGAACAAACGACGAATCCGAACGGTCGATGTTCAACGACATTTGCTCACCTTTCGGTGTTGTCACGCTGTATTGGTCGCCATCATAACGCAGCGAATATTCACCACCTTTGATCGCGGAAATGTCCTCGATGTAAACCGCAACATCAGCTTGAGAGTCAGACGCAGCAAAAACTCGAGATTTTGCCACCAGCTCAGAGTTCACATCGGTAAATACGTCTTTACCTATCTTACCGTTGAGATCCAGACCTTGAGATTGCAGCTGATTAATTTTGTAGGAGAAACCCGTCGCTAAACGGCCCATTTCATCTTGCAGTTGTGGGATGTGTTTGTCGCGCATTTCAAGTAAAGCGCCGATTTTGCCATCCATATCATCAGACTTGATCGCTTTAATGCCATTCCCTTCCACCATTGCTAATCGTCTTTGATGAACATCCGGATAGCCATCGATCATTTTGAGCTGGCTTGCTTCCGTACCAGAAACAAGTGTGTGTCCATTGCCGATATGAACATTAAACCCTTCCGCATTTTTGCGTGGGGTTACAGTAACTTTGGTGTACTCTGACAGCTCAGTAACCAGCTTTTCATGCTGATCCATTAGGTCATTATGTGGGCCGGGGGTGCGCATCATCAGTCGATGAATATCGCGAATTTCCAACGCAAGTTGGTTAACGCGCTCAATGCCCATATCCAATTTTTTATTGGTGACATCAGATTGCAGTCGAACGGTTTCGTGGAAATCATTTAATGTATCAGAGAAGATTTTCGCCTTTTCCAATACCACTTTTCGTGCCCCTAAATCGTTCGGGGTATCTGCCATGGTTTTTACCGCATCGAACCACTCATTCAGGTTCTCGGGAATTTTCTTCGATGCTACGGAGCTCAACATGCTAGAGAGCATATCAAGATTGTCTTGGGTATCCGTTTTGTTGGCATTGTTGGTCGACGACAGGTTCAGTTCATTCACGGCAAACTGATCCCACGAGCGGCGAACATTTTCCACATGCACACCCATGCCGTAGGTAGAACCACCAAACATGCGCGGATCATTCGTGCCTTGGATAACAGACTGACGGCTATAACCCTCTGTATTAACATTAGAAATGTTATGACCAGTGGTGTTTAATTGTCTCTGAGCAGTAAGCACACTTTGAGTACCTACATTCAGAAGATCTGACGCCATACATGCCCCCGAAAACGAAATATAAATCGGCAAAACCGATCACCTAGACACATTAAAAGCAAAAGATGTGCCAAGTGATAGAAAGGCGTAAATGTTCAGATAAAGTGAAGGCTTGCACTATGGCAAGCCTTCGAGAACGTCATAAATTGTCGCAGAGACATTACATACTTTCGATTTTATCCTTCACCTGCAGGACTTTATCTGCGTAATTCGGATCGGTCGCGTAACCCGCACTGTGGATACCGCGAATAAACAACTCTGAATTCCCGCGTTTCTGCAATGCTGTATCGTAACGTGGGTTGTCATTCAAAAATCGTACAAAGTCATTAAAGCTGTCTTCGTAACTTGAGTAGGAGCGAAACGCTGCCGTCTCTTTCACTGGCGTGTTATCGTGGAACTCTAAAGTTTGAGTCGTCACTTTGTCACCCTGCCAGCTTCGATCTGCTTTGATATTAAATAGGTTGTTGCTGCTGCCACGCGCGTTCTTCACGACCTTTTGTCCCCACCCCGTTTCCAAAGCGGCTTGCGCAAGTAGCAAAGATGGCTCGACACCTAGGGCTTTCGCAGCTTTCTCCGCGTATGGCTTCATCGAGTTAACAAAGGATTCTGGTGAATCGAATCGAGTGGGTTCATTACTTGGTCGAGATAGTTGACCAGATTCAATCAAGCGCTGTTCAATCTCGCGCGCTTTTTTCGGGTCAACACGACGATATTCCGCAGCATTGTTTGCCGCATCACGCATAGCCGTTTCTTTTTTGTCGTTCCCTTGCCCAGCCGTTAATTGCTTAACAATCATATCGGCCAGTCCCATTGAACCAGACGAACTCAATTCACTCGCCATCTGTTCATCCAACATTTGTCGGTAGAACTTCTCGTTTTGGCTGTTCATCATGTTGGACTCAAAGCCCTCATTGGCTTCACGCATGGATTTCAACATCATGGAGGTGAAGATCGATTCGAACTGACGAGCAGCCGCATGCAATGCTTCTTGCTCGCCATCTTTTCCCTCTTTCACTGCTTTTTGACGCAGAGTATCCAGAGAACTGATGTCATGGATAAAACCAATGTCGTTAGGATTGTTCATTATACCTACCTCCTAACCATTAAATGATGATCAACTGGCCTTCAATGGCACCAGCTTGCTTCAATGCTTGTAAAATTGCCATCAAGTCCGAAGGCGCAGCCCCGACTTGGTTCACGGCACGGACCAAATCATCCAACGTTAAGCCTGGTTCGAACTTAAACATTTTGCCTTGCTCTTCGCTGACTTCGATATCCGAGTCTGGTACGACTACGGTTTGCCCACCAGAAAAGCCGTTAGGCTGGCTAACATTCAGGTTTTCTTTGATCGCAACCGTCATGCCGCCGTGCGTTACTGCTGCTGGTTTAAGACGCACATGCTTACCAACTACGATGGTGCCCGTGCGAGAGTTAACGATGATTTTGGCTGCACCATCTGCTGGGTCAAACTCTAGGTTTTCGATTGCCGATAAGAACGCAACACGCTGGCTGACGTCACGAGGAGCACGCACGCGCACTGATGTCGCGTCAACAGCGCTCGCCATTTGTGGGCCAAGGAAGTTGTTTACAGCATCCGCCATACGTTGAGCCGTTGTGAAGTCTGACTCAAGCAAGTTGAACGTGATGTAATCACCACGACCAAATGGGTTTGGAATTTCTCGCTCTACTGTCGCACCACTAGAGATAAGACCAACGGTTGGATTGTTACCTACGATTTTAGAACCGTCAGCGCCTTCAGCACTGAAGCCGCTCACTACTAAGTTACCTTGAGCAACCGCGTAAACTTGACCGTCGAGACCTTTGAGGAACGTTTGCAGCAAGGTGCCACCACGCAAACTTTTAGCACTTCCGATGGAAGAGACAGTCACGTCCACTTGCTGACCCGGTTTAGAGAAAGGCGGCAATTCTGCCGTAACCATGACTGCGGCAACGTTTTTAATTTTTGGCTTTGTGCCCGGCGGCATCTGAATGCCGAAGTTTTGCAGCATGGCGGCGAAACTTTGCTCTGTAAACGGGTTCGCTTCACCCGTACCAGGTAAGCCTGAAACCAAACCATAACCCACGAGTTGGTTGCTTCGTACACCTGCCACTTGCGCGACGTCTTTGATACGTGCGGCTTGGGCTACGGTAGAAAACAGAGCAACGCTCATCAGTACTAAAAGGAGTTTTTTCATGCTTACTTATCTCTTGCAGTCAAATTGCCGTCAGCAGGGCGTGTTATAGCGCTACATTAAAGAATCGTGCCAAGAAGCCTGGCTCTTGCATATCTTGTTGCAAACCAGTGCCAGAGTACTGAATTCTTGCGTTAGAAACGCGATTTGATGCAATGGTGTTGTCGAAATTAATATCATCCGGACGAATAGTGCCACTTAAACGTATGTACTCATCACCCGTATTTAGCGTCATCCACTTCTCACCGCGGATCACGAGGTTGCCGTTTGCCAGTACTTCGATCACCTCAACAGTGATGTAACCACTGATGCTGTTGCTCTGCTTTGCAGAAGAGTCACCTGCAAATGAGTTGGAGTTGTTTAGGTCATAAGAGAAATTATATTTTCCGCCAATTTGCAGCTCTTCTCCGCCCACTTGAAGCGGGTCCATTTGCGCTTCATTGGTTTTCGATAAATCGGCATTTGCGCTTTTCGTCGCACTGGTTGTCTCATCCAGTGTTACGGTAATAATGTCGCCAATACCACGTGGTTTAGAATCGTCGTAGAGATCGGTAATGTGCTCGGCGCTAAACAACGAACCTGTTGCAGCAGCATAATGCTCAGGTTTGTTTTTCGGATGAATTGGAGCCCAAGCAGGATCGCCAGCAACCGGATCGCTTCTACCACGTAAAGTATCTACAATACCGCTGCTCTCTTCTTTCGATTTATCGCCTTCTACTGCGTCGACCACAGTGGTTGCTTGTGTCACTTCATCCGTTTCAATCGGCTCCAACATGGCACAGCCCGACATCGTAGCAATCAAAGCGAGTAGGCAAATACGTTTCATCGTGAGCTCCTCAAATCTTGCTCTTAATCGTTACAATTGCTGGTTAACGAAGCTCATCATCTTATCGACTGACGAGATCACTTTTGAGTTCATTTCGTAAACGCGCTGGGCTTCGATCATGTTGACCAACTCTTCCGTTACATTCACATTGGACGCTTCCAGCATGGATTGACGAATTTCCCCCAAACCGTCCAAACCGGGAACACCCTCTTGTGGATCGCCACTGGCCCCCGTTGGTAAGTAAAGGTTCTGACCAATTGGCTCTAGGCCACCTGGGTTAACAAAGTCTGTAATGGTTAGCTGACCAACGACTTGGTTGTCTTGCTGACCACGGACGCGAACCGATACTTCACCATCCGTACCGACAGTGATAGAAATCGCATCTTCTGGAATCACAATTTCAGGTTCTACAGGGTAGCCAGAACCCGACGTGACTAACGTGCCTTCACCATTTAGCGTGAACTGACCGTTACGGGTATAACCGATGTTGCCGTCCGGCAATGTCACTTGGAAAAAACCGTCGCCTTCCACCATCATGTCCAGTGCGTTGGTCGTTGTCTGTGCATTGCCGTGCGTGTGCACTTTTTGCGTCGCAACCACTTTAGAACCCGCACCTAACATCAAGCCACTTGGCAGTTCCGTGTTCTGAGATGACTGGCCGCCAGGCTGGTTGATGTTCTGATAGAACAAATCTTCGAATACTGCACGGCTCTTTTTGTAGCCGACAGTAGAGGCGTTCGCCAAGTTGTTCGAAATCGTGGCAATGTTGGTTTGTTGGGCGTCTAGACCTGTTTTACTTACCCATAGTGCTGGATGCATAGTGAACCTCTAACTCTGTTAACTCATACGAAGCAGTGAATCTGAAGATTTATCCATTTCTTCAGCTGTGCTCATCATCTTGACTTGCATTTCAAACTGACGTTGTAAGTCAATCAATGCGGTCATTTCACCTACGGCATTCACGTTACTGCCTTCTATCGCTCCCGTCTGGAGACTAACAGTCGCGTCTGCTTCGTAAGGTTGGTTTGGAGTTTTATGGCGAAATAAGCCATTGGTGTCTTTAAACAAGCTTTGATCATTAGGCTTAACGAGCTTAATGCGATCAACCGCTTGGAATTCTTCTGCCGGGGCACCTTGAGGAAGTACAGAGATGGTGCCATCCCGACCGATTTCAATTTTGGAGAGAGGGATAGGCAAAGTAATCGGCGCATCGTTTTCACCCAGCACCAAATGACCACTTGCGTTGGTAAGCATGCCATTTTGATCGACTTTTAGGTTGCCGTTACGGGTCAACCCTTCTTTCCCTGTGTGATCGAGTACCGATATCCAGCCGCTGCCTTCAATCGTCACATCCAGATCACGCCCTGTTGTAATCACGCTACCTTGAGCAAAGTTATGCCCTGGACGCTCTGTCATGCTGAACACACGTGAAGGATGGCCTTCACCATAAGCCTGCATTGAGCGAGCCTGTGCTAAATCAGCCCGAAATCCGGTCGTGCTTACGTTAGCCAAGTTATTAGCGCGCAATTGTAGTGCCTGCATATTTTGCTTGGCACCACTCATTGCGAGAAACAGTGCGCGATCCATAAATTACTCCAAAAAATCTCTCTGTACACGGAGTAAAAGCAATAGTTATGCCAAAACAAAAATAGGCTTATCAATCAATACTTTGAATTAACAATCAACAATTAAAAGAGGTCAATAGGGGCAGAAAACTGTAACGAGAGGCAAGGTTTTGATCCATACGGCGGCAACAGCGGCAAATCGTAGATCAAAGCATGCTTAGCCTGAGTGAGGTGTATTCAGGCTAAGCATCAGATGAATGTCATGATGAAAGTGAACAAAGCGGTAATTACTAAGAAGCAACCACACGCCATTGCTTACTCAAGCAGAGTATCGAATGACCCAGCTAGTACTCTAGCGGATCTGTAAGATATTCTGTTGTAGTTGGTTGTGTACTTCTAGCGAACGTGAGTTTGCTTGGAAGTTACGCTGAGCAGAGATCAGGTCCACCAACTCCTGCGTCATATCAATGTTTGACTGTTCCAGCATACCGTTATTGATGGTGCCGAAAGAGCCTTTATTTGATTCACCCCAGATCTTGTCACCAGAGAACTGCGTTGAATCCCATTGAGTGCCGCCTTTCTTATCCAGACCTTGCTCGTTTGGAACACGTACGAGAGCAACACGACCCAATGTAACGTTTTCACCGTTTGAGTAAGTCCCCAATACGCTGCCGTTTTCATCGAAGTCAACTTTGGTTAGGAAGCCCGTTGTTGCACCGTCTTCGTCAAACTTAGTCAGTTCGAACGGAGCCGCAAACTGTGTTGCTGAGCCTAAGCCGAAGTTAAGCGTCTGCGCAGGATCGGCACCATTCATATCGACTGGTGTCGTGTTCGTCGCCGGATCGCCCAGAGCCACAGAAGTGATTGGCTGACCATTGTTCAAGCTCGCCAACGTACCATCGTTGTTGAACTTCATGGTATGCCCCACATGACCTGTTGGCGTTTGCGCATCACCAGCCGCAACATTTAAAGGCTTTTCACCTTCTTTATCTGTCACGGTGTAGTAAGTGTTCCATGTATTTGGCTGAGTCTGATCTTTCAAGTAATACGTCGTTAGCTTGTAAGACTGACCCATCGAGTCATAAATTGTCGAAGAGGTTGAACGGTTGTATGTATCTGGGTCTGAAAAATCAAACTGCGTTGGATCTTTCAAATCGCCGTTCGCTGGCAAGTTCACACCCACTTCAATGTTTGCTGTTTGTTTTGGCTTACCAAATTCAGCAGGAATATTGATGGGTTGTGGCTCGTATGAAGAAACCTCACCAGAGCTTGGGTCCACTTGGTAACCTAATAAGAACTCGTCGTTCGCGGTCACCATGTAGTTTTCTTTATTTAAGTGAAATGCACCATTACGTGTCAGTTCATTCTGTTGTGGAGTTAGACGCTCTTTCGCTACAGCGAAAAAACCTGTCCCCGAAACACGCAAATCCATTGGGTTGTTGGTGTAAATGCTAGAGCCTTCATGGAACTGCTGTGCCACTTGGCTTGCTTGCGCACCACCACCCGGTGTGGTTTTTGCGTTAGTAAATAAAGAGTTAGAGTAGACATCAGCAAACTCAGCACGGGACTCTTTAAAGCCGTAAGTGTTGGCGTTCGCAATGTTGTTACTGGTGGTGTTCAAATCCAGTTGGGCGGCGGACAAACCGCTTAAAGATACATATGACATTCCAAAATCTCCTAATCTAGCGAGCTATGACTACGCTTTGCCGACTTCCAATACTTCTGCAAGTCGAACTGGCGACTCAAAACCAGCCAGATTGAGTAATACGTTTCCGTCACCTTTGCCAAGCAATACGCTGTTTACGTTGGCATACGTCGATACTGGGAACTCTTGCGACTCCCCTTCAACTAAGCCAGACGCTTTCACTTTGTATTTGCCAGCTGGCAGTGGATTTCCGCTTTCATCTTTACCGTCCCAAAGCACACGCGTGTCGCCGGCTGGTTTCGCCCCTACCTCAAAGGTACGAACCAGTTGGCCAGCTTCATCCTCTACACGAACAAACAGATTATCGATAGATTGTGAAAGCTTAACCATTGCCGCCATTGGTGCGTCGTCCTGCTTCACACCTGCTGCTCCTGGGACCAATACGTCACGCCCTACCAAAGAGGAAGCTTGTAACGCTTGATTTGATGTCATTGACGAATTCAAACTCTCAAACTGAGTGTTCATCTTGCCAATGCCATCAACGGTCGCAAATGAAGCCATTTGCGCAATCATCTGGTCATTACTCACCGGCTTAAAAGGGTCTTGCTGAGACAGTTGCTTCGTGAGCAATGATAAGAAGTCTTCCTGTTTTAGATCCTGCTTACCCGTGCTCTCTTCCGCTTTCTTGTTACTCTCTTGTAGACTTTTAAGCTGGTCGATATAGGACAAGCCGCTTTGACCAACGTTGTTAATTCCGGCCATACGCTACCCCCTTATCCTTATTGACCCATCTGCAGCGTACGCAGCAGCATTTGTTTACTAGAATCAGCGACCTGTACATTAGTTTGGTATGCACGAGAAGCTGAAATCATGTTTGCCATTTCTTCCATTACATTGACGTTAGGCTTGTAAATGTAGCCTTCTTCGTTTGCAAGGGGATGATCTGGGTTGTACTCCGCACTCAGCGGTTTATCACTTTCTACAATACCCATCACTTTCACTGGCACCGTATCACCGCCACGCATGGCGTTACTTAACTCTGCACCAAACACTGCATGACGCGCTTTGTAAGTGTCTTTCGCAGAGCTGCTGACACTGTCGGCGTTCGCCAAGTTGCTTGAGGTAGTATTCAGACGAACGGATTCAGCGCTCATTGCGGAACCTGTCACATTGAAAACGTTAAATAAGCTCATCTAAATTATTCCCCTTTGATTGCTTTGGTTAAGTTCTTGAATTTGCTGCCTAGAAAGTCGAGTGATGCTTGGTGTCTGATTTGGTTTTGCATAAACAAGTTACGCTCTAAATCCAAGTCTACCGTGTTGCCATCTCCCGTATCTGGTTGCGTAGGAAGGCGATATAACTTGTCCCCAACCAACGTCGTAGTGGCAGGAATATGCCGACCATCTGTGCGACTAAGACCAATGCTTGCCCCAGATGTTGCCGCTTGCAATTCCTTCGCAAAGTCTAAACCTCTTGCTTTGTAACCAGGCGTGTTTGCTTGTGCGATATTGGTGGAAATCACCTCTGCATTGCGCTCACGTACGCCCACCGTGTGCTGGTGGATGCCTAGTGCATTGTCAAAAGATATAGCCATGTTTGCCTCTACAATTAAGAACTGACCGTGATTGATAACCAAAAAGCAATTAGCATGCCAAAACCTAAAGCATTACACCAACCTAGTGGTTACCGTGAATTGAAATAGCAATAAGTGAGCCAAAGTAACTGGAATGTCATGTCGTATCACTTTGTTCACTTAATAAAGATACACCGTGTTGAGGGCACAAGGCAAAAACGCGCTTCAACTAATTGAGTGATACATGAAACGCTCGGCGCAGAAAGGTAACAAACAAAAAAGCCTGACACGAAGTCAGGCTTTTCTATCAATGAAGAGATACCGCTATTTAAGCTTGTAAATGATGCCCGGATTACAGCGCACCATTTCAAATTTATCAGTCAGACCAGTTAGCGACTCTGATGCCCCTAACAGCAAGTAGCCACCAGGGTTTAAACTGCTCGCCATTTGGTTAAGCACTTTAGACTTCATTTCTGGAGAAAAGTAAATCAATACGTTACGACAGAAAATGATGTCGAACTTACCCATCAGTGCGTAACTGTCCATCAAGTTTTGTGGACGAAAGTTCACCAAACGCTTGACGTTATCTTTGACTTTCATGCGACCACCGTCCGCATTTTCAAAGAAGGTGCGACGACGTTCTGGTGAAAGCCCGCGACCCAAAGCCAAGTTGTCGTACACCCCTGCACGACACATCTCGAGCATACTTGCCGAAATATCTGTGGCTGTAATGGACACGTTTGGTAACAAGCCCGGCTTGCGCTGTTGCGTTTCCAGGATCGTCATTGCAATAGAATACGGTTCTTGGCCCGATGAACTGGCAGCAGACCAGATCTTAATTGGGCGCTTGCTTGCCGCTACTTCTGGCAATAATTTGTCAGCTAAAACCGTGAACGGATAAGTATCTCGAAACCACAAGGTTTCGTTAGTCGTCATCGCATCCACAGCGGCGACTCGTAATTCTCGATTACGCCCTGTAACAACATCACGTAGCAAATCTGATAACGATGCGAGCTTAAACTTCGTCACTAAAGGACTCAGTCGGCTACGCACGAGGTATTGCTTGCTATCACCTAACACGATGCCACATTGCGATTCTAGAAAACGGCTAAAGTCACGATACTCTTGATCACTGATTGTAATAGCAGTCATTAATGTCTCTTTTATTGTGTTAATGCAGATTTAACCGCGTTACCCAACTCATCTGGGTTAAATTTCGCAATGAAGGTGTTGGCACCTACACGCTCAACCATAGCTTGGTTGAATACACCACTTAATGAAGAATGGAGGATAACATAAAGGTCTTTCAAATCGGCATGTCTGCGAATTTCAGCCGTTAAGGTATAGCCGTCCATTTCTGGCATTTCAATATCGGAAATAACCAACGAAATTTGATCGTAGATATTGCCTTCTTGAGCCATTTCAATCAACTTATTGTACGCTTCTTTGCCGTCTTTGACAGATACGACCTCAAAACCGATGGATGTAATCGCACGCTCTACCTGTTTACGCGCGACCGTCGAGTCATCAGCAATCAGTATGCGGCGTACAATAGGCTTTTCTTGTTCTGCTTGTGCGATTTCTTCGCCAATAGCGGAATCCATCGTTTCATCAACTGGCGCAATTTCTGCCAGGATTTTTTCAACGTCAAGGATTTCAACCAGCTCATTGTCAATGTTTGTCACGGCAGTCAAGTAGTGCGCTTTACCTGCGCCGTCTGGCGGTGGCAAAATCGCTTCCCAATGCATATTGATAATACGCTCAACCGATGATACCAAAAATGCTTGGATCGTACGGTTAAATTCTGCAATAACAACAAAACATTTATCTAAATCAGTGGTTGGGCGGCCACCAATTGCCAGGCTCAAATCAATAACGGACACGGTATGGCCGCGGATATGAGCGATACCTTTAACCAGAGGGTGTAGATTTGGCATTGAAGTCAGCTTAGGGCACTGTAGTACTTCTTTCACTTTGAATACGTTAATGCCGTAGCGCTGTCGGCCCATCAGTCGAAAGGTCAATAATTCCAATCGGTTCTGACCGACGAGTTGCGTACGCTGATTCACCGAGTCAAGAATCCCCGTCATATGCTCATCTCCATCTCAAACTTTTTGTTTTTAAATGATACTCTACCACTGGCAAGCACGATACCAGGGAGACAGTATGGCGTATTTCACTTTCACTTCGACACCATTGACTATGACAATATGTAGAGCGCTAATTACAAAGTACGCTAAGTCTATCGGCATTTTGCTCAGTATGTTTAGCTTTTTTGTTCATTCAGCTTCAGATAATCAGATCGAGCAAATAAAAACAGCAGCAGAACAACATATTCTTGCTACGGTTGATCAGCCTGATGGTGGCGAGCTATCTGTTAATGCGGCAGAGATCGACTCGAGAATAAAAGCAACGGATTGCCCTGTTCCGTTAGATACATCTGCCTCTTCCACCAGCAGCACGAGAAGTAACATCAATGTGTTAGTGGAATGCCAACCGGATGACTGGAAAGTCTATGTCCCTGTGAGGATCTCGGTATCAGTACCAATGATCGTCGCTACACGAACACTAGGGAGAGGAGAAATCGTCAGCGCATCGGATGTTACCACTTCCATGATCGAGCTACAGCGCTTTCGTAAAGATGGATTTTCTAGCTACGATCAAGTGGTTGGGGCAAAGCTAAAGCGTAATGTTCGTTTAGGCGATGTCGTAGAGAGAAATGATGTTTGTGTGGTATGCCGAAATGAAAAGGTCATTATCAAAGCGGTGAATTCTGGCATGACGATCACAACGCAAGGCACAGCATTGCAGGATGGTTCAGCTGGCGATCAAGTAAGAGTGAAAAATGATAAGTCACAACGTATAATAGAAGGCATAGTGACTGACATTGCGGAAATCACTGTTAATTTTTAATACCCACTGGTAGCGTGTTTAAACTGATCAATAAAAATGCAAAAAATGACTAAAGTTATTTTTGCGCTGGTCGATAGTCTGGATACCAGTATTACGATACAAGGCAAAGGTTAAACATGGCAGGTATAGATAATATACGTTCAGGGCAAATGATGACGACAACAAGTCGCGCACCTGCACGTAACGATTCCAATGCTACCAGCACGACAGAATCAAAAAAGGCGCCAGCGCAACAAGACGCAGTATCACTCAGCCAGCAAAGTAAAGCCGTCAGTAAACTCCAGAAGGATATGGCAGCTTCTCCGGCATATGACAGCGCCAAAGTTGCAGCAATCAAAGAAGCTATCACAAACGGTTCATACAAAGTCGATCCTGAAAAATTGGCTGACAACATGATTAAGTTTGAAAACGAATTGCAAGGCAAAAGCTAACTGACTTAGGCCGAAGGTAAGTATTTTATGGCAGCATTAGTCGATCTCGTTAATTTCCAGCTAGAAAATGCTAAGGCACTTTCCGCTGTTTTACGCCAAGAAACACAAGCAATCACGGCGCGTGTCTCTACCGAGATTGAGAACATTGCCAAACAGAAGATGACGCTCATTGATCAGCTCAGAACAACTGATCAGCGAATCGCCTCTCACCCGCACGTCAATCAACTTACTGAAGATGAGCACCTAAGTCAGGTTGTTGCTCAAATCCAATCGATCGTCCTAGACTGTCAACAAGTTAACCAAGTAAATGGCGAATCGCTTAGTCGCGCACAGCTGAGCTTCAATAAACTCAACAACATGCTTCAGCGAACTCATGGCAAAGTTGGCATGACCTACAATGCGGGCGGAAAAACCCACACCATCTCGACGCTTGGCACCAATATAAAAGCTTAAACGTCACTCCTACCCTCAATTCCCGCGCTCACGTAGATATAAAAAAGCGACTCATTGTTACCAATAAGCCGCTCAAAAAGATTATCTGTCTAGTGAAATGGTTTAAAACAAGGTTTGCTGACGCTTCTCAGGCACCTGCTGAACTTCTCCATAATCACGTAGCTTATCCATCTTACGGATATCCAGACGCAGCTCAGTCACATAACTGTCTTCAACAAGATAACTACGCACAACTTCTGCACCACGAATTACACCATCGACGGCACCAGTGGTGCTCTCAATACCCAAACGCTGGTCTTGCAGCTCTGCACGTCCACTAACACGCATGCCATAAACTTGCTCTGCTAGCTCACGATAAGCATCAATTTTTGATGCGCGCATTGCTCGTACACGCTTTTCTTCAACTGTGCGACCTGTTTGCTCACTGACGCTGGCGTAACCCACCGCCACTAAGATTTCATCTTGACGCATCTGTTGTAATGGCTGACACCCCACCAATATCAGTGTGGCAACAATAAATAATAACTTCTTCATGCTTCTATCCTATGGACGGAGAATCACAGTGTACGGCTGACGAATGGTAGGGTCAGAACGAATCAACACACCATCTTGTGTGCGGATGCTATTTAACGTATCTAAGTCACGCCCAATACGGTCAGCCGGAAGGAAACCTTGCGCTGTCGCTACAACTACACGGCTTTGCATGCCAACCACGCGTGCATTGACAAGCACTCCGCCCTCTTGGCGCAGCATTGTTCCGGTCAGTACATACTGAATTTGCTGCTCTTGAGCTAAATCTTGCCAATCACGACTTAAAGCAAAATCGCCCTGCTGCGTCACTTGAATAGAGCCCGTAGTTTTGAAATCAACCACTTTAAACCCTCGGCGCTGAAACTGATGGATAAAACCTTCAGAGACCGAGTTACCTAACCAGTTTGTTGCATCCATATTTTGTAGATCAACAAACGAGGTAATCGCAATCGGTGTCCGCGCTGATACTGCCACATTAGAAACCATCAGGTCTTCTGTCATGCTCTCAATGAAAAAGTCCATCGTATGACGCGGACTATCCATCAGCATGAACTGGCTTCCCGAGTACGGTTCTTTACCATTGTAAATCGGTGAGTACGCGCACGATGTCAGAAGCGTCATCATCGATGCGGCGACAAGCCACTTTTTCATGGTTTGATTCTCCAGATAATCTTAGGTGATACCGTTCTTTATTAATTCCTTTCCAAGAAAGTGAATATTGGAACAGTCTTTGCTTTTCTTTGTTTGCCTAACGAAGAAAAACCCACCAAACTTCACTGAATTTGTTAAAGCAATATTTATACCCGAACGGTTGTAACCAATGAAAAAAATATTAAACAGTCTGTTTTCAATCACTTTAGTGATGCTTGTGCCTTTTAAGGTAATGGCATCTTGGTATGAAGTCACAGGCGTTGCCACCATCGTTTCTTCAGAAGAGACGGCAAGGCTCCATGCGTTGGAAGACGCGCTGTTCAAAGCCGTCAATTTTTCGGGCGCAGATATTGGCAGTATTAGCAACTTGATGCCGCTATTAGAAGAAAGCCGCAACGAATACCAGTTTACCAATCATGAAGTCCGTTACATTTTGGTCGAGTCTGAACGCAAACGTCGCGGTAAAGTCGAGGTAAAAATCCGCGTTGATATTTATCCATCGGCAACGGGTTGCCACACCGATCAATACAAAAAGACAATGCTGGTCGGCAATATTGAGGTCGCATCACCACAACAAGCAGTGATGGGACAAATTTATCAAGTTGGTGACGATTTTAGCCACGTAGTGAACCGTCAACTTGATCAAACCTCACGCAGCTTTGTGTCTGTTGGTACAACGGACTACTCAATAAGCAGCAACTATCCTGCTCGCACTCAAATGATCGCGCAAGACAATGGCGCACAATACATCATTGGAGGGGTCATCACCGATCTCACTGCAACGGTCGAATCTCAACTATTGCAAGATGACATCATCAATCGTCAGTTTGCGTTAGAAATGAAAGTATTTGATGGTAAAACTGGCCATGAAATCTTCAACAAAGCCTACCGTGAGGTCGCGCGTTGGCCATTTGCTAAAACGAGTCAAGTGGACACTCGTAGTGCACGTTTTTGGGCATCGACCTATGGCGAGATGATGCTTCGCGTTAGTCGCAATATTATGTTGGATCTGGAGTCGGAGCTATCTTGCAAAATTACATTGCCAGAGGTTGTGGCAGTCTTCGGTAATACCGTAACGATGGATCTCGGCCGTATGCACGGCGTAAAAGAGGGAGACAAATTGCAGCTTTGGCACACCGCGTCGTTTATCGACCAAAATGGATTGCCAAGAAACAAAGTCTCGCAAAGCGAAATTACATTAACGGTATCACGCATATACGAACACGAAGCGGAACTGACGATTGATCAGCCAAATTTAGCGTCTAGCGTTCAAATTGGCGACGTAATGAACAAGATCCTATAAAAGCAAACATTAAGTCTTGAGATATGCTCACTTTTGAATATCATAGGCAGCGCATCTTATTTGATTATGCCAATGACCGTAGCGAATCGTTCAACGTGATGCTGATACAGATCTGGTAGATTGCTAGATTTGAACTCAGTAAAACAGTGCAATGAACTGCAACTATTGGTATTACGCCCCCATGGCACAGCTGGATAGCGCAGTCCCCTCCTAAGGGACAGGTCGTAGGTTCGAATCCTACTGGGGGCGCCATATCATAGCCTTAGCTCCCACTTGAGCTAAGGCTTTTTTGTATCTTCAATTTCAAGCCTCGCACTGCTCCCCCTAGTACATCGTGTTAGGTAATCTTCCCAGTAATCAATATGATCGGATCAGGTGTTTCGGTTACGGGATAAAGTCTTCTACTGATCTGACTTCTTCCCCTTGAAATCATTTCAACAAGCCCTATTTACAGTTTTGTATTTTATTACTTTAATTATCTATGAGTTTTGCTTACCCTTTTAGCTATTAATAAAATTATTAGTTAGCACTATGTCTAAGAGCAATTTAATAACTAACACTGGACACCGCTTTATTTCTAAAGGCAAGACAGCCTTTAAGATACATATCCATACCCCCGAGGATACGGTACTACACCGCTCGGTAGGATTTGTTCGTATTGGAGAAAAGAAAGGCTTACAAAAAGCCATTAAGCTGAGAAACGAGTTAGGCCGGCAAATGTGGGGCAAATTCTGGCGACGTCTTTTGAAAGACCCTTACTTAATGACCAGGCTTCCACATAGCGTTGAGCCTAAAATCGTTCACAAGCCTAACCCTACTCTTGAAAACCCTGACAACCGAGATACGTGTTACATCGCCAAGTGGCGAGAGTTCAATGATGACGGTGAGTATAAATATAAAACGGTGGTTCGCTCTATTAGTAAGTACGGCAAACTTGCCGCCTACATGCAAACCAAAAAAGCGTTGTTAGAAGCACATAAAGATAACTTGGAGATCCTGACATTTATGGGGCGTTTAAACAGCATTGATCTTAAGTAATACCTAGCCACTTTGAACATTTCAGTCAGTTTTTAAAGAGAAATAAAAAGCCCCAAAGAGCGAACTCTTTGGGGCTTTCAGCTTCAGTCTTCTATACTACGGTCGAATAGGAGCTTATTGCTGAACTTGGTATTCAAATTCTGGAACAACGATTTCTACGCGACGGTTTTGTTGACGACCTTCACGAGTGTCGTTTGAAGCGATTGGGTTGTTTTCACCTTCGCCACGAGCTTGGATACGTGATGAATCAATACCTTTTTCAACGAGTGCGTTAGCAACAGACTCAGCACGTTTTTCAGAAACTTTTAGGTTGTAAGCTGCTGGACCAGACGTATCTGTGTAACCTACAACTTCAACGTTCGCTTGTGGGTGCTCGTTTAGGAAAGCAACTAGGTTATCAAGTTTTGCAGCGCTCTCTGGTTTTAGAGTTGTGCTGTTTAGATCGAAGCTACCTGTACCAATTGTTTGAGTTTCGAATGTTTTCGTAACTACAACTGGCTCTTCTACCACTTCTTCTACAACCACTTCTTCAACAACAACTGGCTCTTCTACGATTACTGGCTCATCGTTGCCGCCGAATTTGAAAGAAACACCTAGTGTTGCAGTGTTACCTGTCGCACGAGTTACATCGTTGCTGATGTCAGTCAGTGTTTGGTATTCCGCACGAGCTGTTACGTTTTGGCTTAGGTTGAATTCAAGACCAGCCGCGCCTAGGTAAGAGTAATCATCTTTGCCATCAAACATTACGTAAGCGCCACCCACTTTACCGTAAAGTGCGATGTCTTCAGTGATTGGTAGGCTAAATTTAGGAGCAAGAGTGATTGCTTCTACGTGGCCACCGAAAGAAGTTTGGTTAAAATCACCGATGTTGTCGAAACCCGCTTCTACTGCGAAGTATTTATTCATTTCGTAACCAACAAAAGCGCCAAGAGTAGAATCGTCTTTGTCACAAGCCTGGCCCGCTACACACGCGTCTTCCATCCATGACTTACCCATCTTACCACCAACGTATACTTCTGCTTGTGCTGCTGAAGCCATAAGTAGAGACGCTGAAATTACCGCTGCTAATTTTTTCATTATTGATTCCTCTAAAGAAGTTCTTTTGTTAGATGCCGAAATGCGCCGTCTGACTGACGTTGTATTTCAATTCTTTTTATTCATTCCTTGAGTGAGATACTTAGTCAGCTTCTTTTTATGCACATGCATTTTTTTTATGGAAGCAACTTACGTACATTTCCTGTTCAGTGATACATATCGCCATCTCGGTATCGCTGACGGGATGAACTATAACGCTAAGAAATCGCGAGAAAAATCCCAATTCTGTCAATTTATTGTCATCAAAAATCTCGACAACATGTGATCTTAAGCAAAAAAATCCCCACGCAATCACGACGCAAACGTTTGCTTTAATTTTTGGAACAACATAGCTAAAGCAAAGATTTTTCTTAAAAATGAGACAAACAAAATGGAACTTTAAGGAACATGGATAAAAATCAATCAGATATTTGATATATAATCGCTCGTTTTTTATTCATGCCAACGATGTTTGGATTAAAAAATCTTATCCATATTGAGGTAAATTACAGGTGAAACCATCTCTTCATTCACCAATATGAGAGAAAGTTTCTCGTTATCTAAATTGAAGATACAAAAAAGCCGCGGTTGCTCACCGCGGCTTTGTGACTATTTATTCAAAAGAACGTTCAGTTCAAAGCAATTATGCGTTTGCTTCACGCTCAGCAATGAACTCAAGCGCCATCTTAATGCGAGCAATACAACGCTCTTTTCCAACCAGCTCCATTACTGCATCGACAGAAGGAGACTGACCGCCGCCTGTTACAGCAACACGTAATGGCATACCGATTTTGCCCATGCCGATTTCCAACTCTTCACATACTGCTGCGATAACGCCATCTTTGATGTTCGCTGTCGTCCACTCAGTTAGTGCTTCCACTTTCGCTAATGCAAGTTCTAGAGGCTCTTTAGCCACGCCACGTAGGTGTTTCTTCGCTGCGCCCGCTTCAAACTCAGAGAAATCTTCATAGAAGTAACGGATTTGCTCAGCTAGCTCAACTAGTGTGTTGCAACGCTCACCCACTAGCTTGATCACGTCAGTGATAGCAGGACCATTCGTTACGTCTAGTTTTTGTTGATCTAGATGCCATTGTAGATGCTCAGCAACGTACGCAGGATCTGAGTTCTTGATGTAGTGGTTGTTCAACCATTGCAGTTTGTCAGTGTTAAAAGCAGACGCTGACTTAGATACTGCGTTTAGGCTAAATAGATTGATCATCTCTTCTTGAGAGAAGATTTCTTGGTCCCCATGAGACCAACCAAGGCGCACTAGGTAGTTGTTTAGTGCCGCAGGCAGGTAGCCCATATCGCGGTATTGCATGACTGATACAGCGCCGTGACGTTTAGACAGTTTCGCGCCGTCATCACCCAGGATCATTGCACAGTGTGCAAATGTAGGTACAGGCGCACCTAGTGCTTCGTAGATGTTGATTTGACGAGGCGTGTTGTTGATGTGGTCTTCGCCACGAACAACGTGAGTGATACCCATGTCCCAGTCATCCACTACTACACAGAAGTTGTAAGTAGGTGAACCGTCAGTACGACGAATGATTAGGTCATCCATTTGATCGTTGCGGATTTCAATGCGACCACGGATTTGATCATCAAATACTACGCTGCCTTCTTTCGGGTTACGGAAACGGATAACACATGGATCGCCATCTTTTGCCGCTTCGTTTGCTGCTTTGATTTTTGGATGGTTAGCATCGTAGCGAGGCATTTCTTTATTTGCTTCTTGCTCTGCACGGATTTCATCTAGCAGCTCTTTAGAGGCGTAACATTTGTAAGCTTTGTCTTCAGCAAGAAGCTTATCAACCATTTCGTTGTAACGGTCAAAACGTTGAGTTTGGTAGTAAGGACCTTCATCCCACTCCAAGCCTAGCCATTCCATGCCTTCAAGAATTGCATCAACCGCTTCCTGAGAGTTACGCTCAAGGTCTGTATCTTCGATACGTAGAACGAATTCACCACCTTGGTTTTTAGCGTATAGCCAAGAGTAAAGTGCAGTACGCGCACCACCAACGTGTAGATAGCCAGTTGGGCTAGGAGCAAAACGAGTTTTAACCGTCATTTGAGTTCCTTAGGGGTAATGAGCAACGAGAGATCTCTCGTTGTAATGTCAAGGATAAAAGTGGCGACATTTTACCACCGTAAGTCAATTCTACAATCGGTTTGACAACAGAAATAAAAACAGGGCAGAACCAAAAAGGCACAGCCCTGCTATTTACTGTTAAAGCACAAGGCGAAATTACTTCAGGTTACGCATTGCCCATTGCATAAATTCTTGCTGCTCTTCACGGCTCAATTCATTAAACGATGCTTTGATTGTTTTGGTTTCCGCTGGAGAAGACGCAATGCTTGCCTTAGTCGATTCTTTATTCATTGCGTTATTATAGTCGGCAACTTCTCGTTCGTAATCACGAAAACCTTGCAAACCACCTTTACGAAGTTGAACCATAGAGAATGCCACTTCTTTTCCGTTTTTGTCTTTCAATACCACTTTAGGATCGAGTTCGAAGGCTCTCGCCTCTTCAATAGTACGGAATGTTTGATAAGTCAGAGAAAGCTCGGTGTCTTTTTCTGCATCAAACTCTAATACCAGCGGCTGAGAATCGAATTTACGGCGCTTTCCATCTTCAAATACGATTTGTCCAACCGTTACCGCCAATTGGTTTTCCCCATCCTTTAACTCGATGCTGTTGTTCTTGGATATCCACTCAGGGTAGACGAACTCGCCGTTGAGAACGCGAGGAACTAATTCAGATTGCAGAGTGAGTTGAGCAGCAAAAGCTGGCGCCGAAAGCATTGCGCAAAGTCCGAGAAGTGTCGTTGTTTTTTTCATCATGGTTTCTCACTTTATACCAATTTAGATAAGCCTCTAAAATTTACAGGCCAGTCATTTCAAAGGCTTATTTGAATAAGTATCAAGATAAAAAGGGCGTTTCCGCCCTTTTAGCTGCTTCTTTAATTAGAAGTAGTATTCAACACCTACAGAGAACTCGTCGTAGTCAGCAGACTTCCAACGTGCTTCTGTTGGTTTATCTAATTGAGACGCACCGTCGCCAAAGTCTAGAGTACGAGCACGTACGTACAGCACTGCCGATGGGTCTACGAAATACATAACTTGTGCTGATAACACATCGTCCGCTGTATCGTTAATTTTCTTACCATCACGCTCGAGATCAAAGTTAGCGGCGTAAGCCAGTTTGTATTGCCAATCACCCGTGGTGTACATGATAGCGGCAGACATTGCATCTTGCTTTTCACTCACACCATTGCTTGCGTCCGCTTCCATGTATTTGTATTGCGCAAAGAAAGAGATCCCGTTATCAAACCAGCCTTGTGCCCCTACCAAGTACGTGTTGTTTTCCCACGTTTGGCTTTCCATCTTGATATTACGGTTACCTTCATATGCCGCATCTAACTGGATAGGACCAATTTTGTAGTGTGCTGCAATACCACCCCAATAGTCATCCCCTTCACCTAGACCTGCTTTATCACCTGCACCAGCTGCGATATCTAGGGAGAATTTGTCAGCAAACATTGGAGAGTCCCAGCGGATAGTGTTTGATTGACGGTCTTGGTACTTGGCGCCACCAATAGCACCACCCCAGTCGTATACATCGCCCAGGCCAGGGTTAGATGCTGGCCAGTCAACCAATTCGTACATAGGTGTCAAAACGCGACCCAGGCGAATTTGCCCCCAAGATGCACTTTCAAAACCGACGAATGTGTCACGTTCACCAAGACCTGCGCCCTCGCCACCAAAGCTAGGGTCTACATAACCGCCTTCGATTTGCCAAATAAAAGTAGGGTCGAAGTTAGCAAATTGTTTTTTACCACGGAAACCGATACGAGATTCGTTGTTTAGCTGCATGCCACCCAAGTCATCGTCCGTTGCTTTGCTGCCAGAATCGTAATCGCGGTACGCGGCCTGCATCGCGATGATTCCGTAAACTTCATAAGAAAATGAATCTTTGGTTAGAAACTCTTTTGCTGCGTCACTGTTTGCACCATCAGCAAATGCAGCACCACTGAACATCATGCCGGTAATTGCCGTGGCAAGTAGGCTTTTCTTTAGGTAAGACATTATAAACCCCTATATTTTTAGTTTTTTCCATTTTCAAATTCACTAACTAGGACATGGCAGGAACTTGAAACAGTGTTTGGACGGGGCAAATATGACAAACTTTTTTCGCACTAAAAAACTTTCCCTACAGCAATCTGAGCGACTTCAAAATGAGAAGATCAAAAATAAAATAAATCAATAAAAAACAATTATTTAACATCAACTATAAAAAATAAAAAACGTTAAAAGTACGTTTTGACACTGAACTGACATTGAGAGCATCTAAAAAACGTGAGCGACTTCATTCATCTTTTAGGTGTTTTAACGGAACTTTATATTCAAAGAGAAAAAACCTTGAGATCACTCGCAAGTAAAATGACCGTGCACTTGTGGGATTCGAGAGATTTTGACGAAATTGTTGTGAGTAGCAAATGGGTATTGACCTTACCCTTGCAGGAAGGTTTAAGCTCATAGCATCACTACTATTGAGGTGCAGATTATGTATCAGTTAGTTATACCTTTATCAGGGCTCAACTGCATGGGCTGTGCGAGAAAAGTTGAGAAGGCTTTACATGCAAATCACGATGTGGAGATCCTCAATTTGTCCCCGACGCAAGTAGAGGTCAAAACCGAGTCTTCTCTTAAAGAGCTCGTCTCGTCGATTGAATCTCTTGGTTACCAAGCAGGAAATCACTACGAACTAAACCTTTCAGGCTTAAGCTGTGGCGGTTGCGTCAAAAAACTTTCATCTTTATTAGAATCTAATCAAGACGTTATTTCTTTTGAGGCTTCAACAACGCACTTAGAGATTCGTACCCTCCTCTCCGAGCAACAAGTGATCGACTTAATAGCAACACTCGGCTATACCGCCAACCTTGATTCTGTTGAAGTAGAGAACGAAAGCTCACCAGAGACCGAACAGGTAGAACAGCAAAGCAATATTAAAGATACGCAGGTGCCACCAGCGAGTATTCAATTGCAAATGCTGATTCAAGGCATGACGTGTGCGAGTTGCGTATCTTCAGTAGAGAAAGCACTTACTAACGTAGAAGGCGTTGAGAAAGCACAGGTCAACCTTGCAGAACAAAGCGCACTAGTATTCGCAAGCCAAGACTCTGATGACCTCCTTAACGCAATTGTTGAATCGGTAAAACAAGCCGGTTACCAAGCAGAGATCCTACAAGACGCCGCAACCCAACAAGAAAAACAAGCGCAGCAACAACGTCAGCAACAAAAACGCTTTAAACTGGATGCTATTGCTGGCCTTGTCGTCGGTGCCCCTTTAATGATTTGGGGCGTTGCTGGCGGCAATATGATGATTCGCAACACCAACGACCAATTAGCTTGGGGCGCGATCGGTATCGTATGTTTACTCCTTCTTGCCACAGCAGGTAAACACTTCTTCAGTAACGCTTGGTTAGCAGCTACTCACAAGCGCGCCACCATGGACACGTTAGTCGCGCTCGGTACTGGCGCAGCGTGGTTCTATTCGATGCTTGTGGTGATTTTCCCAGACTGGTTCCCTCTTGCTTCACGCCACGTGTACTTTGAAGCGAGTGCAATGATCATCGGCTTAATTTCTCTTGGTCACTATATAGAGGCAAAAGCCAAAGCAAACACAACACGCTCATTGCAAGCTCTGATTAACCTGCAACCTCAGCAAGCTACGGTAATTGCGGAACAAGGCGATCAACAAATCGCGGTTGAGCAAATCACGCTAGGCATGAAACTGCGTATCAAACCAGGCGAGAAAGTGCCTGTTGATGGTGTTGTGATTCAAGGTGAATCATACATTGATGAGTCGATGCTTACTGGTGAACCAGTACCAGTGTTAAAAGCGCAAGAGGCTCAAGTGTCTGCTGGGACATTAAATACCGATGGTGGATTAGTCATTGAGGCAACGGGCATTGGCGCAAATACCATGCTGGCTCGTATCATCCGCATGGTGCGCACAGCGCAAAGCAGTAAGCCAGCCATCGCGAAACTGGCAGACCAGATTTCATCGGTGTTTGTCCCTGTCGTTGTTGGCATAGCAATACTGGCCGCGCTCGTTTGGTTTGCCGTTGGCCCAGAGCCAAAAGCGAGTTATATGCTGGTGGTCACCACAACCGTCCTGATCATCGCCTGCCCTTGCGCTCTAGGCTTAGCAACCCCGCTTTCTGTCACGGTGGGAGTGGGTAAAGCCGCAGAGCTCGGCATTCTGATCAAAGACGCCGACGCCCTGCAATTGGCAAGCAAAGTCGACACGGTTGTGTTCGACAAAACTGGCACGCTTACCCAAGGTAAACCTAGCGTTCAGCAAGTGTTTACTCACGCCACCAGCCAAGAAGATCTATTGGCTTTAGCGTATGCGGCAGAGCGTCAGTCTGAGCACCCACTGGCAAAAGCGGTATGTGATTACGCCAAACGACACGACGCAAAGGATGTCTCATTAGACAAGTTTGAGAACGTTCGCGGGCGCGGCATTTGGGCGACGTATCAAGATAAACCGCTACTCATTGGTTCGCTTCAATTTATGCAAGCAGAGAACGTCGAGACCAGCGCACTAAAACCTGCCATCGATGAATGCGCAAAAAATGCGTGGACTCCGGTAGCTGTGGCATTGAACGGCGAACTGATCGGTCTGATCGCCATTGCCGACCCGATCAAATCAGATGCGAAGCAAGCGCTCTCTGCATTAAAATCGCAAGGCATCAAAACGGTAATGCTGACGGGCGATAACCAACACGTTGCCAATGCTATCGGCCAAGAACTTGGTATTGATGAAGTGATTGCCCAAGTAATGCCAGGTGAGAAAGCTCAGCACATTGAGCAACTTCAATCTCAAGGACATGTCGTGGCAATGGTGGGGGATGGCATTAACGACGCCCCTGCTCTCGCGTTATCCAACCTAGGTATTGCCATGGGTAGCGGCAGTGATGTCGCCATTGAAAGTTCGCAAATGACCATCCTGAACACGTCACCAATGGCGGTAGTACATGCGATTGAACTCTCTCGCGCTACACTTAAAAACATGAAGCAAAACCTATTTGGTGCCTTTGTTTACAACTCGTTGGGTATTCCAGTTGCCGCTGGCGTGCTTTACCCAGCGTTTGGATTTTTGCTCAGTCCTGTTGTCGCAGGAGCGGCAATGGCACTGTCTTCAATTACTGTCGTTAGTAATGCAAATCGACTACGACTGTTTTCAGTAAAGTAACCACTTCTTTTTGAGGGTATTATGAAGTTGAAACTATTGACCTTTGCAATGCTTGCGACCGTGTCCGCCAACGTATTGGCAGCCGATGTCATTAACCATAAATCGCCATACTGTGGCTGTTGTGGAGAATGGACAAAACACATGGAAGAGAACGGCTTTACGGTCGAAGAAAAATTGCACGATGACATGAACGCCATCAAACGCGATCTAGGCATCAAGAATGAACAGCTTTACTCTTGCCACACGGCAGAGATCAACGGCTATCTGTTTGAAGGTCACATTCCAGCCGAAGACATTAAAGCGTTTTTGAAAAATCCACCACGTAACGCAAAAGGCCTATCAGTACCGGGCATGCCAATGGGCTCCCCTGGTATGGAATATGGCGACAAAAAAGACAGCTACACCGTTTACGCCTTTAACGAAAAAGGCCAAGTGTTCGAATATAGCCACCACGAAGGCAACGGCAAATAAAAACAAAGCCCAGCGAGACAAACCGCTGGGCTTTTTCTTAATGGACAGTTAAGACAAATATAAAATTAGAAGCCGTAAGAGGCACCAAATACAAAAGCGTTATTCACTAGGCTGTCACCACTCGCGTTTTCTGCACCGTGTGCTTGACTACGGAACTCAAAGTAAGGTTGAACACCTTTACGAGTCCACGTTGCACGAAGCTCGTGGTCCATGGTTTCCGCTTCAATCATGTAGACGTTGTTGTAGCTTAGCGTCACATCCTCATTCATCACGTAACCGATGCGGTTGTCCATGCGGTAATCTGTATCCGCATCTGCGTCTGTCGCATCAATGTGCGCACGAGTACGGTTACTTAAGGAGATGCCGTTATCGAAGTTGTAACCAATCTTAACCAATGGACGGTACTGTACATTCTCGCCAGCAGAGAACAGGTGTTGGTAACCAGCGGCAACCCATAAATGATCGGTAATATTAAATGACTGCTCACCACCCACAGTGATTGCTGGTGTTGTGTTACCTGCGCCACCGTTTTCTGTTTCCAGTTTACCCAACTGAATACCATCAAATTCGGTGTAAACCGTAAAGCCGCCGAATTGGTTATCAAAAGTATGACCAGCTTCCAGTGTAGACGTAACGTCCGAACCATGAATTCGACCATCATCGTGGAATTGAACATTACCTGTTACGTAAGAAGAACCAGCAAAAGCGCTAGAAGCGAAAGCGAGAGAAAGAGCACTCAGTGCAAAAATGTTTTTCATAATTACTGCCTTTATTTATTCACGTTATGCGATAGTTTTAGAGGGCATCTCTTCCCTTTTATCGCAAACTTTGGAATGTGCCTCCTTGGCGTTCGCAATATTGTTTCAATTAATTCGCGATGGAAAATAAAACATTTTAAAAAGTGATCTTGTTCAAACCGAAGCTCAACAACCCTGATAAAAACATGTAAAATACAGGCACTTATCGTATCTTTATAAAATTATTCAAAAAATAGAAGTGTGATCGTAAACAGATAATTTATTGATATTTAGCACATTAAGTCGATCCAGTTCACAATAACCTTGACTATTACAACCCAAGACTTATTTATCAATGAAAAATAATTAGACATCGATCACGCTTAATTTCCTCAAAAAATAAAGAAAGCCCCAACATGATGTGAGGCTTTGCCAAAAAATTAACTTACAAGAATTGAGTTATTTCACGCTGGTCACTCGACTTGCTTTCTCACCGGTTGCTGACACGGAACGGATAAACACTTCACCTTTCACATTTGGACGAGCATTATCTGCGTAAGTTAGCCAGTTCTTGCCGTCTAGAGAGTATTGAAGCTTCACCCCTGGGAACTGAACGTTCATTGCTAGCTTGCCATCTTCTACTTTCGCACCTGGTACAGGCAGGCGGTAGTCGATACCTGATTTTTCTAGCTTAGCCAGTTCACGTTGGCCAAGTACGTTCGCAAAGCGGTTGTAGTCTTGGTTTAGCGCGGCTTTGTCTACTAGGTTAGAGTTTTGCGAGTATTCAACCCCCACTTTGTAGTCGTTTTCCCAATCAGCACGGTGCCATGCACGCTCAGCGGCTGCGAGTACGCGAGGGAATACCATGTACTCGTATTGCTCATCGTTACGTACTGTCTCAGACCAAAGCTGTGCTGATAGACCATAGAAAGGTTTCGCTTCGATTTCACCTTTACCAGTGAAGCCATTGCCATCACGGTCTACAGAGGTTTCTGCGTTCTGAGGCATGTTCTCTGGTGCAAAACCAAACATCTTACGCGTATCGGTTGCACGCGTCGCCCAGTAATAACCACGCTCTTTAGGGTCCACTTCGTATGGCATGTCCATGTACACGTAGTCTGGGTTAGAAACGATAACGTCGTAACCTTTCTTAGACCATTCGTACACTGATGATGTGCCACCCCAGTAAAGAACGTCCCAGAAGTTAACACGCGTGTTTTCTGTTGCGAACGCTTTCTCACCTTCGCTGTACTTAAGGCCATCTTGCCAAGCTTGGAAGTTTGGAATGCCCTTCTCTGCCACCATCTTCGACACTTCTTCTGCAAAGTGGCTTGGTAGATGAGCAAAATCGCTTACCGTACCGTCTGCAATTAGCGTCTGACATTGTGGTGACTGTGCGAATGGCTTGTCTTGCTTAGACAAATCAATGTTACCCTTCCAGCTTACTTTGTCTTCTGCGTTGATGTCTTGCAGACCAGCGCCTAGCTTGATGTTCTTCGCTTCGTCACCACCAAAGTGCCATGTTGTTAGCGGCGTGCCCGCTTCTTGGTGCATTG
The DNA here is from genome assembly GCF_033337665.1 of Vibrio sp. Vb2960. Lineage (NCBI taxonomy): Bacteria > Pseudomonadati > Pseudomonadota > Gammaproteobacteria > Vibrionales > Vibrionaceae > Vibrio > Vibrio sp. Vb2960. The sequence goes on along the minus strand of NZ_JAWORD010000029.1, from coordinate 19,077 downwards.
CTGCTACTTCTGAAATCACTTTATCAACAAAGCGAGTTGAAGATTCCATACATGGATTGATGAAGCTTTGCTTGTTGTAGAACTGAACCGTCGTTACGTTCGATGTATCTTGAGGATCCATCAGGCGGAACTCGTTCGCTTCTGCTTCTTTACCTTCTTCCATTAGGCGGTCGTAACGTGCTTCCATTGATACCACTGCTGCACGAGCGTGCGCTGGCATATCGATTTCAGGAATCACTTCGATGTTACGCGCTTTCGCGTACTTCAAGATGTCCACGTAGTCTGCTTTGCTGAAGAAGCCAGAACCAAAGTTGTCTGTCGTTGCACCTGAGCCAAGCTGAGGCAGTAAACAGCTTTTCTCTTCCAAATCGAAACAACGGTTAGCACCCACTTCAGTCAGCTCAGGCAGACCCGGGATTTCTAAACGCCAGCCTTCATCATCCGTTAGGTGAAGGTGTAGTTTGTTCATCTTGTACGCTGCCATTTGGTCAAGCGTTGCAAGGATTGCGTCTTTAGAGTGGAAGTTACGAGCCACGTCCACCATCACACCACGGTAATCAAAACGCGGCGCATCTTTAATAGACAGTTGTGGTAGAGAATCAGCATTTTGGCTATCTACCAGGCCAAAGATAGATTGTACTGCGTAGAAAGCACCTGCTTGGTCAAACGCTTTAATCGCAATACCGTCGCCTTTGATGCTCATTTCGTAAGCACCAGATTTTGCCAATTCACCGGTGAAGTCTGCAGGAACAACAGTGATGCTTACAGGAAGATCACCACGAACATCCACACCTACCACTTCTGCACGATCTTGAATTGCTGCGAATTGAGTCGCATCGAATGCGTCTTTAGGCAGCGCAATACCGGCCGCGATATCTACCGTACCGTTACCTGCTTCAACAGACAGTGGCGTTGGTAGTAACGTGGTTGATACGTCTTGTTTTGCTAGGTCTTCGTTCTTCTCGAAACGAGACACAGCGTTTGCAAATACGTTGTTGTCATCAGGCGTACGTTTTAGGTTGTTACCCTCAAGGCCAGTCACGAAAGATGCAACGTCTTCTGTGTTAAGAGAAGCAATCATCTTAGGCTCTGCATTTGGTGCAGCAACGAAAGCGCCTGGCATGAAATCAGTTTCAAATAGCTGCCAGTATTCAGCAACAAGAGGAAGCACAACCTCTTCACCCGCAGCAAAACCATCAAACTTATCTGTTGGTTCTAGTTTGTGTAGATCACCCGTTACGCGAGAGATTTTGAACTGTTCGTTTTCAACATCCAGAATCAGACGAATGCTGTGGAAGTAAATAGCCCAATCTTTTGAGTCAACCGCTTCACCTTGGTTAACCAGCGTCATGTTTACCTTGTTACAAGACGCCCACTCAGCCCCTAAGTCCTGACAAACAAGACCTTCGTTTGCACCGTGGTTAGTCAACACTTGGTATTGAATATCAAGATTATTAGCCAACGAATTTACAACTTGTTGTTCAGAGCTTTGCAGCGCAGAGCAACCTGCTAATGTAGTGATAACAGAAACAGCAATCAGACTAGGTTTAAACATCTTACTTCCCCAAAAAAGTCAGTGGTTCAAAACGACAATGATAAAAATCTCGGCCCCTCAAATGCGAGGTACCTAACCGTTACATTCAACATACAACCTGTTATTTCTAAGCGTAAAATAAATAGAAATAGGAAGTGATCCAGCTCAAAAAATGACACTCAGCAAAAACAATAAAAACCTAATTTTCATGGAGTTACAATACACGTCAAAATCGAACAACTTGTTTTGACGAGTTTGCTGCGATCTAGGTCACTTATATTCATGAGTTACGACTGATTTTGTAAGATTTGGATCACGCCTAATTATTTTGTGAACCATTAGTAAGCGAATTACCTATTTACCTTTCGTGAAGTGACTCTCATTTATTCGTCGTCAAAACTCGTCAATATTTTTAGAAATGACGATTTTGTCGAATACCCCACTGGAGAAATTGCACTTAACCTCACGCTATTTTGCGTATAAAGTTTAAAGGTATCTTATCTGAGGACCATTCTATGTTTCGTCTCTTGACGCTCATATCATCTCTACTTGTTACTTTGACTCCTTTTTCCTCTTATGCAGAGCCACAGCATTGGTTAGCGAAAAAAGGGGAAACCGAACTTATGATTATTGGCTCGGTACATGTGGGGGATAAAACGATGTACCCACTCCCTAGAACGGTCACCCAGCATTTAAGCCAAAGCGCAGGGTTGATTATTGAAGCAGACGTCAGGAATTCTGAAGGCTTGGTTTACCCACAAACAACCATTCTTTCTAAAGATGTTTTAGACAGAGCTCAACGTCGCCACTTAATTGAAATTGCCCAAGATTTAGGTTTGCCAGAAACTCAACTCCTAAATTCCCCACCTTGGATGGCGGCATTCACCATCCAACTCGCTTTAGTCAACAAACTGGGGTATGTCTCTGATAAAGGGGTAGACATGCACTTAATAGGACTCGCTGATAAAAAGCAAATCCCGGTCATTCCACTGGAGTCCGTGCAATTCCAAATCGATTTAATCGCAGGTCAATCAGAAGGCGGTAAAGAGATACTTCTCTCATCAATTGAAGAATATGATGGCGGAGAAGAGTTGGTTCAATGCTTGATAGAGAGTTGGAAGAGTGGTGATGGTAACATGTTGGTCGAAGCCTCTTTGACCGATCATACAACAGAAGAGTTTAACCAAGCCTTTTTATACGAGCGTAATCGAGATTGGGCTAAAAAACTCGACACTGGCAGTGTTCTACCTCAACAATCGGGTCGCTACACCGTTGTTGTTGGTGGCTTGCATTTAGTAGGTAAAGATAACCTGATTGAACTGCTTAAAAATCGGGGATTTAACATCAAACCACTGGGTAAGACGCGCCAAGCAAATTGTGATATCTAGTGATTGTTTGAAAAATGCCATTTAAATACAATTATTTAAATACAACCATTTAAAATTCATTCAAACTTTCTTATTAAAACGCCGTTAAGCTAAGTGGATACAAAACAACTCATATGAAATTTAAATATTTATTCCTATACACGATGGGAATTATGCTCACTTCTTCGTTGTCTTATGCTAAACCGCCATGCAACGTAGAATCTTTTCAAGCTATTGATATAACTCCGGAAGTAAAAGGCGGTGTTTTAGATAAAGAGAGTGGTCAATTTCTTATTACCGAAAAACCAATGATGCGTTGCGCGAACATCACGTTTTCAACAGCCCACACTCGAAATCGCGTTGCACATATGATGAACCAAGGCTTTGAAGCGGTTTACTATGATGGAAATACAAGCAAATCTCACTCAGTAACGTTTGATGAAGACGATTTAAAAGCGGGTTACGTCAAGATTGGTCCAAATCACCCAAAGACCGCTTATGTCTGTTTCACTACTTCTGAAACTCCTATCAATACTATCTCGTGTGACATCAAGTAATAAATTTACTCGCTCTAAAAAATGAAAAGGCCCTACATTTCTGTAGAGCCTTCCTCTCAATACGTATCGGTGAAGTGCCATATTCGAACGTCAGGCGAACCCCAATTTGATTCGATACTATTGAAGTCTAAAATTACTAGCGCCAAAAACGACGAAAGCCTGCTCATTGAGCAGGCTTTCTAAAAGTGATCGGTGAAGTAGGGATTCGACGCGACTAGGCTTCCAGAGGACTGGCATTCCAGACCCCGATCCTCTGGTTCCAAATAAATATCACCAAATACGAAAAAGGCTCTACATTTCTGTAGAGCCTTTTTCTCAATATGGTCGGTGAAGAGGGATTCGAACCCCCGACCCTCTGGTCCCAAACCAGATGCGCTACCAAGCTGCGCTATTCACCGAGATGTTTAGCTGAGGAATTGTCCCCGTCAACGAATGCGTATATTACGGATTCTGAACTGTGGCGCAAGTGCTTTTTACAAAAAAACCTTAGGTCTTAATTCGTTTGATGAATAACTGAACACTAGCACGTAAAATGTGACTGATAACTCACAACAAAATACAGTTTATTAACCTTAGCAACATAATTGATCCAGATCAGTGTGCAACAAGACACCGCCATTTAGTTTATTCCTGTCGGGAGCATCTTGGAGGAAACGTATGGACTTTTGGCTTGATCTCCTATTTGGTAATGCAGTGGGTCTATCGTCAATGATAGTAATTTTTGGGGCAATTGGTCTGATGTTATTTTACGGCGGTTTCTTCATATACAAGATCATGAACGACAAATCTCCTCACTAGATCTCGCTTAGCTCTAGAAACGCTTTGCACCGGAGTCGGTTACTTGCCTACTCCGGTTTTTTATTTGATCTCAATGCACCACTCATTGATATAATCCTATTATTCTTCCCTGTTCTTAATGAGATTACTGCTATGTCTCACGACGACGATTTTGATCTATTTCAACAGATGATGGGCGATGTAAAGCCAATCACTCAAGACACCACCGAACACAAAAAAGTACACCAAGTAACAGAAGCACAGCTCGCAAAACGCGAAGCAGCAATCTGGTTAACGGAAGATGACCCAGAATACCTATCACTTGATCACGCTGAAATGCTCAAGCCAGAGGACTTTGTTGAGTTCAAACGTGATGGTGTACAGGACGGGGTTTACCGCAAACTTCGCCTTGGTAAGTATCCAATCCAAGCTCGCTTGGATTTGCACCGTAAAACATTGAAAGAAGCACGTGATGAAGTCGTGACGTTTTTAAAGCAATGCCTATCAATGGACATTAGAACGGTCGTTATCGTCCATGGTCGAGGAGAACGCTCAAATCCACCTGCAATGATGAAAAGCTTTGTTAGCAGTTGGCTACGACAAATAAAGGAAGTCCAATGCGTCCATAGTGCGCAACGCTTTCACGGTGGAACTGGAGCCGTTTACGTCCTACTTAGAAAAAGTGCGGAAAAGAAATTAGAAACCCGCGAACGTCACCAAAAACGGTTAGGCTAAATTTCACCCTAATGCTAGAATGCCCGCCCTTATTCTTCCTTCCCCTTAAAGGAAGGGAGCTTCATTCGCCGTTGTGAAACGTTAGGAGACAAAAATGTCACAAGACAACGCTAAACGATTAAATAAATTCATCAGTGAAACGGGGTTTTGCTCACGCCGTGAAGCAGACAGACTGATTGAGCAAGGCCGTGTCACCATTAATGGCAACAAACCTGAAATGGGGACAAAAGTGCTACCTGGTGATGATGTTTGTGTGGATGGTAAGCCAGTGGCAGCAAAAGAGAAGCCGATTTATATCGCTCTCAATAAACCAACAGGCATCACCTGTACAACTGAGAGAGACGTCCCTGGAAACATCGTTGATTTCATCGGCCACCAAAAACGTATCTTTCCGATCGGCCGCTTAGACAAACCCTCTGATGGTCTGATCTTTTTGACCAACGATGGCGACATCGTGAACAAAATCCTTCGCGCAGGCAACAGCCACGAAAAAGAGTACGTCGTACGCGTGGACAAGCCAATTACAGGCGAGTTTCTCAAACAGATGTCGAGTGGCGTTAAGATTCTCGACACAGTCACCCTACCTTGTAAGGTAACGAAAGAAACTAAATTCTCTTTCCGTATTGTGCTCACTCAAGGACTTAACCGTCAGATCCGTCGCATGTGTGAAGCGCTGGGCTATGAAGTATTCAAGCTGCGTCGCGTACGCATCATGAATATCTCTCTTGATGGTATTCCCAATGGGAAATGGCGTTATCTAAGTGACGAAGAAGTGGCAGAGATCCTAGCAATGTGTGAAGGCTCGGTAGGTACAGAAGAAGCATCAAAAACAGACTCTAGAGGTCGCAACATTCGTAAAGCGACCGACGCGAAGCTGTTTGATAGCCGTGAAGAAAACCAAGATTCTACTGCTCGTCGTAACCAGAAGACACGAACTTTCCGCGGTAACAATGCTGATGAATTCCGTCATGCACCAAACTCGAAAAAAGGTCAACAAAAGCGTCGTCAGCGTGATGATGAAGGCGGACGTCCAGCTAAAGAACATTACAAAGCGAAATCACAAGGTGAACGCAGCAGACCGCAAGGCGAGCATGGTAAATCGCACCGTAAACCAGATGCATCGAGCAATACGCATTCAGCAAACAAGCCTCAATCACTGAGTAAGCCTAAGCAGCATTACATGAACCCAAATGCCGCGAAACCAAGCAAACCAGCTAAACGCACTGGTGGTACATTGAGTCTGAAGAAGTAACGCTTCACTGACAGGCAAGATCAAAAAAGGACGCTCATGAGCGTCCTTTTTATTTGTCATGAGTTTACAAACAAAGAGGTGCAAACTGACCACGAGTTAAGCTCAGCAAATCTCTCGGGGCTAACTCAATTTCTAAACCACGTTTACCAGCACTCACACAGATTTTGTCTTGCTCTGCTGCGCTTTCGTGCAAAAAAGTAGGTAAGGCTTTCTTCTGCCCTAGTGGGCTAATTCCACCAACGACATAACCTGTGGTCTTTTGGGCGATTTCCGGATCAGCCATATCGGCCTTTTTGCCCTTCGCTGCTTTCGCCGCCAGTTTTAGGTTCAGCTTTTGATCAACAGGGATAATCGCAACCGCAAGGTTCTTTGGCTCCCCGTTCAAGCAGAACAGCAAGGTTTTAAATACTGTTTTCGGATCCTGCCCCAGTACTTCAGCAGCCTCCAAGCCATAACTATCGGCTCTAGGGTCATGCTCATACTGATGAATCGTGTGTGGAATTTTTTTCTTTTTCGCAAGATTAATGGCCGGAGTCATCAAGATTCTCCTCATAAAAACAAAAAGCGCAGATTGAATTGGATCTGCGCTTTTAGTTAATGATATCAGCGAGTTTGAGTCAATCGCTTTTTCTCTGTTGGGTTACTGATCAATCGCCGTATCAACTAAATACGTGATTTCACCTGAAGGGGCATACTCATTAACATCAATAGGGCTATGTGTTTCTAAATAATCCTTCAAAACCTCAGCATCGGTAAAACCTGTATTTACATACCCTGGATGATCGTCGATTTTAGGGTAACCATCTCCACCAGCAGCATTATAGCTTGGTACGGTAAAGCGGTAATTACCATCTAAGCGAAGTTGCTTATTACCAATGAACACATTGGTTACCTCACCATTATTGATACTCATCGCAATGCCGGCAAACTGCGCGTAAGCTCCAGAGTCGACAGGTTTAGTTGCAACGACATTTAGGTAATCCAATACTTCTTTGCCCGTCATATCAACGTAAGAGACCATATTGCCAAATGGCTGAACAGTCAGCACATCTTTGTAGGTAATCTCACCTGCTGCAATCGAGTCGCGAACGCCGCCAGAATTCATTACGGCGAAATCTGCTTTCGCACGTTCCATGTGAGCCGTTGCAATTAATCGACCTAAGTTTGTTTGCTGGTAACGAACCACATTGCGGTCACCCTCAAGCTTACCGTTAGATTCTGCAATCTTCACGTTTAGTTTGCCCTGACCTTTTTCTTGATAAGGACGAAGAAACTCAAGCATCATTTCGTCTTGTTTAATCTCATCTTGGATCAAGACTCGTTGCGACTGACCATCAACTTTAACTTTCTTTTTCAAGTTTACAGGGATTAGATCGTAGCTCACCATCGAGAGTTCGCCATTACGAAACTCGTAATCGGCGCGTCCCACATATTTCCCCCACTCATGTGCCTGAACAATAAAGGTACCATTTTGTTTATCGGGCTGACATTCATCACCTGGTTTAAAGTTCTTTTTGATAACGTTTGGACCTTCCATGCACACAGGTTCTTGTGAGTGTCCTCCAACGATCATGTCGAGATCGCCGTCATTCAAATAACGAGCTAACGCCACATCGCCAGGAGCATTGATGCCTCTATTACCATTTTCATAGTGTCCCATATGCGTGACAGCAAAAATCAGATCTGGATACTCTGTTTCTTTCAGTTCTGCAATCAGCTTCTTGGCTTCTTCTTTTGGGTCACGGAAGTCAATTTGTTCAATGAATTCAGGGTTGCCAAGTTTCGCTGTGTCTTCGGTTGTAAGGCCAATGACCGCAATTTTAATGCCCTGCTTTTTAAACATCGCGTATGGTTGGAATAAACGCTTGCCAGTATTTTTATCGTAAATATTGGCAGACAACATCGGAAAGTTTGCCCACTCTTGCTGCTTGAATAGCACGTCCAATGGATTATCAAACTCATGATTACCTAGAGCCATCGCATCGTAACCAATTTTGCTCATGCCTTTGAAATCCGGCTCGGCATCCTGTAAATCAGACTCAGGTACTCCTGTGTTGATGTCACCACCAGAAAGCAGTAACACGCTGCCCCCCTCAGCCTGTATTTCCTCGCGCAAATCATCGATTAACGTTTTACGCGCCGCCATGCCATATTCACCGTATCGATTTTGCCAAAAGCGACCATGATGATCGTTAGTGTGCAACACGGTCAATTTATAGGTTGTATCGGCATTCCATTCTGGTGCAGGTTGCGTAGCACACCCAGCTAACGAGGCCAAGATAGCGGCACTCAAAACAGTTTTGATCATCAGACGCTGATTCATTTATTTACCTTTTTCTTATTGGGATTACTGACGCACATTTTAAGCATTCGATCTATTTGAAAACCACGTGCACCCTAACATATTGATTTAATAATTATGATGCATTGTTTAGCAATAACAAATTCATCAGTAACAAGTTTGAGAATTTACAGTTTTTCAGATAAAAAAATAGCCAACACTCGGTTGGCTATAGTATTTGTTACCACCAGTCATCTGGCGTTTACTTGATATCGATATCTGCAAAGCTCTTGATTAGATCATCAAGCGATTTCATTTGTGCTAAGAATGGCTCTAACTTGTCTAGAGGCAGTGCAGATGGGCCATCACAACGCGCTTGGTCTGGGTTTGGGTGCGCTTCGATAAATAGACCTGCGATGCCTGTCGCTAGACCCGCTTTTGCAAGCTCAACTGTCTGCTCACGACGGCCGCCAGATGCTGCGCCTGATGGGTCACGCATTTGTAGTGAGTGCGTTACGTCAAAGATGATTGGGCTACCTTTTGAAGCATTTTTCATCACACCAAAACCAAGCATATCTACAACTAGGTTATCGTAACCGTGGCAAGAACCGCGCTCACATAGGATGATCTTGTCGTTACCGCATTCTGCGAACTTCTCAACGATGTTACCCACTTGACCAGGGCTCATAAATTGAGGTTTCTTCACGTTGATAACCGCACCTGTTTTAGCCATAGCTTCAACAAGGTCAGTTTGACGAGCTAGGAATGCAGGAAGCTGAATAACGTCTACCACGTCAGCGACAGGTTGAGCTTGCGCTTCAGTGTGAACGTCCGTGATGATCTTTACACCAAAAGTGTCTTTCAGCTCCTGAAAGATTTTCATACCTTCTTCCAGACCTGGACCACGGTATGAATGAACAGAACTGCGGTTTGCTTTGTCAAACGACGCCTTAAATACGTAAGGAATACCAAGTTTTTCCGTTACTTTTACGTAGTGCTCACAGATCTGCATCGCAAGATCACGAGACTCAAGAACGTTCATACCTGCAAATAGGGTGAATGGCTTGTCGTTAGCAACCTGAATGTCGCCGATATTAACGATTTTCTGTTCCATTTTGATTCTCTTTTTCTGTCCACGATACGCCACAGTTCGGCACATCGATAAAATTAGTGAAGTGTGACGTGCGTTTCACTCATCACATTAACTTGTGATTTTAGTAGCTCGGAAGCCGGATCGTCAGGGCATTGGTCAATAAAGTACTGAAAATCTGATACCGCTACTTGAGGGCACTCTAGCTGTTGGAAAATAAAACCACGGTCACGAATTTCGTATGGATCATCTGGCACAAACGTTAGAGCAAGATTCGTACAACGTAATGCCAGCGTATAATGCTCTTCGCGCAACATCGCACTTTTAATCAACGCCAACCAGCGACCAATAATTGTTGGGTTGTCAGCTTCCTCAAAATGTTCAGGCTTTAGCTGAGCTAGCGGTCCTTCTTGGCCAATAAGCCAAGCTTGAAGAATCCTTTCACCTACATACTCACCATTAAATGGGTTGATGTAGTCTGGCTTCTTATGCATCCAGTCGACTTTTAACAGGAACTGAGTAGGGAAAGTAACTCCCTTCAACGGGAACCCCAGCTTTTTGCCTAGGTATAACAAAATCGAACCTAAGCTCACAGGAATACCTTTTCTGCGCTCCAACACTTTATCGATGAAGCTGTTGTCCGAAATAAAGTATTCCTGCTCGTCGCCTTTGAATCCCCACTCATGGAAAAACAGTCGTAGGAATGCATCAAATCGTTGCTCTTCATCGGTTTCATGAACAAGCGTGGCTTCTGCATCTTTGTAAAGACGCTCTAACTCTTGTTTCGCCCAATGTACTTTGGTTTCTGGGTTAATCGCTTTGTTTAGCTCAAGCGCACCTTCCACCAACGGTATATTGTCAAAATCTTCGTCAAAAAACTCTAACATGACGTCTATCCAAATAACGTAGGGCTCTTAGACACAGCAATGTTTGCAGCCATGACCAACCAACCTAATGCGCCGAAAAAGCCAAATATCTTCAGTAGGTTGTTTTTCGCAAGTTTCAATGAGAAGAATCCAAGCGCAATGTACGCCAGTACGCAGGTGATTTTGTTTGTTAACCACGGTGCGGCATCGGTAAACGGGATGAAACCCGTAATGAAAATAAGCGCGATACCTGACACTAGCAATGCAGTATCAACGATGTGGGGAAACACTTTCAAAAAGCGATTATTTCGCTTCGGTGAGTTCATCATCATTAACACGAATCGGATCGATAATAGTGTCGCGCTGAGCGCAATCGTCACTAAGTGTATGTGTTTTAGAGCTACGTACATTTTTCTTCTCTTTTTAGTTAGTGTTTGCTGACTTCCATGATTAACTGGCCAGACAACCAAGCGTTACTCGATCGTTACCGCCATAATCTTTTTCCGTAGCGACCTGTTGGTAACCTAAGCCACGCATTATCTCACGCACCGCCTCACCTTGATCATAACCATGTTCAAATGCCAGCCAACCGCCCACTTCAAGATACTGACGAGCAAGATCCGAGATATGACGAATATCAGCTAAGCCATTCTCTTTAGCAACTAATGCAGATTTTGGCTCAAAGCGCACATCACCTTGGGATAAATGTGGATCTTTTTCATCAATATATGGCGGGTTGGAGACAATTAAAGCAAACTTCGTACCTTCTGTAATAGGCTCAAACCAACTGCCTTGAGCAAAGGTCACATTTTTGATGTTTAGCTGCTCAGCATTGTACTCTGCAAGTGCTTTCGCTTCTTGCTTAAGGTCTACGCCCATCACTTGACGTTTTGGCATTTCAGATGCGAGTGCGATAGCAATTGCCCCCGTCCCCGTTCCAAGATCTAAAATAGGTCCTGTTTGCTCATAGGTCTTATCGAGTGCAACCTCGACCAAACGTTCTGTATCCGGTCTTGGGATCAAGGTAGAGGGAGAAACTTTGAACGGTAGAGACCAAAACTCTCGCTCACCAATAATATAAGCGACGGGTTCACCAGTTAAACGTCGTTCAAGTAGAGCGTCAAACTGAGATTTTTGCTCTGCTTCTAATGCTTTTTCTGGCCAGGTCAGCAGGTAAGTTCGTGGTTTGCCAAGGACATGGCAAAGGAGTACAGCTGCATCGAGAGAAGGCGACTCTTTGCCGCCTTCTGCCAGTTTCGCCGTCGCACTTTTCAGTGCTTGCTCAATCGATTGAACTTGGCTCATCGATTAGCCGTTCTCTGCGAGCGCCGCAAGTTGGTCTGCTTGGTGCTCTTGAATCACAGGATCAATCAAGCTCTGCAGGTCACCTTCCATCACTTCGTTCAAACGATAGATGGTCAGGTTGATACGGTGATCAGACACACGACCTTGTGGGTAGTTGTAGGTACGAATACGGTCACTACGGTCACCAGAACCTAGAAGGTTACGACGTGTATCAGACACTTCTGCGGCACGACGCTCTTCTTCCGCTTGAACGATACGAGCAGCAAGAACCGCCATTGCTTTCGCTTTGTTCTTGTGCTGTGAACGCTCATCCTGACACTCTACTACCGTACCCGTTGGTAAGTGGGTAATACGGATTGCAGAATCCGTGGTGTTAACGTGCTGACCACCCGCGCCAGATGCACGGAACGTATCGATTTTCAGGTCTGCTGCTTTGATTTCTGGCAGATCCGCTTCAGGGATTTCCGCCATTACTGCTACTGTACAAGCAGAAGTATGCACACGACCTTGAGACTCTGTTGCTGGAACACGCTGTACACGGTGACCGCCTGACTCAAACTTCAACACGCCGTATGCACCGTCGCCGCTTACTTTCGCGATCATCTCTTTGTAACCGCCGTGTTCTGCTTCGTTAGAAGACATCACTTCGATACGCCAACCACGCTTTTCTGCGTACTTGCTGTACATACGGAATAGATCACCCGCGAAGATACCCGCTTCGTCGCCACCTGCACCTGCACGAATTTCTAGGAAACAGTTACGATCATCGTTCGGATCTTTTGGCAGAAGAAGAATCTGTAACTCATCAGTAAGACGCTCAATCGTCGCTTTCGCTTCTTTGATTTCTTCTTGCGCCATTTCACGCATTTCTTCGTCGTCTTCGTTTGCCATCTCTTCAGCGGCGACAAGATCTTCTTGTGCTTGTTGATAAGCTTGGAAGCACTTGGTTACTTCTTCTAGCTGAGAGTACTCTCTTGATAGAGCACGGAATTTGTCCTGATTTCCAATTACATCAGGATCACCAAGAAGATGTTGAACTTCTTCGTAACGTTCTACTAGCGTTTCTAGCTTAGTCAGAATAGAGGCTTTCATAGTGTCGTTTTCTTAATAAAAAGCGTGAGTTATAGATCATCCAAGCCAAGTGTTTGGCGGATAATCGTTAATTTTGCTGGTTCGCCTTGCTCTGCTGCACTTTGCAATGCGCGAGTTGGAGCGTGAATCAGTTTGTTGGTGAGTTTATTACTCAGCTCGCGCAGCACTTTCTCCGGATCTGCGCCTGCCGCTAAAGATTGCAAACTTTTGCTCAGTAACTCTTCACGAATTTCGTTGGCTGATTTGCGATAGTCGCGAATACTATCGACGGCTTGCAGTGAACGCAACCATGTCATAAATGCAGCGCTTTCTTCACTAACAATCGCTTCAGCTTGAATCGCTTCGACTTTACGCTGCTCAATGTTGCTGTCGATGATAGATTGCAAGTCATCAACAGAATACAGATATGCGTCGTTCAGTTCACCGACTTCCGACTCTACATCTCGCGGCACCGCAATATCGACCAACAAGATAGGTTGATGCCGGCGCTGCTTTAGAGCCGTTTCGACCATACCTTTGCCAATAATAGGCAATGGGCTCGCCGTTGAGCTAATCACAATATCCGCTTTCGCCAAATGTTCAGGAATTTCGTTCAAACTGATCACTTCTGCGCCAAATTGGTCCGCTAAGCCTTGCGCGCGCTCTTTAGTGCGGTTCGCGACAATCATTTTTGTGCAACCGTTGGACGCTAAATGCTTCGCGACCAATTCAATCGTCTCACCCGCACCAACCAAAAGCACGGTTGAATCTGATAACGACTCAAAAATATGTTTTGCCAGTGTACATGCCGCATAAGCCACGGACACGGCATTACCACCAATATCTGTCTCTGTTCTTACCCGTTTGGCGACTGAGAACGTCTTTTGAAACAGTTTATCAATCGAGGCATCGACGGCTTGATGATCTCGCGAGTCAGAAAATGCTTGCTTTACCTGCCCCAAAATTTGAGGCTCACCCAACACCAGAGAGTCAAGACCGCACGATACGCGCATCAAATGCTTTATTGCTGCTTGCTCTTCATGAACATACAAACTCGGCATTAAATCTTCGCGGCTCACTTGATGAAATTGAGCAAGCCAATCGATCAACTTGTTTCGCGCTCCTTGCTTAACATCGCAGTACAACTCAGTTCGGTTACAGGTTGAAACAATCACACTGCCGTTAACCGCTTCGTGCTCTCTAAGTTGCTCGAGTGCAGGGCCGAGTTTATCCGGACCAAACGCCACCTTCTCTCGCAAGTCGACAGACGCTGTATTGTGATTAATTCCAATAGCAAGCAAGGACATCTAACGTGGTATCTCTGGGATAGGTTATAAAATAGGTCCAGAATTTTACTGTAAGCACGCATTTATTGAAAGGGTAAGCCGGATTTGTTTTCCTAAGTGCGACTTTTCAATGCTATAGTTGTGAGCGATTCCCGATGAAACTGATTAATAAGCCATCAAACATGACGTTACGCTCCTTTATTCTTTTTTTCTTGTCGAGCTTACTGCTCGCTGGTTGTTCGTCCGTTCCTGAAAGTGTTACCAGCGTTGAATGGCAAGCTCATGAGCAGCGACTCGAAACCATCCAAGATTTTCAAGCAACGGGGAAACTTGGTTATATTGGCCCAGACCAAAGACAAAATTTAAACTTCTACTGGAAACATTCTTCAGCACTAAGCCAGTTGCGTTTAACAACGATTCTCGGACAAACGGCATTAAAGCTCACCATCACCCCACAAGGCGCCACAGTAGAAACTTACGATGATCAGGTCCTTTCTTCTCGCAGTGCTAATCAGCTGATTTACCGTCTTACAGGGTTGATGATGCCCGTCGATCACATGCCTGACTGGCTATTAGGTCTACCGACCGATGCCGACAAATTCCAACTGTCTCCAACCAATACACTGCAAGCGTTAAGCAAACAAATTGGTTTAAATGATTGGAGTATTGCTTATCAACGATATGGCGACGTTCAATGGCATGAACAGTCTCTCCCTCTGCCAAATAAGCTGAAACTCACCACAGCTGATGTCAAAATAAATCTAGTGATCACAAAATGGAACATCACCCAATGATTGAACTTTCAACACGCTGGCCATCACCAGCGAAATTGAATCTCTTTCTATATATCAACGGCCGTACAGAGAATGGCTACCACGAGTTACAAACCTTATTCCAATTCGTCGATCACGGCGATGAGCTCACCATTCAAGCGAACCATTCTGGTGATATTACGATTTCTCCAGACATAGAAGGTGTGCCCCTTCAAGACAATTTAATTTGGAAAGCAGCAACCGCGCTTCAAACTTACTCAAACTGCCCTTTTGGCGCGCATATTGAGCTACAGAAAGTGCTGCCTATGGGTGGAGGCATTGGTGGGGGCTCATCGAATGCAGCTACAGCATTAGTGGCACTGAATTACTTATGGCAACTGAATCTAACTGACGACGAACTGGCTGAAATAGGTTTAAAACTAGGCGCAGACGTGCCCGTATTTGTGCGCGGATTTGCAGCTTTTGCTGAAGGTGTTGGTGAAAAACTCTCTCCTGCTTATCCCGAAGAAAAGTGGTATTTAGTCGTCAGACCGAATGTATCTATTGCAACCGTCGACGTTTTTTGTCATCCAGATCTGACGCGAAACACCCCAAAACGAGATCTAGAAACACTTTTAAATACGCCAAGCGTAAACGATTGCGAAAAAATTGTACGAATGCTCTACCCAGAGGTTGATAAGCAACTTTCTTGGCTGCTACAATACGCGCCGTCAAGATTGACGGGGACAGGATCTTGCGTTTTTGCTGAATTTTCGAGCAAATCTGAAGCAGAAACTATCCTTGCACAACTCTCTGATAAAGTCTCGGCATTTATCGCTCAAGGGCGCAATATTTCGCCATTAAAAGAGACTTTGGCTGAATACCAATCAGCCTCACACCGACCTATTTAAACTGGACGCAAACCCGAGGTTTCCACCGTGCCTGATATGAAGCTATTTGCTGGTAACGCAACACCTGAACTAGCCCAACGTATTGCTGATCGTCTTTACATCTCTCTTGGTGATGCATCTGTTTCTCGCTTTTCTGATGGCGAAGTTGCAGTTCAAATCAATGAGAATGTTCGTGGTAGCGATGTTTTCATCATTCAATCCACTTGTGCACCGACTAACGACAACCTAATGGAATTGGTTGTTATGATTGATGCAATGCGCCGTGCTTCAGCAGGCCGTATCACTGCAGTTATCCCTTACTTCGGCTACGCTCGCCAAGACCGTCGTGTACGTTCTGCGCGTGTGCCAATTACTGCAAAAGTTGTTGCTGATTTCCTATCTAACGTTGGTGTTGACCGCGTTCTAACTATCGACCTACACGCAGAGCAAATTCAAGGCTTCTTCGATGTACCTGTAGACAACATCTTCGGCACGCCAGTGCTACTTGAAGATATGCAGGCTCGCGGTCTAGATAACCCTGTAGTGGTATCTCCTGACCTAGGTGGCGTTGTTCGTGCTCGTGCAACAGCAAAAGCACTAGGCGACATCGACATCGCAATCGTAGATAAGCGTCGTCCACGTGCAAACGTTTCTGAAGTAATGAACCTAATCGGTGATGTTGAAGGTCGTGACTGTGTGATCGTTGATGACATGATCGACACAGGTGGCACACTATGTAAAGCAGCTGAAGCACTAAAAGAGCGCGGTGCTAAGCGTGTATTCGCTTACGCTACTCACGCAGTATTCTCAGGCAACGCTGCGGATAACATCAAGAACTCAGTTCTTGACCAAGTTATCGTGACTGACTCTATCTCTCTGTCTAAAGAGATGGCTGCAACAGGTAAAGTGACAACACTAAGCCTATCTCGCATGCTAGCTGAAGCGATTCGTCGTATCAGCAACGAAGAGTCAATCTCTGCAATGTTCAACTAATACGAACATTTCAGTTAAACTGATTTCAAAAGCACCCCTCTTTGGGGTGTTTTTTTATTTGTACTGATAACTAGAAAATCCCTTGGTCGCCCACCGCGAGTTTTCTGTGCTATCATACTGCGCTTTTTGAGATTCCAGAGAGATCCTAACCTTGAGTCAACCAATCAAACTTCTTGTTGGTCTTGCTAATCCAGGACCAGAATACGCCAGAACTCGTCACAATGCGGGCGCTTGGGTTGTAGAAGAATTAGCACGCGTTCACAACGTTACACTGAAGAACGAACCAAAGTTTTTTGGTCTAACAGGGCGCATTATGGTCAATGGCCAGGATCTCCGTTTGCTTATCCCAACCACCTTCATGAATCTATCAGGTAAATCGATCGCAGCGCTTGCGAAATTTTATCAAATTAAACCTGAAGAGATCATGGTTGCTCATGACGAGCTAGACTTACCGCCAGGTGTCGCTAAGTTTAAAAAAGGTGGGGGGCACGGTGGACACAACGGTCTGCGTGACACCATTAGCAAACTGGGCAATAACAAAGATTTTTATCGTCTTCGTATTGGCATTGGTCATCCGGGACACAAAGATAAAGTGGCGGGTTTTGTATTAGGTAAAGCGCCAGCTAAAGAGCAAGAGCTTTTAGATGCAGCAGCTGATGAGGCTGTTCGTTGTCTAGATATCCTGATTAAGGATGGCCTATCTAAAGCACAAAATCGCCTCCACACGTTCAAAGCTGAATAAGGTTACTATCATGGGTTTTAAATGTGGCATCGTTGGTCTACCTAACGTAGGTAAATCAACTCTGTTCAACGCACTAACTAAAGCGGGTATCGAAGCAGCAAACTTCCCGTTCTGTACCATTGAACCAAACACTGGTGTGGTTCCTGTGCCAGATCTACGTCTAGACGCACTAGCTAAGATCGTTAACCCACAGAGAGTTCTTCCAACGACGATGGAGTTCGTGGACATCGCTGGTCTTGTTGCTGGTGCATCACGTGGTGAAGGTTTAGGTAACAAATTCCTAGCTAACATCCGTGAAACAGACGCGATTGGCCACGTTGTACGTTGTTTTGAAAACGAAAACATTGTTCATGTTTCAGGTAAAGTTTCACCTATCGAAGATATCGAAGTGATCAACCTCGAACTTGCAATGGCTGACCTAGATTCTTGTGAGCGAGCGATTCAACGTAACGCGAAGAAGGCAAAAGGCGGCGATAAAGACGCAAAATTTGAACTAACCGTACTAGAAAAACTGTTACCAGTACTAACTGAAGGCGGCATGGCACGCACAGTTGAGCTATCTAAAGAAGAGTTAGCAGCAATCGGCTATCTAAACTTCCTAACACTGAAGCCAACTATGTACATTGCAAACGTAAACGAAGATGGCTTCGAAAATAATCCATATCTAGATGCGGTTCGTGAGTTCGCAGAAAAAGAAAACAATGTCGTTGTACCTGTATGTGCAGCTATCGAATCTGAACTATCTGAACTAGAAGATGAAGATCGCGAAGAATTCCTAGCAGATATGGGGATCGAAGAGCCGGGTCTGAACCGTGTAATTCGCTCTGGTTACGAACTACTGACTCTACACACCTACTTCACAGCAGGTGTTAAAGAAGTACGTGCTTGGACAATCCCTGTTGGTGCAACTGCGCCTCAGGCGGCAGGTAAGATCCACACTGACTTCGAGAAAGGCTTTATTCGTGCAGAAGTAGTCGGTTACGACGATTTCATCCAATTCAATGGTGAAAATGGCGCAAAAGACGCAGGTAAATGGCGTCTAGAAGGTAAAGACTACATCGTAAAAGATGGTGATGTTGTACACTTCCGCTTCAATGTTTAATTAAATGAATGAATTCTAAACACTTCATTTACACTAAAAGCCAGCTGTTAAGCTGGCTTTTTTAATACCTTAAGTAAATGAACAAAAATAAATTACGCAACTGCAAGCTAATTTATTTCCAGTTTTAGATCATAAACACGCCTCTTTGTTTAAAAAGGAAGCGAACGAGGTTTTTTCCGAAATTTATTAAAAAAAACTGTTGACGGATCTCACTCAACTTCGCATAATGCGCGCCGTTCCCAACGACAAGGCAACAAAGCGTTGAGAAAAAAAATATGGTTTTGGCTACGTAGCTCAGCTGGTTAGAGCACATCACTCATAATGATGGGGTCACAGGTTCGAATCCCGTCGTAGCCACCATGAACAACGTTATTTAGGTTTTTACCAATTACCTTGATAACTACAGAATAAGTTGCGGAAGTGGCGGAATTGGTAGACGCACCAGATTTAGGTTCTGGCGCCGCAAGGTGTGAGAGT